>CAYMEF010000001.1:0-72941 GCA_964389625.1 uncultured Thermoplasmatales archaeon
ATTGTCTGATTATGCTTGAAGGAGAAATGGCTGTAGAAGTCAAGAAACTTGAGGGCTGGTTTGAGAAACAGAAACTTATGAAGATCCTTAAGAACGATTACGACAACTTCTATATGCTGTTCGACCTCGACAACTTCAATTTTCTGCTCGGAAACAGCTCCTTTCTCTATGCCAGAGAAGAGAACGAGATAACGGGAGTATTGTTGAATTATTATCACTCGACTGGAATAAAAGACATCTGGCTATATGGTGATAGGACATCCACGGGCAGTCTCCTAGGCTATGTTGACAAGAGCACATCGGTCATCCACGTCCGGTACGATGACAACCTGCATATGTTCAGTGATGCTCCCAACATATACCACGAATACTGCATGGTGAACGAGAGGCCAGAAGGCAAACACGACGACAGCATGAAGCTCCTCTCGCAGGACAAGTACACCCATTACGCTAAGCTCATTTCGCAGTGGGACAACACAAGGTTTAAGACAATGGAGATGGAAGAGTTCAGGAACCTGCTCAACTACAGCACCGTATTCGGCTACTTTGTGGATGGAAACCTCGTGAGCGCTGCCACACTGGGTGCGATATGGAAGGACTGGTTTGTGATCTCCTCCGTCTTTACCGACCCTACCCAGCGGAACAAGGGCTACGTCCAGAAGCTCATATCATCCATGCTCGATCACTACAGCAACCTCAGCAAGGCGATCCTCTTCGTGAACAAGGAGAACTCTCCGGCCATCAAGGCGTATTCAAATCAGGGATTCAAGGTGTATTCTGAGGACCTTTGGGTGGACTACGGAACAGGTCTTGTCCCCTGACTCTTGATCCTGAATTCTGTGATATTCCCGTCCTCGTGCCTGAAAAAATAATCTACATACCTTTCCCCGCTGGTAGCGGTGCAGTCCCGACCCTTCGCATAGTTTCCGTCAATCGTAACAGAATCAATGGATTTCCATCCGGTCTCCTTCTCCACCCTCTTGACCATGTTCTCAAAAGCGTCGGCGCATATGGAGCAGCAGAAGAACATCCTGTCCCCTTCTATCTCCCTCCAGTAGTCCCCCCAGGTGGCGTTGCACAGGCCACACCCTTCATAATTCCTCTTCATACATCTTCCCCCTTTCGTGCCTCGCTTCCAGATAACCATAGAAATAATCCGCTGACCTCAGGAAGTATGACTGCACCTCTCGTTCCATCTTGAACTCGGTCGCATATCTTTCCACAAGCATCAGCGCGTCACCGGAGTGATACTGGTCAGCATCATATCCTGCTTTCAAGAACTGAGACACTTCCCTTGTAATCGTACCATCCAGTACTTCGGGCCTGAAATAGGCGTATTTTGCTCCATATTCCTTTACGTTCTTGTCAGCAATAAGCTCCAGAGAGTGCATGGAGACCATTGCATTCAACCAGTGTTCAGAGCTACAGACGCGGTCCCAATACTCTAATGCCCTCCTGGTTTTTGGCAATGGAACCGAGCGCACCACTCTATCCCTAGAGAGCCCGACAGATTCCCCCATTCTGAGTAAAAGTTCTACGTGAGGTATCGTCCCGTCCATTCCGAAATACTCTTCCGACACGTTTTCCACTTCATACCTCTGAATCTCAAATATGTCCGTCCTGGCGGTAATATACGCGCAGGACCTCACCCATTGTTTGAGAAAGTGGTAGTGCTCTGTGACGTACCCCATGATTGTATACTTTGATGGCTCCTGCATATCCAAGACAAAAACGTTTGGGTCCTCAGAGAAAAATCGTTCAACGAACCTTCTCCTGATCCACGCGGCCAATCCTCCCCCCGACAGGTCGAAATATTCCTTAAAATACTGGTCAAGTGTTTCTTCCGACAGCCTATCCTTTGATATGTTTCTGTTGAGCCACATCACGTGAGCGGGGTCGCTGAGCTGTGCCTTCGAGAAAAAGTGACGGGACAGAAATGAGGCAGTATTGTCAATTGACTTTTCCCCACAGGCCGGGCAGATATCCATCTTATTTTCAAGCTAAGTGCATTAATAAGGTTGTTGTTGCATTTCTCCCCTAAGATATTAGAAGGGGAGAGATACCCCGTCAACTACCCCCCTCCAAAGAGTGTGGGCTTGAACGTTGAGGAGTCAGATGACCTAAAATAACATCCCGTTCGATGGGCTGATTGACTGCAGCCCTGCTCCATATATTCAGCGAAGCAATGTGGTCAGCGGGTCCAGCGAACCCGCACCTGATGCACCTGAAAGTGTTTCTGTCCGGCCCGTTCTTTCTGTCGGTAAAATGGCAGTTCGGTCAAGCACTTCAGGAATTGCCAAAAAGTATATGGGGGATTAATGAAGAACATAAGGAGAAATGAAGCTACTGAATCATTGCCGTTGTCTTGAAAGAGTACAGAAGAAAATCAATATACTCCCGGCCAATTGACGTCGAGCGGAGGTTGCCGAGCCAGGTCAAAGGTGACAGATTTAGGGTCTGTTCCCGCAGGGGTTCGCCGGTTCGAATCCGGCCCTCCGCACTCCGGCTGGTCGTGTGGGTGGGGGAGCGACACCAAAATTGACTATCCCATTATAACTTGCAGAATTAACTTTCTAAACATCTTCATTGCGCGTAAACCGGTGCAATCGAGTAGTTAGAAATGGTTAGTTACAGTTGATTCTCCCATTGCTACAGTAGACCTCTCTGGTCCCTTTATCATCTGCCTGACGCGAACGAAGTATCCGGTCCCACAAAGCTCTGGTGTTTTACAGTTCCATCGCCCCATGGGTCGAGTTCTATTTCTCTTTGCTCCAACTTTGAGTATGCTGCCATACCACTGCCTTTGTAATCCTTAACTAGTTCAAACATCGAGAGGTTGAGTGAGCGGAGGCATGCGAGCGTAATTAGCTGGAATTTGTATCTAAGATCCTTCAGTTCAACCTGAAAACTAGCAATTTCTTTTTCATTCAGATGTTTCCTGCGGTTGAAGGATGGAGAGCAGTTGTATGCAAGGATTTTCTCCGAAAACTTGGCGCGAATAGCATTTGCAAGCTCCTCCGCTTGGTCAAGATCGTGACTTGATGTCTCGAACAAATCATGTAAGAATAAGGCGCGTACGTCAACACTCTCTTTATGCATGCTTCAGTAGACCCGCCGTACTGGTGGAAACCTTCCTCCGTCCTCTTAATACCTGCAAATCCGAGATCGACTGGATCTGTGTCACTCGTAATCAACCTGGCAGAGATCGCATCAGCCCTGTCGATAATGGTCAGTGGTTTTCCAAGGACGTTTGCGGCCAGCATTGCAGAGATCAGGTTTCTGATGAAAGTGGAGGCCGGCACCAGGACCTTCCCCCGAGATGACCGCACTTCTTCTCGGAAGAGGGCAAATCTTCGAGATGAAAGCCTGTCGCCCCCGACTCTGTCATCAACGTCTATGCCTGAACAATCAAAAGTCGTTTACCTCCTCTTCTGGAGTCTGCGTGATTATGCTATATGCTGTGTAACTTCTCTGCGGCGATGAAGCTCATTCCATTTCTGGTCAGGATCTCGGCGGATCTGTTTAGAGCATCGTGCTTATCCAGATAATTCTCCAGTAGCTCTGGCATAAGACCCTGTTCCACTATCTCCTTCTTGGACACGAAATAGTCGAGTATGTCAGAAGGATGCTTCCTCCTACCCTCCATTTCTGGGATACCTCCCTCGTGCTTCGCTCCAATGTTCTTCAGTCTAGCCGCTAGTCCGACCAATTCTCCAGTTCTGTCATAAGGCTGCCTGACGATCCCCTTGTATGCTTCGGTTATGTGGTGTTCAATGCGGACCGAGTCACGGAACCCGAGCGAATCGCGAATGTAAGCAGCCAATTCGACTGTATTGTTGTCTACTGAGTTTGACAGATTCAACCCCCGAAGTGGGCTTGTTCCATCACTTCTGCTAAACAGCCTAGCCAGCGTCAGGAGCCACAAGACTGAGTAAGGGTTGTCTACCCCCAGAAAAACTGAAACTTTGAATTCGATGTTGATCCCCAATCTATAAAGCCAATAACCCAGCAGCACCGTGCCCAAATTTATATTGAGGACCTGAGGCACGCCATATTCGGTGTAGTAATGGAGGATCTCATCGATCCAAGCCAGTGCATATTCGTTAGGCTCTCCGATGCCCCCAAAATAACCCGTGAGGGTATCTGAACCCCCAAGGTGTCGGTTGATGGGCTTGCCATCCTTCCCGAGCAGCGTTCCTTTAGTATCGAGGGTCTGTACGTAGGAGCCTCCAATTATGTCCATGGCTGCAGCAAATGCGCATATATCACCGTCTTCGACCTGCTCCTTCATCGACCTGACGCGTACATACCTTGCAGGCATGAGCTCCCTCTTTGAGATCGATTTTCTAGCCTCCACTATCAACCATTGGAAGAAGTTTGAACCACTTATCTCCAGTGTGACTGGAGAGCTTTCATCGAATCTGATAGATCCTGCAGTCCCACCCAGAACTTTCTTCCTATAGTCAGGCACGCTGGTGAATGCACCGCTGTCTCGCTGTTTCTCTAACCAGACGAGGTCGTCAAAGAAAGGAGAATGATCGTTACTGAGCTTGTTCATCAAGTTCCCAAGCTTGCCATTCTCCTTCGCCCTATGATTGATCTCCCGAACGCCCCCATATTTCTCCACTCTCGATATGAGTTCATTCACAAGCGGGTTATCGTCTAGAGCAAGGAAGTCGTTGATAGCATCAATATCTCTCTTTTCAATCTTCAACGCACTTCTGAGATCGGACAACGGACATCTCCCTTAGGATATTACTTAATCCGTACTAATACTTCCTACCGTTTCCATCGAGTCTGGAGTGAGAATCGCTTAATTGCTCGATATATAAACGGTACTTAGCTTATGGAAATACTGGTAACATATATATGAGCCAAGTTTCCATAGAATTAGTCATGTTACCGACCACAACAAAGATGGAGAGTAAGAACAGTTTAAATAGCCTCTTTTTGTAAGGACTCTATGACCGCCGATGGTAATATTACATCGATAATTCGGTCCTCAAGGAAGGAGTCTGGAGATGGATCAATGGTGATTTACAATCTCACCAAGGGGGTGGATTTTTCCGAGCCGAGGAAGGTTGCGGAGGCATTGGCTAGAGTATTCTTTGAAATGGATGCGAGCAAGTGGTTCTCCGTTAACGGAGACCACATAGAGTTCAAACCCGGGTTCAAGGTGAAAATACTAATGCAAGATGAACACTCCAAGCTACTCCAGAAAACAGTTAGTGATTTTCTTCTGGACCTCAAAAATGACGAATTAAACAGGGAGTTCGCTCACCAGATAAAGGACATTTCTACAGACGAAGAGAAGGCAAGAACGGCTTCGGGCTTCGCTCAGATAAGCATGCTTCTAAATCACTCCTTCTTCAAAAAATGGGATAATACGGAAATAGGAGACCAGCTATTTACTGAGATTCTGGAAGTTCTCGAAATAAGTACCCCAAGTGACGAAGATCTAATCGACTGGGAGAATCTCCCCATCTGAATTGATAGTATCGGATCGCTTCCCGGCATCACTTCGTGAATGAGGCAGAATTTGGATTGATGGCATTGGAATAATCAAAATCCTTTATCATTTTGTAGATCTGTCTTGTGTCTGTCCTTTCTATCTCATTCATGTCGTACAGCTTGTCAAGAACTGCCATATATTCAGTCCGATTCCTGTAAACTGCGAAGACTACAAAATCTATGTCTCCGCTTACATTGTAGATAGAGAGTATTCCGGGCAAACTTTTGAGTTTTTCACCAAGTGATTCTACATAGTTTAGCCCGTATTTACCTCGCACGAATATAACTACCGGATAATCGAGATTGCACCTCTCACAGTTGAGAGATGCCCGGATACCGTTTAGCTGACCTCTCTCAACCAGTGATTTCTTCCTCTTGCTCACAGCCGACGCAGAGAATATACCGATCTTTTTGCCCAGCTGGACGTTTGTTTGTGAAGCATCGCTTGTGAGCTGTTTGAGCAGTCTTAAATCAAAAACATCGGGCTGTGTTCCTTTGTGTACGTTCATGAAACCGTCAATTTATGCCTATATTTAAAATTGAAGCAAAATTTATCCGTAATTGGCCAGAACGGACTATATTATTTCCCAAATTTGTTGTCGGGTTTAGTTCCAAACATCCTTAAATAAGATGTGAATTATTTACGCCCTTATGGCCGTAGAAGATTCTGGTACAGTTCTTAGGAAAAATTCGGGTGGCCTCTGGCTCGGAGTTTTTCAGAGTCTGGCATTTGTTGCTCCCGCAGCCACCGCCGCTTCGTTCTATGTGGTTGAAGCAGGAATACTTGGTGCGTCCCTGCCGATTACCTATGTTATCGCTGTCATAGGAGTCCTCTCTGCAATGTATATGAATTACTCTTTTTCTAGGAGAATCTCTCATGCAGGTGGATACTATGCATACGTGTCAGCAGGTTTCGGTTCGGGCGCAGGTATATACGCATCCTGGTTGTATCTCTTTAATCTGTTGGGGGCTGTGAGTGGTTTCTCAATCCTCTTCTTTGCGGGTGTACTGCAGCCTCTGGTGCCGGGATTGGCTACGAGCGCATTAGGCTGGATTCCGCTCATGTTTATCCCGTTCCTAATAATTACAATATTACTTCTGAGTGGGCTTAAACCGTCTTTGTTCTATACCATGATCGGAGGAGTTCTTGAAGTAATATTCCTCGTAGTAATATCTATAATAATAATTGTCAAGGTCGGTCCCGGTAACACCCTTACACCATTTACCTTTACCGGCCACTCCTTTGGCCAGGTAGGCTTTGCTACGGTTTTTGCGATCTTAGGGTACGTTGGAGTTGGATCAGTGATAACGCTGTCTGAAGAGATGAAACAGCCAAAGAAGACTGTCCCGAAGGCCATTCTTATTGCAATTGGCATGGCAGCATTTGCATACATTCTAAGTACCTACGCATTCACGGTTGGTTGGGGTGTAAACAACATGTCTAGCTTTGCTTCGGCTTCCAATCCAGGATTCTTGGTTGTTGCTAGGTATGGTGGTCCAGTTGCCCTCATAGTATTCATAGTTCTGACGCTCAACAGCTTCATCTCGAACGGAATCGCGGAAGGAAACGCACTCAGCAGGGCTGGCTTTGCTATGGCAAGGGATTCTATATTGTTCCCGAAGAGCCTAACTAAAACCTCAAAGAGGACAGGAGCCCCATTCAAAGTGATCATTGTTGAGATGATCATCGTACTGATCATAGCACTGGTTGGGGGAATTATATGGGGACCATTTACCGCCGCAGCAGTTATCACAACAATGAACGGAGCTTCACTTTACATAGTCCACATAATTGCAAACTTTTCCCTACCGGTCTGGGGGAAAAGAACTCTCAAGGCAAAGGCGAAGCAGGTCATACCATTTGCAATTTTCCCGCTGGTGGCAACTGCAGTATACGCATTCGCAGTCTATGGAGTGTTCGTTCCATTCCCTGGATATCCCCTTGACATCGCGAGCTATTGGGTCCTGGTGCTTGCGGTCTCAGGCATTTTTGTTGCCTCCATAGTATGGTGGTACAGAAAAAAGAAGAATCTTGGTAAAACAGGAATGGAAGTGGGGACCTTCGATTAGGAAATAGGTGAATAAGATGGCAATTAAGAGCTTGAAAGTCGAAAGACTTGAAACTGAAAGAGAAGAAACCGATCTACAGAAATTAGTGGGTGACGTAATATCTGATGTACGGAGGGATGGAGACGCTGCAGTAAAGAAATATACGAAACTCTTCGACAAGGAAGACCTAAAGTCGCTCCAGATGCAGAAAGACCAGATTGAAGACTTAATAAAAATGGTCCCAGATGAGGTGAGGGAGCTTATAGATACCAACATCTCGAGGATTCGGAAGTTTGCAGAGTTTCAGCTATCGATGTACAAGGACATGGAGCTGAAGGTCGACAACGGTGGAACAACTCTCGGACAGAGAGTGATTCCGATCGAGTCGGTGGGTGTTTATGTTCCTGCAGGAAGGTTTCCTTTACTATCCTCTGCCCTGATGGGGACAGTACCTGCAAACGTAGCTGGAGTGAAGCGTATCATAGTTGCAACTCCTCCTGGAAGAGGAAAACCGGATCCTGCTGTTGTCTATGGTCTCGTAAAGTCTGGGGCGAGCGAGATTTTCAATGTGGGTGGCATACAGGCAATCGCAGCAATGGCGTTCGGTACGGAATCAATCAAGAAAGTCGATAAGGTGGTTGGTCCTGGAAACAAGTATGTGAACCATGCAAAGAAGACTGCATTCGGAAGCGTGGGTATAGACCTCTTAGCAGGACCCAGCGAAGTGCTAATAATAGCGGATGAAACAGCAGACCCGGTGAACGTGATGTATGACCTGCTCGCACAGGCGGAGCACGATGTTGCTGCTAGAAGCTCCCTTGTTACAACTTCTAGAAAACTCGCGGAGGAAGTTGTGGATAGAATGGATCAGTTCATTGATTCCTTGGCAACGAAGGAAATACTCAAAGTATCCTGGGATCAGAAAGGATCGATCTTCCTTTGCGACACACTTGACGAGGCCATAGATGTTGCAAATTCTTACGCCCCAGAACATCTTGAGCTACATCTTTCCAGAGAATCTGAGGAGCGGGCATTCAAGAATCTCAAGAACTTTGGATCTCTATTCCTCAATGAAGACACCCCTGTAGTGTTCTCCGATAAACTCATTGGAACGAACCACACGCTCCCTACAAATCAGGCGGCGAAGTACACGGGTGGACTGTCCGTAGGTGCATTTCTGAAAATTCTCACCTACCAGAGGGTGACCGACAAATCGGCAAAAGAAAATCTTGCGAACAGAGCCTACAGGCAGAGTATTAGAGAAGGACTGGCTGGTCATGCAAAGTCTGCTCAGTTGCGAATGAGCTAGGTGAAAACGACTGGACGACTTTGCCTGTAGATATAGATTCTTTTCTCACCTTTTTATTTTTCTTGATTCTCCAGCGCGTCCAAAATCGCAGAAAGATTTTCAACTTCGTAATTTGGGAGTACGTTTCCTTCATTTGGCTCTCTGTACCTGTTGACCCAGATCGTTTTGAACCCTAAACTGGAAGCAGGAGCTATGTCGTGATATATGCTCCCGGCTACGTGTATTACCTCGTCTTTCTCTAATCCATACTGCTCGAGGAACCTGATCCAGTGGGTTTCTTTTGGCTTGTACGACTTCACATCTTCTGCAGTTATGTATCCGTCGACATCCAATCCGCTCTGGCCGATCGTTCCTCTGAGCAGATCCTTGTCTACGTTAGACAGAATCACCCTCTTGTAGCCCTTCATGCCCAGTGACCTGAGGGTCGAGACTGTGTCTTCAAAAGGCGGCCACGATTTTATGCTTTCGGAAAATCCCTTGGCGTCTTCCTTGGAAGGGTCGAGATCAAGTTGATGTGCAAGCTCCATGAAAGACGATTCGAGTATTTCCTTGTACGACGAATAACCTTGTTCTTTGCTTGCCTCTATCTCCTGGTACCGCTTGAAAATGTCTACATCTGCAGAGTTATCTAGCCTTGCACATGACCTGAAATTGGTTTCCAGCCCCATTCTCCAGTCAATCAACGTTCCGTAACAGTCGAAAGTGAGATATCTCACACTCATTTTACCACTTGCATGGAAGAGACTCATCATAAAAGCTTTGGCCACTTTGTTTTCCCTCTTGTCGTCTCTTTTGAAGCGTCGCGCGAGAGAATTATTAAATAACTCAATGCATCTCATTGAAAAATGGTGAGTGAACAGAAGAGATTCAGGGATTTGCTTGTGAAAAAGCCGTTGATATTTACTGTTATACCACTCAGAGACGCAAAGACTGGAGATCAGGTTCACGACGACAGGATCGTCAGGAATCTCAATAACAGAAAAGAGGAGCTCGCCAATGCACTGAACCCATTTCAAAGACTCAATGCCATTAGCGTTCCAGAGCTTGTGGAGGAGAACCACGAGGGGAAACCCAGGTACAACAGCATCTACACTAGAGCACTCGCTCGAGGTACAGCAGATATCCTGCACATAGACGCCCTCGTCAACAAGGTAGTTGCACATATCGAAAACTATGAAAACTTTGTTGACTGGATAAGAGAGACTCATTCTCTCGGAATAAGCAATCTTATCTTTGTTGGAGGAAACACCAGACATCACAGATATCCAGGACCGAGCGTTTCAGAAGCTAACGTCATAGCGAGGAGACTGTGGGAAGAGTTTCACGAAGAGGAGATAACAATAGGCAATATCTCCCTACCAGAGAGAAAGGAAGAGGCCAAGAGGATGTTATTCAAGACCATAGCGGGGACCGAGTTCTTCACGACACAGTTGCTCTTTGACAGCGTGCAAGCCATTAGCCTACTTAGAGAATACTACAAACAGTGCGCAATTGCTGGAGTGAAACCTGCCACTATTCTGTTCAGCTTTGGCCCAATAAGGAGCGTAGCAGATCTTAATCTTCTAGACTTCCTTGCAGTTGAGCTGCCAACACAGGCAAAAGATTACATATTGGAGAGCAACGATCTAGCAGAGGCTTCAAAGCGGTCAGTCTTCAACTCACTGAGGGTATACGGCGAGATTATAAATGCAGTGGAAGAGCTTCAGATCAAGGTTCCTATTGGAGTGAATGTAGAACAACTTACCAAATCGAACTTTCCTTCGTCTGTGAGTATGTTGGAGAATTTTGCCAAGGTGATTGACTTAGATGCGCATGAAGTCAACGAATATGTCAAGAAATTCGGACACAACTAGTTGTTTTTTCAAGGATCTCAAAGTATCTTTTACTGCCAAATTGATTTAAAAATAATCGATCCTAGGGCTAGCTCTTTTATTCCTTTCGGGCCTGAAAATAGCTGTAGCTTGAGTTTGCAATACTTGGAAATCTCTACTAAATTTTGCTGGCTTCTTCTATGAGTATCGGTTCGATGTTGGAACTGTATTGAACTCTTTCCACTGCAATCTTAAGACTTCCCAGGTTATCGACCATCCGGGGGCCCAAATTAGAGCAGATCACTTTTCTTACTCCATTGTCTGTTAGTGTTTTGAGGACCCTTCCATGGCCAACTTGATCATCAGACTCCTTGTTGTGTGGATTTTCTGCAAGGGTCTTGCTAATTACCTTACCATTTTCGATTCTCGCTATGAGAAAGTTTCTTGACCTTCCAAAGTGCTCAGAAACTGTAAATCCATCATCCGTGGGAATTGCAATTATCAATTTAGATCACCCTACGCTTCCACAAGTGGTTTCAAGTGAATATTCTTTCCGTTCTTATTTTGACTCGGCTTTCTCTTTTCTGAAATTGATTACGTATGTTTTCAATTTTTCTAGTGCTCACTGAATGGCCCATTATAGAAGCCTTTAGATTTGGTCCCCTATTGGTAGCTAGGTAGAACTATTACAATAAAAGGAGTAATCGTCAAAAGAACTAATCTTTCTTTTCCTCGTTTTTCTTGAATCCTTTAACAAGACCCTTTCCGAAACCTTTTACTGCACCAACACCTTTTTTCGCAACATCGCCAACAACTTCGCCAGATTTTTCAACTACTCCTTCCTTTTGTTTCTTTTCTTCTCCCATTTATATTACCCATGCATCCAATCAAATGTCACTTATAAAGATTTCATCACAATTAGGCCAGCTTCATAAACCATTACAACACCTGAAATTAGGAGATTGTTGCCTAAAAGCAAAATGTACCGGGACTTTACCACACCCACTTGTCGTGCATTATTGAAAGTGGCAGAATCTGGTAATGTAGAGAAGGAATTCTTATGCAACGGTAAAGTTCTAAGAGATCTAAAGATTGTATTTCGATTGTGGCATTTTCTGGGAAACACTGGCAGAACACGTCTCTTCCATTCACTAAATGGTAGACGGCCAACTGCACCAAAGTACTTCCCTGCGCTTCCCCTCCTTGCAAGATGAAGAAATGCTGGAAGAATAATTGGAGGGGGAGAGCAGCTCAAACTATATTTCGTTGAGAGCCAAGTAACATCCATCTAGTTCTATATAGTAAATTTCCATAGTGAGCAAACAAAATGAATTCGATAGAAGTCAGGGACCTTAGGGTATCGTACGACGGGAAAAAGTATGTGGTTGACGATCTCAGCTTCAACGTCAAGGAAGGCGAAGTATTCGGTTTTCTCGGACCAAACGGAGCTGGAAAGACCACGACAATAAGAGTCCTGACTACACTTATAAGACCTACAAGGGGTACCGTGAATATTCTCGGGATGGACGTAACGAAAAAAGGGCTGGAGATCAGAAAGAGGATAGGCGTAATACTTCAACAGCCAAGCTACGAGTGGAATCTGTCTGTGGAAAAAAATATGTACGTATATGCTACCCTATGGAACATTCCGAGGATTAATGTAAAGAAGAGGATAGATGAACTTATCGAGAAATTTGATCTGACGGAGATAAGAAAGGTGAATGCTGCCGACATATCGATCGGGCAGAGGAGGAGACTTCAATTGGTTAGGGAACTATTGCACGACTCAGAATTGCTCTTCCTAGATGAACCTACCATAGGGTTGGATCCGATAGCAAGGAAGAATTTACTCACCTACTTTAAATCGATGGCGAAGGAGGGAACGAGCATCTTCTTCACCACACACAATCTTGAGGAGGCGGATTTTCTCTGTGACAGGGTGGGAATAATCAATCACGGGAAGCTCTACGCAGTCGATTCTATTGAGAACCTGAAAGCCACCTATGAGGGGGAAAGGACGATCGAAGTCATGGTGAGCAGGGATCCAGAAAGGCTAGTTGAGAATCTGAAGAGGAGGGCGGATGGGGCAGTTGTAGATGGATCGTTTACCTTAGACAAGCCGATAAAGATCGTCACGAACAAGGTTTCAGAGACCATGGAGATCATCAACGATTACATCAAGGCAGAGGCAAGTTCTTTGGTCTGGTTGAACGTCAAGAAGACTGAGCTTGAAGACGTCTTCTTCAAGGTAGTGGAGGATCATCACAATGAATAGCGTAGTTAGGCTGACGTATAGAATCATCAGATCCGCCCTCGACATAAACACGATTTCGTTTCTCGTCCTTCTGCCAGTGGGTTATCTTCTGATAATGGGGCTTATGATGGGGTCCATCATCCACACATTCAGTTATGGGGGTACAAACCTATCTTATGTCTCTTTCATAGCACCTGGAGTAGTAGCGGATCAGATACTGATGGGAGGATCAATGGCTGGTTGGGTGCTGTGGTCCGATAAACGCACCGGAATGCTCGAGCAGATATTCTCTATGCCTTTCTCTAGGTTCGAGTATCAACTGAGCAACCTGGTCGCAATGATACTCGTTACGTTCGGAGGTGCATTGATCATGATCCTGGTAGCGATCCCTTTTATTTCCCTCAGGATAACTATCGGCGGATTCCTTCTTGTTTGCGTCTTCCTGGTCCTTGGGACTCTCACCTTTGGCTCTATAATGCTTGCGCTCGGTGCCACGGTGCGATCCAATCAAGTCTTCAATGTGATAAGCAACGTCATGTTCTTCGTTGTCACCTTCACTAGTTCGGTCTTCTATCCCATTACTTCACAGACACCGAGAGCACTTGCCATTGCGGCCCGCTTGAACCCTCTGACATACGTAGTGGATGGTATCAGGAGTGCGTTCCTCAATACAAGCTCCGGTATTGACCTCCTCTACATAGGTGTACTCGTCCTCACGTCTGCGATATTTATGGGAATCGCTTCTTACACCTACAAGAAGATAAAACTCTCCGCCACCGTTTAGGGGTAATAATCCATCGGCCACCTAGCATCTAAAGTCATCGCACCAGACTCCTCCCAAGACAAGACATAAATAGACTGCGTTTGTATGTTAAGCATGAGAGGTCTCGATGGAAAAGTTGCCATTGTTACTGCAGCGAGTTCCGGGATTGGAAAAGGAATAGCCAAAGTTTTAGCTTCTGAAGGATGCAGGGTACACATCTCGTCTAGGGATGAAGACAAGCTCAAGAAGAGCGCAGAAGAGATAATGAAAGAAACGGGGATGCAAGTCAGCATAATTCCCTGCGATCTCACAAGACCCGAAGACGTCAAGAAGATGCTCACGGATGTTAAGAAGAAGAGTGGTAGCGTAGACTTTCTCGTGATCAATTTTGGAGACCCCAAGGTTGCTCCTTTCCTCGAGATAACGGAGGATGACTGGGACTCCAGCATGAACATGTTTCTCAAGAGTTCCATCATAATGGTGAAGAGCGTTCTTCCAGAAATGATCTCAAAGAGGGATGGGAGAGTGGTTTTCGTGACGTCCCTTACAACGAAGCAGGTGCTCGATAATTTTGCCATCTCTGCTTCTCTCCGTGCTGCTGTCGTTAGCCTGTCCAAGGTTCTTTCGCTTGAATACGCACAAAATGGGATCACATTCAACAGCGTCTCCCAGGGTTACGTCATGACCCCCAGGTTGGAGAACATCGCCAAGAGGAATGCGGAAAGAATGAATATTACGGTAGATCAGGCTTATGATGCCATAAAACAGGGCATTCCGGCGAGGCGGTTCGGTAAACCCGAGGAGATAGGACATCTCGTTTCCTTCCTCTGTTCAGCGGATGCCTCCTACATCAACGGTACGAACATCCAGATAGATGGAGGAGTTGTTAGGTTCCCATTGTAGCGAAGTAGAGACTGTCGTCCGATTTTTGAACCTACCTACCATTGGCAATAAATCAGTATTGGGTAGCTGGCTTGGGGCCTCTCAGCAGATAATATATATTTTTGAATATACTCTCTTCAATTATGATTGTCAAAAACAAGTTCAGTGGCGATCAATTTATCGAACTAAGAGATACAGATCTACCCGATGCAAGTACAGTTTTAAGAAATGCGAAGAAGGCGTTTCAAGAGATGAAAGAGCTGCCTTCATTCGAGCGCTATGAAGCCCTAATGAAGATATCCAGGGAGCTCGAAAACAGGAGAGAGGAGTTTGCTAAAATAATCTCAAACGAAGCGGGCAAACCGATAAAATACTCGAGAGGGGAGGCGAGAAGGGCTTCCATCACTATGTTGTTTTCTGCAGAGGAATCGAAAAGGATTTACGGAGAGACGATACCGATGGATGTAGAATCCCGTGGGAAGAACAGATGGGCATATTACAACAGGGTCCCGATCGGACCGATCTTTTCGGTCACGCCGTTTAACGACCCACTTAACCTTGTAGCTCACAAGGTTGGACCTGCACTGGCCGCTGGTAACTCGATAGTCAACAAACCCGCTTCGCTCACCCCCTACTCAGGCTACAGGCTCAATGAACTCGTCAACAACT
Organism: uncultured Thermoplasmatales archaeon; assembly: GCA_964389625.1. Classification (GTDB taxonomy): domain Archaea; phylum Thermoplasmatota; class Thermoplasmata; order Thermoplasmatales. The sequence continues at coordinate 15,249 of CAYMEF010000001.1, forward strand.
CTGGTCTACCGGAGAATGCCATGCAAACGGTGATTGGTCCGGGAGGTGGAGAGGTAACAGACTTCTTCCTCAGGTCAGACGATATCAAGAAGGTAACTTTCACTGGAGGAGTGGAGGCCGCTGGCAGGCTCATCAAGAAGGCGGGAATAAAGAAGTATTCAATGGAGCTGGGAAGCAACTCGCCGGTTATCGTTTGGAACGATGCAGACATCGACCTTGCTTCGGATGCCATCGTCGATGCCGCGATGGAATCACAGGGACAGAATTGCATACACTCTCAGAGGATCCTGATACACAAGGATGTGTACAACGAATTATCCAAGCAACTAGTGGAGAAAGTTGCTAAGTTGAAAGTGGGAGACCCCTTGAACGATTCCACGGATGTTGGACCGATGATAGCTGAGAGTGAAGCGATCAGGGTGGAAAGAGAGGTAGGCGATGCGGTAAAGAATGGAGCCAAAATACTAATCGGTGGAAGGCGAGATGGAAGGTTCTATCTTCCAACACTGGTCACTAATGTGAAGCACGATCAGGGACTCTGGCACAATGAAATATTTGGCCCAGTTTCCATCCTTCAGTCAATAGATGACTTTGAAGAAGCCATCGCAATGGCAAATGACGTTCCTTACGGCCTGCAGGCAGGAGTCTACACACACAATCTAGACATTGCCATGAAGGCCATCCAGACTCTGGATTTCGGCGCGGTACTGATCAATGACACATCCGATTTCAGGGTAGACGTTATGCCCTTTGGAGGAATGAAACTCAGTGGACTCGGACGCGAGGGTATCAGATTTGCAATTGAAGAGATGACGGAGATAAAACTGGCAATCTTCAGGAAGTGAAGGGGCAGAGACATACACCATCCAATCTCTGTCATTAGGAGCTGACAGGGAGGCCCCGTAGTAATGTATTAGAGTTCACGATCCATTCACCAGAATGAGTGAACAAGTCGATTTCTTGAATAAACTCAGGAGTTCCAGATCTCTCCTCGCTCCTCTGATCAGCATTCGTGACCCCTCTGTATCAGAGCTAATTTCTTTCATCGGACCTGATTTCCTGATAGTCGATATGGAGCACTCTGCCATAGACTCAACTGAGCTCCAGAACATTCTTATGGCTGTGAAACCCCTAGACGTAGTTGCCAGAGTACGGGGCCTGGAGAAGAATGAGATAAAGAAGGTCCTCGATAGTGGTGTCGCTGGCATTATAATCCCGGGGATCGAGACTTTTCAGGAGGTGGAAGAAGCAGTTTCTTACTCGAGGATTCCGCCCGTGGGAATCAGGGGAGTTGGACCCGGTAGAGCTTCCAAGTATGGGTATGGATTTGGATCTTACTTAGAACGAGCAAACGAACAGGTATTGATCGTTCAGATAGAGACCAAGAAGGCGTACGAAGACCTACCAGCGATTTTATCCACTCCGGGTCTGGACGGATGCTTCATAGGACCGGTCGACCTGACTACTGGCCTCGGAATAGAATTCTCTTGGAACAACAGGGAATTCGTCTCCGTGGTTGATAGAATTCTAACTGAGGCTAGAAGAAGGGATCTTGTGGTAGGAATCTACACTCCGCTGGCCAACAAGTCACCTGAGCCTATCATTACTAGGGGGTTCAATTTCCTAATGTTCGGTACAGACAGGGAGGCAATACAGCTAGAGTACAGGAGCTCTCTAGAGAGTGTTAGGAGCAAGACTAGGGCATTGAATCCAGGAATTGACCTAATGCGTCAATTCCGTGATCAATAGATTCCATTGGGCCTGCGAACGATATCCTTATGTGACCCTCCCCAGATTCACCGAATGCGGACCCAGGGAGAACCGCAACTTGGTACTTGCTGAGCAACTCCTTCGCTAGTTCCTGCGACTTCATATCGTAACTGTAGGAAGGGAAGGCATAGAATGCTCCTTCGATCGGGTACGTCGTCAGACCCCTAATTTCGCTGAGCCTTTTCCTTACGTGCTCCATTTTCTTCCTGAAATCCAGCCTGAATTCGGCTATGAATCCATCTCCATTCTTCAGTGCGAAAGCGGAGGCTTTCTGAACGAAGACGGGAGAGCAGGTAGTTGTCTGCTCAACTACCTTGGCAATGTTAGCCACAATCTCGTCCGTCGCTATAGTGTATCCAGCTCTCCAGCCGGTCATTGAATAACTCTTTGAAAGGCTGAAGATAGAAATCACCGCATCCGGACTATCTTCTAGCGATCCTACCGAAAAGTGTTCTCGATCGTACAGAATGTCTTCGTACGCTTCGTCACTTATTATTTTCACTCCCTTTGATTTACACGAAGAGTAGAGCTCCTCCATGTCTTTCCTTTCAATGATCCTACCAGTTGGATTACCCGGTGAATTTATGATCACCGCCGCAGTATCGCTGTCCAGCTTTGATATGACATTCTTCACGTTGAACGATAGATCTTCATTCATCCTGTACCGCACTGGTTTCAGGCCGGCTAGAAGGGCCGGTTCGTGATAGAAATAACCAGGATCCGGTATCAGAACTTTGTGCCTATCTCCCGCGATGGCCATCATTGAGGCATAGATAGACTGCTTTGACATTATGAAAATGGTATTATCGATGCTCGCTCCGATTCCGTTCTTCTTGTTCACCTTCTCCACTATTGCCTCTCTAACTTCCTTTGTTCCGTAGGATGAGGTATAGTGGGTATCACCGTTCTTCATGCTTTCAAACGCAATTTGGCTTATAGCTAATGGAGTCGTGTACATCGGCTCTCCTATAGCTAGAGATGTGACTTTCTCCCCTCGTGATATCTTCTGGAGCACCAGGTTCACAATTTCAAGCGATGGGGAGCCGCCAAGGTCCCTTATGTGAGTTATCTCGGTCATGGTTGTTAAGTTGAAGCGAATATTTAAGTGGTTATTTCCCAGCATCAATCCACCCCTAAAGAGATAAATATGAGGGGGCCATGATAATTTAATGGCAGAACTCAGAAAGACGAGTTGGAAAGAAGTGAAATCAGAGAAACTCTCAGAAGTGCTTTCGAGGAAGCTGATCTATGGAGATAGGGTTATGCTTGCCGAGGTCGTACTCAAGAAAGGAACTGTAGTGCCAGAACACCACCACGAAAATGAGCAGTTGACTTGGATAGTCAAGGGTGAGCTCCTGTTCGAGATAGGAGGGAAAGAGATAAGTGTGAAGGAAGGAGAGGTGCTCGTCATTCCATCCAATACTCCACACAAAGCCACTGCTCTCGAGGACACAATTGACATGGACGTGTTCAGTCCTATTAGACAGGATTGGCTTAGCGGTCAGGACCAGTATCTGAGAGGTAAATAGAGCTTAAAGAATGTAGAGTCATATACTCATTCGGTTTTGAATACTGCCTGCTTTTTAGCCCTACGGGTATTCGAGTGCCTAGTTCTAGATCTGAACGGCGGACGTTTTTATTCCGTGAGAAACTATGAAAAATGCGGGGCACTTATCGGAGGCCTTGATCACTTCTCTTATGTCCTGATCGGCTTCTACTTCAATTTTGAGTTCCTTCGCCAGAGGGGCATCAGTCGGTACAAGCATTGGTCCGATATCGTAATAGAGATGACCCTTCATTTTGAGTTTCTTGAGCTTTATCCCCCTTAAGGAAGCATTTACTACTATGGTGGAGGCAAAACACGACATAACCCCAAACATTAGATAATTCAGGGGGGTAGCATATATTCCTCTCCCTCCCAAAACTCCTGGTTCATCGGCGCCCACTGAGAATGTTGCTGCCTGTGATGAAAGAGTGGCAGTGAACATTGGACTACCTTCTAGGTGAAATTCTCCGTCGATGTGCTTTTCTAGGTAGAAATGCCCACCATCCGATTCTATTTTTTTCTTCGTCTCCAAAACGGCACTTAGGTTCACATTGTTTACGAGTTCTGGCATAAGTTATCGCCGTATAATTAGAAAAGCAATCTATAAATAATTTGGCAGACTTGTTTCATTAGGATGGGCAGGGCTTGATTTTCTAATCATATTACCGGTTGTCTTTGTGACCATTCATTCTAACTACTAGGAGTGGCGAAAATGATTTAGCTCACGAAATAATTTTTCAGGCAAGTATATATAATTCGAGGAATATCCGACGCAGAGGTTTGAATGTATGGTTGATCAGGCTGAGGAACCGGGTATTAAAGGTGTTCAAACTGAAAAGCGTGAATATAGAAAGGAACTGAACTTCTGGCATATTGTGTTCCTTACAGTTGGTGCGATTTTTGGATCAGCTGTCGCCTTTGTACCCGTTTACGTATTAGCTTATGGAGGACCGGCCGGTATTCTGGCATGGCCGATAGCATTTCTCCTTATCTTGCCCATAGCGTTCCTGTATGTTGAACTTGGGACGATGTGGCCGAGGGCAGGCGGAATAGCATATTACCCTGCTAGGAGTCACGGTACCCTCGTTGGATTGATGAACGGATGGAGCACTTTCATTGGGTATACCCTTGCTCTTCCAACCCAGGTAGCGGTAGTGGTCGAATACATTGGACTCTACTATCCTCCACTGTATTCCGGCGGAGTCATAACCACTCTGGGAATAGTGGTTGGTATACTGATGCTTGTCCTGATATTCATTGTGGAGATCAGACACGTCAGAATTATCGGAAACGTGAACAACGGTTTCACCATAATTAAGGTCTTGATGATGGTGATTATTGCCCTCGCGCTCATCTCATTCTTTGATGGAAAGAACTGGACTCTCAACGGAGGGTTTGCACCATTGGGCATTCCGGGAATCTTCCTAGCCATATCGGCAACAATATTCGCATATGCCGGTTTCAGGCAACCAATAGATTATGCAGAAGAAGTCAAGGAACCCGGTAAGGTCCTGCCAAAGGCTATCGGAATCTCCCTCGTAATTGTCATGATACTCTACGTTCTCGAAAGCCTTGCATTCCTGGGTACAATCAACTGGACTAAGCTGGGATTCTCGGCCGGTAGCTGGGGGAGCCTATTCAGTCTAGGGTCTCCTTACACAAGCGCTTCTATAAATGTGGGACTTGCGGCCTTTGGAGTCCTGGCCGTGATAGTGATCATAATAGCTTCCTTTAGCGATGGGCTGGTCTACTGGGGAGGAGCTGCAAGGGTAGGAAATACTATGTCCAGGTACGACAGATATTTCCCGGATTTCTTCTCTTCTCTCAGTAAGAGAGGGATTCCGTTCAATGCCGTTGTAGTAGTATTTGCGATTGCAGTCTTCTATCTGCTTCTCTTGCCTTCTTTTGCTTCGCTAATAGGCGTCTTCGTTGATGCGGTGGTAATATCATATGCACAGTCGGCAATAAGTCTAGCCATCTTCAGGAAAAAGTACCCGACCGAAAACAGGCCGTACAAGCTCCCAGCTTACAAGGTCATGGCCCCGATCGCCTATGTGATAGCAGGACTCCTGGTCTACTGGTCAGGATTCCACGCAATAATAATCGCAATCCCTTCTGTGTTTGCGGGTCTACTCTTCCTCATAATGGCAAGGAGAAAGCACAACTTCGGGATAGCAGACGTTAAAGCTGGACTCTGGTTGCCAATATACCTCATAGTTGTTGTCTTCCTATCATATACCGGGAGTTCCTTCTTTTACGGTCGAAACTTGGTGCCTTTCCCATATGATAACATCCTCTTCGTGGTAGTGACACTGATATTCTACTACTGGGGATATTACTCTGGAATGAAGTACACGGGAAAGGGAGTAGTCGACGCGCTCGATTAGTTTTATTTCCTTTTTTTTTATTTTCCAAGGTCGATTTTTCCATGGGTTCTAATCGTGTAGCACACTAAACTTGCCGTTAAATAAAAATAAAAACAGGTGCTCTATTGATTATGATTTTGAAAGCAGTTCATGATCTAAGCGTGACCGTTGAGCCGGGCATGGCAACTTGGCCATCAAACCCAGAGGTAGAACTGAGGGACGAATGGAGCTACGAGAAAGATGGATACAAAGAGGAAATTTACAAATCTTCAACTCATACCGGTACTCACTTTGATGCACCGATTCACATGTTCAAGGGTGGCCATCCAATAGATAGGATTGACTTGAATGTTCTAGTGTCTGAGGGGTATTGTATTCGCCCAAAATTCAGTGGTACGGAAATTCATCTAGATGAAATAAAGAAGGTTTGGAAGGAACAGTACAATGGAAAGATCATTCTCATAAACACTGGATGGGACAAGAAGAGAGCGAAGAATGAAGAATGGCAGTACAAGTTCCCTGGTCTTGCAGAGGATACGGTAGACTTCTTTGGAGAGAAAAAAGTGAAACTCATAGGAATAGATACTCTGGGTATCGAGGCGGCAGACCATACAACATTTCCGGTACACATTGGACTGGAGAAGTACGGTATAACCTTCATCGAAGATATGGCCAACCTGAACGAGCTCATTGAGGGAAAGCCCTATCTTGTGGTCGGCCTTCCTCTTAAACTGAAAGGGGCGAGCGGTTCTATGGGTAGGGTAGTTGCAATTGAATTGTGAGTGTTTTTTAACACTCACAATAGGAAAGAAGCAGAATCATTTACCTGGATTTTTGAAGACCCTTCCCAGCCTCCTTACTCCCTCGACTATGTTTTCGTCGGAACTGTATGTGAAATTGAGCCTCATCGATTCGTGGTTGTCGTTGTCGGGATAGAATTCTGAACCGACAACGTAGAGAACCTTCTTCTTTATTGCTTCTTCCAGCATTTTATCTGTATTTGCTCCCTTCTTTGTTACCCAGATGAACATCCCTCCATCGGGTCTTGTGAATTCCACATCTCCCGGGAGGTATTCCTCGAGCGATCTGAGCATCAGGTTCCTCTTTCCCTGGTACAGCTTTACTACGTTTGGAATCCACCTGTCTATGTACCCCCCAGAGAGATACGCTTCCGCTATGTATTCTGATATCGTGCTTGATGCTAAATCCAGCGCCTGCTTCACCATTTTCATCTTCTCTACTACCTCTGGAGAAGCAACTGCATATCCGAGTCTGAAACCCGGGGCAAGAACTTTCGAGAATGTTCCCAGGAAGATCACGTTGTTCTCCCCATCCAGGGCCTTTAGAGGAGGACTGGGAGTTCCGGAATATCTCAGTGCACCGTACGGATCGTCTTCCAAAATAGGTACTCCCAGTTCGGAAACAATTTCGAGAAACTCCTTCTTCCTCTCAAGCGTCCACGATAATCCTGTTGGATTCTGGAAGTTTGGCAATACATAGAAGAACCTCGGATGCGGATATTTCTTCAGTGTTTCCCTTAGCGAGTCCATCCTCATCCCATTCTCATCCATCTCCACTCCTATCATCTTGATCCCGGAAGCCTTAAAAGCAGTGATCGCACCGAGATATGTTGGAGCTTCAGATATAACGTACTCCCCGGGATTCGCAAACAGCTTCCCCAAGATGTAAAGCGCCTCTTGGGAGCCTGTGGTTTGGACTATATCGTTTGGATCACACTCGAACCCCTGTTGTGCCTTCATCCTTTTCGCAAGAGTGACAGAGAGTGCTCTTAGTCCTTCTGTTGCTCCATATTGGAGCATCTTTCTACCGCTAGTCGTGATCAACTCGTTGAATACTTTCTTCACATCCTCCACTGGAAAAGATTCTGGGTTTGGTAACCCTCCGCCAAACGAGATCATTTCTGGGTCTCCTATTGCCTTAAGGATCGCGTCGATAGCAGAAGGCTTCATTGCGTTCACAATGCTCGAGAATTCTTTCTTAGATAGAACGTTCCCCGCCATGATTTATGAACAGATATTATCCTAATAATATTTCCTCTCTGGTAGAGTGACGAGCGAAGGGCGCCAATTTCTTGAAAAGAAACAGGTGGTGGTTTCACGGAGTATATCGAAAAATGATCGAATATTCCAATGAATGTTGATAAGAGAAATATTAAAAGAAAAAAGAAAAAGAGGTAAGACCGCTGCTAGAGCTTACTCTGAAGTTTCCTGGTCCGTAATGCCCTTGAAGAACTTGCTACCCTTAACTCCAGACCATACACCGATGTAGTAGAATACCAAGGAAACAATGATGAATATGACAGTATCCGTTAGAATTGCTGCTAGGTTTCCGGTTGTGAATGCGCTATTTGTAAGGTAGGAGAATACAAACACGAACACCAGGAATATAGGGAGGTATATGCCATAGAGATATCCCACTCCTTTCACCTTTGTGTGTCTGTTGTAGAGTAGTATCAAGAATACTCCAGCAAGATCGAGCGGTACCACGTACAATATCGCGGTGAATCCAGACCAGTATACCATCAGGTTCGTCACGATAAACGCAATAGGCGCTATTATGAAGGCAGCTGGAAGCTTGTAGGGTCTGGTTACGTCCGGTGCAGTCTTTCTGAAGACGGCTAGACTGATTGGTCCGGGAGCGTACGATATCAGGAATGCGTCGACCATTAGACCTATGATAGTGCCCAGAGATTTACCCAGTGCTACTAAAACAAGCGACACAACAAGCACAAGGATCACGGAATATGTTGGGACTCCCTTTTCGCTTAGGTGACCTATCGACTTGGGGAAATACCTGTCCTCCTTTCCGAGAATCTGTCCAACTCTGGCCGCGCCCCCGTAGTAAATGATACCGTCCTTGAACGTCGCTATCAGGGCAACCACTATCGCGATTATTACTATTGCAGGGATCGCAAGAGACTGTGCTTCAGTGGCATACGGAGATCCGTACCCGTAGAAGGCGCCCCAGCTCGTGACATTCAACAAGTGGAAGTTGGCCGCACCTATGAATACGAATGCAAGAAGCGCATATATTACTCCGGAGATGACTATCGAGAGAACAACTGCCAGAGGTATGCTTCTACCAGGGTTCTTCGCCTCTTCAGAATAGTCAATGGGTTGCCTGAATCCGCCATAACCGAATATAGTGATCGTGATAGCACCGAAAAATCCGATCGCTCCATACGGGGCAAATCCTCCATATGCATGGGAAGTGAAGTTCGATCCGTGGAAGAAGAAGAGCAACCCGATTATCGTGGCGGCTATCAGGATGACTGTGACTATAGTCAACCAGTTGTTTATATTTCCCATGTGCTTGATCCTCAGCATGTTGATTCCGAAGACTGCGACTAGCACTACCTCGGCCACGATTATTCCAGTTGTAGACAGGAACGTACCAGAGTAAAACGATGGAACGTAGAAACTGGCATATTCCACGACTGCAAACACTATCACCGGCGAAACGAGGAGGTACCCTACAAAGGACGACCATCCGTTTATTGCACCAACCAACGGGCCATTGCTTCTAGACGGATAATGTGCAATCCCACCCGCCTTCGGCCACGTAGTACCCAATTCAGAATAGACAAGGCCAACGGGTATCAACATGAACATGGCTACGAACCACGCTGCAATCCCACTCGGACCCGCAAATGCAACCGTATATACGGGAGCATAAGCCACTGCAGGACCCAGTATTCCACCCAGAGCAAGAAAAACAACGCTCCAGGTTCCCAAATCTTTCCTGTACCGAGAAACTTTCGTTCCTTGGCCAACGGCTTCCTTCGAAACAGTTGGTACATCCCCACTTTTTGCCTCATTACTCATTTTTTTACACCTCAATAAATGTCCATGGCAATGACTCTCGCCATGGCTCCGCTAGCCTTAAAAATCTTGAGCGGAAGTGCTGCTATAAGGTATTTCTTACCCTCCTCGAGTTGGTCTAATCCCGCCAGGTCTTCAATGAATGCAAAACCCTTACTCAAAAGGGCCTTGTGGACCTTGAAGTCCGAGTGGCTGAAGGGCTCGATACCGAGCGTGTCTATCCCGATCAATCTGGGTTTATGCTCCGTCAGGAACTCTATCGTGTCTGTAGCCAGTCCCGGGAACTCGTACTGAAATTCTTTGGTGAATCCCCTCTTCTTGTCCCAACCTGTGCTGATGAGTACAATTTTTCCGTCATATTCGCTCTTCCACTTACTCTCCAGGTGTTTCAATGTTATTTCGGTTCCATCTGCTCCAGGTCTGATCATGTAGCCTTCTCCTACAAGCTGGTTCAGGGGAAGGTCGTCCACCGTAGTCAGAGTGTCTATCATGTGGTAAGGTGCGTCTATGTGCGTTCCACTGTGCGTCACGGAGGAGTAAGACTCGACGTTATAGCCATCTCGAGCCGCTATGCCTATTGGAGCTACCGTCAGTAAGGGGTTCGTTGGCCAAAGAGGCATATAGGTTTTGAGGGTTACGCTCAGGTCAAAAATACCTCTAATTTGCATCAGAATTGATTAATTAACAATATATTAAATCTATCGGTGATATTAATTTTTTGAGCAACACCACCACTATTTAATAATAGTTATCATCTGTTCCAGTGATATTTGATTAAACACACTATAATCCATTTTTAAATATTAAAATATTGAAGCAGAAATAGACCAATAAAACAACTTGTCTGCGACATAGGAGACCAGCTAGTTAGTAGACATGGTTACCGAAAGTCTTGCGTGATTTGGTCAAAATAATGAAAATAGAAATTTAGTTGGTACCGGACCTCAGAATGCTTACAAGGTCCGTGAGAGCCGCCTGTGCCGTTTGTGTTTTCCCCGCACCAGGTCCCATCGAGTAGATCTTCCCCATCGTGTCTGTGTCTATCTCTATGGCGTTCATCACCCCGCTCACCCCCGAAAGCACGTCATCTCTTGAGAGCCTAGTCGGTCGAACGTAGACAGTTGATTTGTCTGCATATGCAACTAGCTTTGTTTTCTCCCTAGCCTGTTCAAGAGTCACGTTTCTGATTCCCTCTATCTTTACGTCAGCGTACTCGTGCCTCCAACCTAGAATGTGAGAAATTATGGTGATCTTGGAGGCCGTGTCGAACCCGTCGACATCATTTGTTGGATCCGCCTCTGCATATCCTAACTCCTGTGCCTCCTTCAGGGCAGCTGCAAAGTTCTTTCCCTCTTCCATAGATGTGAGGATATAGTTGGTCGTGCCATTCATGATGCCTCTGACGCTCTTGACTTCGGCACCCGGGAGCAGATCAAGAAGGTTGAACGAAGGGGTGCCCGCCATTACCGTTCCCTTCATCAAGAACCTCACTCCTTTCTTTTCGGCCAAACCGGTGAGTTCCTTGAATTTAAGGGCGGAGGGCCCCTTGTTGGTGGTGATTACATGTTTCCCCAGCTCAAGGGCTGTTTTGATGTGAGAATATGCAGGTTCCGCTGTCTTGAGATTCAGCCATGTGAACTCACACACTATATCGGCATCGGATTCCTTGATTGTGGAAATAACGTCCTTTTGCGGAAAGATCTTACCTCCAGAAATCTCGGCAGTCAGGTTGGCTGTTGGATCGATTATGTGACCATACTTCATATCGATGATTTCGCTGATCGAAACGTTCCCAAGTCCGAGTGAGCCTTTTTTCTTGTTAAATAGTTCAAAAAATCCCTGACCTACGGTTCCAAAACCCAGCAGGAGTATCCTGTGTTTATCAGGAGTCATGCCAAAAGATTGTTTGCGATTAGTTAAAGATTCTGCTCTAACTCCGTTAGTATCCCAGTCGACGGTTGATCGTCACTCCTTCAATGGGCACTAACTTCCCATAACATCCATCTTTACACGGACGAAATATCAGCCGAATTTCTTTATCCAGAATCTCGCGATCTCTTCCCTCGTGGCAAACCACGTACCTGGCTTATTCTTCGCGTACTTGAGGAACCCTTCTAATGCGGGCAGTCTACCTGGCCTTCCGATGACCCTTACGTGAAAGGCAGCTGACATCATCTTTGAGTTTGTCGCTGATTCCCTATAGAGGGTATCGAAAGAATCCTTCAGATAAGCCAGGAATTCAGAACTCGTAGAGAATCTGTTCATCGGGTTTTGAAAATGAAAGTCGTTTGAGTCTGGTGCATATGGTACAATTAGCATCTTGGATTTTCTATCGAAGTACGGAATGTCGTCTGCATATGAGTCGGAATCGTAAATGAAGTTCTTGAATTTACGCAACAGATTCAGGGTATTTTGACTCGGTTCTCGGGCGTAGAATCCAACCGGTTTCCTTCCCGTAATCTCCTCTATAAGGTCTATAGACTTTCTTATTTCATTCTTCTCTTCTTCCACTGTCATCTTAAATAGTTCGGTCCACGAGTATCCATGATCGCAAATCTCGTGACCCTCTTCGATGATCTTTCTCGCCGCCTCCGGGTTCGCCTCGAGTGCTCTGGCCGTGGCAAAAAATGTTGCTTTTACTCCATATTTTTTCAAGAGGCCAAGTATTCTCCAGATCCCCACCCTCTGACCGTATTCATACACGGATTCCATGCCCACGTCCCTAGTCTCCACATCAACGGGTCCAAATTCTCCTATCTGCTCCACCGTACCGTCAACCGGCACCGAGTGTTCGCTCCCCTCCTCATAGTTGAAGACAACTGAGAGTGCAAGTTTATTGCCGTTTGGCCACCTGAATTTTGGAGGAAACTGACCGTATCCGAAGTAATCTCTTGAAACTGGCATCTGATACTTTTATGCAATGCTCAGAGAAAAGCATAACTGAATCCTTGGAATGGCCTATTCTATCGAGGTTAGTCCGATTGAAGTCGATTGCTGGAACTTCATTACACGGAGTGGACACACAAGTCTCGTGAGCGTTCAGATCGTTGAATAAACGGAACACACATGGAGGTAAATTGAGTAGTTTTCGCAACCAGAGGTTCACTGTTATTTTGACCATCTTTGAAGGCACTCCACCCAAGAATTCAACGGCATTAAGAAGAAAAAAGAGAGAAAGACTACAGTTTTTTTAGGTCTTGAATAACCTTCGATAAGGTATCTTGGGCATCCCCATATAGCATCTTCGTCTTGTCCATGTAGAACAGATCGTTTTCAATACCCGCAAATCCCTTGCCCTGTCCTCTCTTGAGAACAACCACGTTCTTGGACTTGTCAACATCCAGGATTGGCATTCCGTATAGTGCCGTTCCCTGTATCCTTGCCGCTGGGTTCACAACGTCGTTCGCTCCAATCACCAATGAGATGTCGACATCCTGGAACGACCTGTTGGCCTCCTCTCTGTCCTCCAGCAGGTCGTACGACACACCCGCCTCCGCAAGCAATACGTTCATGTGCCCTGGCATCCTTCCCGCAACCGGGTGGATCGCAAAGAATACCTTGATCCCCTTTGATATAAGAATGTCCGATAGATCCCTCACTTTGAACTGCGCCTGAGCAGAGGCCATTCCAAACCCGGGGACTATCGCCACGGTCGAGGCGTAAGATAGCATTACAGCAACGTCCTCGCTGCCGATCGATTTCAGGCTACCCGTTACCGTCCTGTTTTCACTCTGGGTCTTCCCGAAACCACCTGCAAGTATCCCCCCCACTGACCTGTTCATAGCCGTCGCCATCGCAAGAGTCAAGATCGTTCCAGCGGCACCAACCAGGATTCCTGCCACAACCATTGCATAGTTGGATATCGCGAATCCTTCCAGGCCAACCGCTATTCCAGTCATCGCATTGTAGAGGGAGATCAATACCGGCATGTCAGCTCCCCCAATTGGCAGGGCCATCAGGAAACCGTAGGCCACCGTCAGAACGAAGAAGGGTAATAATGCATCCCTGAACGGTCCGGCAATGTTCGAATGTGCCAGAAAAACTACTCCGAAGAATACACCTACCGCGGCCACTAACAGGTTCACCGCCTGTTGAAGGGTGAACGTTATTGGTTTCTGTCTTATCCAGCCTTGGAGCTTGAGGAAGGCGATGACGCTACCTGCAATTGAGACGTTGCCAATGATTGCTCCGACCATGGCTATCGTGATATTGATCGAAGATGTACCTAGCTTTATCAGCTCTATGGCCGCTATGGAAGAAGCCGCTCCAGCCCCCATTCCGTTGTAGATTGCGACCATCTGAGGCATGTCAACTATGGCTACTCTTCTCGCTGCATAGTACCCGATCAGTGCACCGATCAGAATTGCGGGAAGTATCAGTGTTAGATTTGAAAGACCCGGTACGAAGAAGGTCGCCCCGATCGAGAAGGCCATCGCAATCCCGGCCCATAGAATTCCACTCCTTGCAGTAGCTGGATTGCCCATCCTGATCAAGCCTATCACGAATGCAGCTATCGTCAGAACGTAGATAGGTTGTGTAATGTCGATCACTTGGTCGCCTCCTTTTTCTTGAACATCGCTAGCATTCTCTCCGTTACGACGTATCCACCCACGACGTTGAGCGTCGCCATTACCACTCCCGCAAATCCTATAACTCTCTCCACGTCATTCGTTGCATACCCAAGCGCGAGAATTGCTCCCACGAGCACTATCCCATGTATAAAGTTGGAACCTGACATCAATGGGGTGTGAAGTATCACTGGAACGTGACTTATCACTTCGTACCCAACAAACACTGCCAGGATGACTATGTAGAGCCATGCCCAGTCTGTGATGATCACTGCTTCTCACCCTCCTTCAGCAGGGGTTCAAACGTGATTCTTCCCTCACTGCAGATCATGCTTGCCGACAAAAGTTCGTCCTTGCTTGGGTCATTGAAATTTCCGTCCTGTCCGATGAGTATTGAAATGAAGGACAAGACGTTCCTAGAATACATCTGGCTAGCGTTTATTGACACCTCAGACGGGGGGTTGATTGTACCAATGATCTTAACGCCATTAATTTCTATTATCTTCCCCTGCTGCGTCAATTCGCAATTTCCTCCGGATTCTGCCATGGTGTCGACGATCACCGTTCCCCGCTTCATCTTGGATACGACCGAAGCGTTGATGACTAAGGGAGCTTTCTTGCCCGGGACCCCTGCAGTTGCAATCACCAGATCGGAAGAGACTATAGCCGCCTCTAACAGCTCCTTCTCTTTCTTCCTCTCTTCTTCCGTGAGCTCTCTCGCATAACCGCCAGCACCCGCAGCGTCAAGGCCAACGTCTAGGAATTTCGCTCCGAGGCTCTTGACGTCGTTCTCAGCCGCTCTCCTGACATCGTAAGCTGTTACTGAAGCACCGAGCCTCCTGGCAGTAGCTATGGCCATCAGTCCTGCCACTCCCGCTCCTATGACTAGGACATTTGCAGGCTTAACGGTCCCTGCCGCTGTTGTTAGCATCGGCATAAGTCTGGGAGAATAGAACGCCCCTATAACAGCTGCGCGATATCCCGCTACGGCCGACTGGGACGATAGGACATCCATCGATTGGGCCCTCGTTGTCCTGGGTAACAGTTCGAGCGAGAAGACCCGGAGGTTGGCGCTTGAAAGTTCACTGGATAGTGACCGGTTTCTAAGAGGGAAAATCTGTCCAACTACCGTTGAGCCTGGCTTCGTGTTTTTGAGGTCGTCTCTTTCAGGTCTTCCGAGCATTATCAGCAGATCCGCCTTTGAAATGACCGAGGCCCGGTTCTCCTGAACATTGCACCCTGAGTTGGTGTAATCCGCGTCGGAATACCCTGCTCCGGTACCAGCACCTGACTGGACCAGTACTTCCAGGTTCCTGGAGACCAGCTTTTTTGCATCTTCGGGAACGAGCGCGACCCTGTTCTCGTTTTCAGATATTTCCTTTAGGATTCCTATTCTTATGGGCAAATTCACCAACCTTGGCGCACATAACTGATTTTCATATGAAATTATCGTTCAATTTTAAGGTACAACTCGGCTATTTTGCCCAAGTAAACCCAAAAGACTTTAAATCACAAAGCGCCTCGGCAATTGTGAAGCTAGCCGATGACATTGAATTGATAGATGGAACTATGGCCAATTGCTACGTTGTTAAATCGATAGACAAGACGATCCTAATCGATGCCGGCATGAAGAGCTCTGCAAAGAAGATCATCGGATACTTTGAAAGCAAGGGAAGCAGACCAGATATTGTTCTGATAACCCACTGTCACCCGGACCACATAGGTGGTCTGGCGGATATTGAATCGAAATACGGGCCAGATATCTTCGTACCAGATGAGGAGCTAGACATCGCAAGGGGAAGCGAGAGGATGCCATCCACAGGGGGGGTCATGTCTGCTATTGCAGGTCTTTCTAGACCACGACCAATTAGTACGTCGAAACCTCTGAGTAATCTAGGCACAGGCTATGTTCAAAGAATCGACAGCAGGGGACACACACCGGGTAGCACTTCCTACTATTTCGACGGACTCAAGGCTCTGTTCGTAGGCGATGCTGTATCAGAAAACAAAGGCAAGTATGAATTCAATAAGTCATTCACCCTGGACCCGGTAAATGCACAACTTGCCATTAACAGAATACTTGAAATGCACGGCGTAACGGCCTACCCAGGGCACGGGAAGAAGTTCCTAATCCCGTGAGCCTATTGTCTTAGTGCTCTCTGAATTATCTACTGTTCAATTCGATTGCTGTAGGAGAATCTTCAGAGCTTCCTGTATATTCGGATACTTGAAGACGAATCCCAGTTCGTTCAGTCTCTTTGGCACGACCTTCTGGCCTCCGAAAATGGAGAATTTACCCCCCTCTCCCAGCGTCAGGTTGGCCAACCCTGGGCCCATCCTCAGCCTTATCTTCTTACCCATCTCACCTGCTATGAGATTCATCAACCCCTCCATCCTCATCGGGTTTGGCGCGACAGCGTTGTATGGCCCTTCATAACCCTTCTGAGTCATGAAAACTATGGATGCGATTACGTCTTCAACATGAATCCAGGACTTCCATCCTGCCTTCCCCTTAAGGTTGAACGATATTCCGGACTTTGCCCCCCTAAGCAGTTGCGGAAAGGCTCCTCCATCGTCTCCAAGTATGACACCAAACCTTGGAATCAGGAGTTTGACCATCTTGTCCACCTTCTTAGCCTGTTCTTCCCAGCTCAAACAGAGGTCGGCGAGGAAATCGCTTCCTGGTTTTGAATCCTCATCTACTGCAACGTCTTCTACGTTCCCGTAGTATCCAATGGCAGAAGCACTCACGAAGTATTTTGGCTTGTTTGCTGAAGCGTTTATTGCTCTGACGAGCTGTGAGGTACTCCTGACTCTTGACTCTACGAGTTCGTTCTTGTATGCATCAGACCACTTCTTGTCTATTCCGGTACCTGACAGGTTTACCACCATGTCGTATCCCTCGATCTCACCCGGAGATATGCCTTCCGCGGATGTCGGATCCCAGGTTTTCTGTCTGTACGGCAGAGACGGATTCGATCTCCTTGTCAATATTGTAACCTCCCCTCCCATTTCCTTAACCTTCTCTGAAAGATGCCTACCAATGAACCCTGAACCTCCTGCAATCAATACGTTAACCACCATTATCACGTCTCATTAGTTTTCAAAAGTCGACCCGAAATATAGAATTAAATGTTATGTACCTGCGGTAACAGAAAACCTGGTAGGCAACGTACCTTCCGGCAGGACAGGGTCTACTATGATCCTGAATGGAATCCCATTCTTCTGGCAGAACGCATCTATCTCATAGACCTGAACTTGCACTACCCGATCGGCCATCTTCTTAGTGGTGGGGAATGTATTGTAATATATGGTTGAGGTATCCCTTGGTTGGTCTTTTTTGTCCGCATACTCTATCTTAACCTTATAACTGTGGTTCAGGTCGCAGATAGGACACTTGAGCATTGACAAATTCATTTCTAGTTCAGGCATGATTCCTGATTTGATCATAATATATACCAATTTGTTCTTGGCGCTCTTTTCCATCATTTAATAATACATTCGCCATCTGGATTCGAGGGACAGATACGAAGATGTTCGAGAGAGTGGTGCGGCTAGCCGATATATCTTCCAGAGGTGGGAGCGTTCCTCCCATGTATCTCTACCTTGTCTGGATCCTGCCTGGTTTTGCGTACTCTGTGGACGTTACCGGCTCTTACGCGTATATACCATTCATACTCGTTTCCGTTTCAATAATGCCTTTGATGGCTGCGACGAACCTGTTTGATGATTATTTTGATTACACAAAGGGTGTCGATAGGGCAGGTTCACCTAACACAATCTACAGGCGTCACCCGATATACCACTATGGGGTGACCAGTGCTTACTTGCTCGGGTGGGCTGTGGTTTTCTCGGCAATATATCTCTCGCTGACATTCACAATATCCCTTAGGTATGGTTTGATTTTGAATCTGATTGCCCTATCTGGCTTTATCCTTGGCTATGGTTATACGGGACCACCTCTGGGATACAAATATCTTGGACTTGGCGAGGTCGGAGTGTTCCTGTCTACAATCGCTGCTGGCGAGCTCATATCTGTAGCAACCATTGGACACTTTAACCTTGCCTCTTTACTGTATTTCGTACCATTCTCGCTCTTCATCTCCCTCCTACTCTTTATCGGAAATTACAGGGATTTGGAGTTCGACAGGGAGGCAGGATTCAGAACTCTTGCAGTCGTTCTTGGGAGGAAGGGATCTGAACTGTTCTCTGCAACTGTAATTACGCTGTTCTATATCACTCTCGTACTGCTGGCTATATCTGGCATTTACACGTCACGCTCACTTATCGACCTGGTCACTGCACCTTTCGCATTCTACTTCTCCTTCAGCTGGATAAGGAGAGACGGTGCGGGAATCGAGAAATACGCTGGACCCTTCCTGTTCGGGATTCTTTTCATTCTGATACTCCTACTTGTGTGGTAGATTCATAGAAAAGCTATTGCATTTAAGAAACGGTTATATCCCGAATGTGTTGTCAGAACTGACCGTTATGGATGAGTTCGACAAACGCATTTTAAAATTGCTTCGAGAGGATGCGACTCTATCTCTGAAGGAGATAGGCAAGAGAGTTGGACTTTACTCACCATCTGCAATAAGCAAGAGAATCGAAGTACTCAGGATGAACGGATACATCAAGAAGATCACCGCAACTCTAGACTACTCTAAGATGGGTCTTTCCTTCGCCACCCTGACGCTCATAAGGGGCAGGTACGGTGGGAACTACAAGGATACTATCGCAGACAAATTGAAGAAGATTCCTGGAATAGTTTCAGTCTACTTCCTGCTTGGGGATATTGATTTTATTATCCAGACAATTTCCAAGAGCAAGGACGACTACTCGAAGATCCTGGACAGGATTTCATCGATTGCCGAGATAGAGAGGTCTGATACGAGGACGATACTCCAGACCTACAAGGAGATGGACTTCGGGTCAGTAGATATCTGAACCTGATTCACTTGTTTCCGTATATCTGATAATACCAGCTCTTTCTGGCGTTCCCCGTAAGGTCGATGTAAACGTGCTTTAGAGAGGTAAATTCTTCGATGGAATATCTGGAAGTGGAGGCACCAAACCCAGAACCCTTCATTGGGGACCACGGCATCTCGGAGGGTATCGGTACGTGATCGTTGATCCACACAGTACCGAATCTCAGGTCCCTGGCAGCCATCATTGCATTCCTGACGTCCTTTGTCCATACCGATGATCCAAGTCCGTATACTACGTCATTTGCCTTTTCAATGACTTCATCGTACGTTTTGAATTTGAGCAAAACTGGGACAGGTCCGAATATCTCTTCCTGGACCACCCTTGCCTTGTTGTCATCGGTACCTAGCAGCACAGGTTTTGTGAAGAACCCGGACTCAAAAGTGGTTTCCCCGTCCTCGTAGAGAACCTCCCCCTCCTTTCTTCCTATTTCTACGTATGACCTGACCTTATTGAGTTGATCTGAAGAGATCAGAGGACCGACGTCTGTTGTTGGTTCGGTGGGGTTCCCGACCCTGATCTTCCCAATCTTTTCTATGAACATTTTCTTGAATCTTTCGTAAGCTCCATCCTGAACGTAGATCCTGGTAGCTGCGGAACAGTCTTGGCCATTATTTACAAAGCTTCCGACAACTGCGCCCTCCGTGGCTGCTTCCAGGTCTGCGTCTTCAAATACAATGAATGGGGCCTTGCCTCCCAGTTCGAGAGAGAGCCTTTTTACGGAACTAGATGCAATGTTGAAAATCCTCTTACCCACCTCGTTAGATCCCGTAAAAGCTATCATGTCAACTTTGTCACTCTTTGCAAGTTCTTCCCCAACCGTCCTACCCGGTCCCGTGATCACGTTGAAGACACCGCTCGGTATCCCTGCGTCCTTGACAGCATTGGCCAGCTCCAGAGTCGTCAGTGGCGTGTAGGTGGCGGGTTTTACCACAACCGTGTTCCCTGCGGCAATGGCTGGGATAGCCCGCCAGGCGACCATCATAAGCGGATAATTCCATGGTGTTATCGCCGCCACTACTCCTACCGGTTCTCTCCGAAGGATGCTCGTTCCCTCGGAAACGTACTCCTTTGCAGCAACACCGTCTAAAATTCTTGCCGCTCCCGCGAAGAAACGGAGATTGTCTATTGTGTATGAAACGTCATAATCTACAACCTGTTTGACTGGCTTCCCGGTATTTGCAAGTTCTGTTTCGCCAAATTTTATCATATCCTGTTCAAGGAACCTGCTGAGTCGCAGTATGGCCTCCGCCCGTCCCGCTGGTGAAAGTCTCGGCCATTCTCCCTTGTCAAAGGCATGCCTCGCAGCGTCTATGGCTGCCCTGGTATCTTCTAAGTTCCCCTTCTGGATCGTTGCAATCTGTTGCTCGTTCGCTGGATTGATTACACCTTCCTCCTCTTCCTTGCTGGATTTTACCCATTCATTATTTATAAACAAACCGTAGCTTTTCATTCTATTCAATAATCTCATAGCTACCCCAAAGATAAAATTTAGCATTTTACAGAGGTATTGGAAAAAAATCCAATTATGATCTCTAAATGTCTCTCTTTCTACTCTGTTTTATTTTCTTGGGTGCCCCGCTCTTTGTAGTCGTACAACCAGCACTTCACTGAGCTCTTCCCGAAGTCAAAAGTGGGGGGGTCATTCTCACAAGCGATAAATCGCCTGCTGCACGAATTTTGATATATGCAACCGTGCCTGCATGGCTCTCCGGATTCGTGGGCCACATTGAACTCTTTGGAGGAGCCAAATGAGAGGTTAGCGTTGATCAGGTCTGAAGTATACGGATGCTTCGGCCGCTCGAAGATTTCGAATGTATTCCCCTGCTCAAGTATCTGACCGTAGTAGAGGACAGCAACCCGGTCGCACATGTACTTTATCACGTTGAGATCGTGTGTAATGAAGAGGTAGCTGATCGATAGTTCATTCTTAAGACGGGTGAGCAAGTTGAGAATCTGTGCCTGAATAGATACGTCAAGTGAACTGGTGGGTTCATCTAGGACCAGTATTTTCTTCTCTCCGATCAGCGTCCGGGCCAGACTCACTCTCTGTTTTTCGCCTCCGCTGAGTTCGGGTGGAAACGACTCGAGCTTGCTCTCCGGCAGCTCAACCAATTCGGCGGCATCTCTGATCTTGGTTTGGAGTTCTTTTTCAGTCAATTTTTCTTGATCTATAATGCCCTCGGCTATTATCTCAGAAACTGTGACCCTAGGGTTGAGGCTCCCGACGGGATCCTGAAAAACTATTCCTATCTTCTTCCTCATTAGCAGGATGTCCTCACGCTTCTTGAAATCTATCTGTTTCCCATAGAGCTTGACCTTACAGTTCTTAGGCTTGTATATACCGACCAGTGTCCTGGCAAGCGTGGTCTTCCCTGATCCGGTCTCTCCAACTATGCCAAACGTCTCTCCCGCCTTGATGTTGAACGAGATAGAATCGAGGACCTTCTTCCACTTTTCTGACTCGTCCGCTGTATGAAACATCTTGGTTTTCTTCTTGAACTGGAGAGAGAGGTTCTCGACCTCTAGAATGGGTTCATTCATAGAGCCAACACGCAACCTCCCTTTTGTCCATCTGCGTCTTGAGTTCTGGAACCTTGTTGCGGCATATCTCCATGACTCTGGGACACCTGGGATTGAAGGCGCAGCCTGGCGGCAGGTTTCTTAGATCTGGTGGAGCGCCTGCAGACACTCTGAGAATCCCATCGTTCAGGTAACCTTCTGGAACTGAGTCTTTCAGCATCTTTGTGTACGGGTGGAGTGGATCTTTTAGGACCTCTTTCATCCTTCCCATTTCCACTACCTTTCCGGCATACATGACGTATACTCTGTCGCACATATTTGCCGCTACTTCGAGGTCATGAGTTATCAGGAGAATGCTCGACAGTACCTCCTCTTTCAAGCGGAGTATCAGGCTTATGATCTTCCTCTGAACTATTAGATCCAACCCAGTCGTGGGTTCATCTAGAATCAGTAGGTTTGGTTTCTGCACTAGAACCATTGCTATGGAAACTCTCTGCCTCATACCACCGGAGAGTTGATGCGGGTAAACGCTCAGGACCCCTTCCACATCCCTTATCATTACCTCATTCAAACTCTTCCTTATTATTGCCTCCTTTTCCTTCTTTCCAATTTTCTGTTCTCCTATGTTTATTGCTTCTTCCATCTGGTCATGGACTGAATAAACTGGATTGAGTGAGGTCAGTGGTTCTTGGAAAATCATATTAATACCCTTTCCTCTGAAGTTTACCTTCTTGTCATTCCTGGGGTATATTTCCTTCCCATCGAAGCGTATTGTCCCTCCAGTTACCTTTGCTGGTGGCGTGTCCAAGACCCCTATTATGGCCTGAGCGAGCGTAGACTTCCCCGATCCGCTCTCACCCACAACGCCCACTACCTCTTCCTTACCCACTCTTACTGACACTCCCTTGAGGACTTCCACCGTTCTATCGACAGTCTCGAAATTCACAGCAAGTCCATCTACTTCGAGAAGGTTATCGCTCAAATTGTCTCTATTGGGAATGGTAGCAGCCATATTAATTATCTTAGTTTGAGTCGAAGCTCTCTTCGGCCTTTATCTTGATGTCCCTCTTTCCGAGTTCAGCGAAGAATGGTTTGACGGGAACTATCTGCTCTGGGGGCTTTACCCCCTTCCCCTTTATAACACCAGTCATTATCATCTGAGCGATTATTGAACCGGGGACTCCAACTTCTTTCTGGGATGCAGAGACCTTCCACTTTTCATCATACTTGAAATATGCCCTCATCTCGACCTTCTTGGGTCTGCCTTCGTCTATTCCCTTAGCCGTGACTATTGTCATTTCGTAGTCCATAACCTGGACGTTCTCGGGGGGTGCAAACATATTCTGCGACTTGAGAAAATCGAACAGGAATTCCCTCGGGACGACCTCAGAGCCTCCAGCCTTGACCTTGTCCAGCCTTCCAAATCCTATATCCGTTAGGAACTTGAGCTTCTCGATTTCAGCGCTACCCTCCTTCCATTCTATATATTTAATCCCTTTTTCGATGAAACTCGCAGGGAGGGTCGCAATTTCGGAGTGAATAGACCTGAATATCTTGGCTTTCCCGATCTCCCATCCAAAGTCGTACTCCTCGCTAACCCCGAACGGATCTGATTCCACTATGCTGCCGTCAAAGTGTACCGCCTTCAGGGTGAGTTCGTCAAAGAGAGTGGAAGGGGACCAAGTGAAAAAGAGCTTCTGGTAGTTTGTCTTGTCGATCCACCCATCCCTGATTATTATCTCATCGACCTTGTCCATCTTGCTGACCGCGTAGCTGGCCATGATGTTAGAGATTCCAGGCTGTGCCCCCATCCCGATTATTGCCAATAGACCTGCGTCCTTGAACTCCTGATCGAGCGTCAACTGCTCCAGTGTTATTCGATACAGACCTCCAAAATCAATGTAATTCGTCTTGGCCTCGAGTGCTGCCTTCATTATCTTCATATTGTGATAATACTGAACCGCGTTTATGACAACGTCAGCACCGCGAAGGGTCTTGACTAGGGAATCCTTGTCGTTAACATCCTGTTTGACGAATTTGACCCTAGGATCTCCAAAATCCAGATTTTTTACTATATCGGCAACTATTATCTCATCCATTTTATTATTTTCGATTAAATCAAATACTGCACATCGACCCGTTAAACCCATTCCACCCAGTACTATAGCCTTCACAACACTATATTAAAATACTTAAATATAACAGTTTCCCTTTTTTGCAAAAAAATGTAAAAAAAATGAAATATAATTAGACAAATTTTAATCAAATACGCCTCTGAGAAAAAATAATATACCCTCTAGGAATATCAATCCGTATATGGTTGTGAAATTATGGAGACCGGCGATGATGTTCATAAAGAAATTTTGAAAGTTCCAGAGAAGGCGAGAGTGTTTGACACGAGGAGGTCTCACAATCTCTTCAAAAAGACAAAAAAGTTGATACCCACCGGTGCTAGTTCCCTCATGAGGACGAGCTCATGGGACGAGTATCCCATATTCATGAGAAGGGCCAAGGGGACAAGGATGTGGGATGTGGATGGAAACGAGTACATCGATTTCCTGATGGCATTTGGACCGTTGATAAACGGCCATGCTAACGAGAAAATAACTGCGGCTGTAAGGAAATACATAAAGAATGGAGATCTCTACGGTACTCCAAACGAACTAGAATACAAACTGGCAAGGGAGTTCAAGAAGTTTGTAAAGACACAAGACATGGTTACTTTTGCACTCAGCGGATCGGATGCTACATTCAACGCGCTCAGGATTGCGAGGGCTGCTACAGGCAAAGACATGATTCTGAAGTTTGAGGGGCACTACCACGGACTTCACGACTACGGAGCAGTATCTGTTGAGGCCCCACCTCAGGTTTCCGGCCTCAAGTGGTTCCCGAAGTCTCTACCCTATTCTGCCGGAATACCGCAGGGAGTTATGGATACGGTAGTAGTTTCGTCCTGGAACGATCTCGAGAGCCTATCGAAGATACTAAGGATCAGAGGAAATGAGATCGCTGCAATAATAATGGAACCAATAATGGCGAATTCCACGCTCATATCACCGGAACCAGAGTATTTGAAGGGTGTAAGAGAGCTAGCCGATGAGTACAACATTCTGTTGATATTCGACGAGGTGATAACTGGTTTCAGAGTTAGCGAGGGAGGCGCACAGAAGCTCTACGGAGTTACTCCAGATCTCTCTTCCTGGGCAAAGTCCCTCAGCAACGGGTACCCCATATCTGCCGTCGCTGGTAAGAAGGAGTACATGGAACTGATAGGCAACGGCGTAGGTTACGGCGGCACCTATTTTGGAGTCCCGATATCCTTGACAGCATCCATAACCAACTTGAAGATACTCGAAACTAACGAATTCGAGGGCTACAGTCACCTGGGTAGATTGACGAGAAGAATGGGAAGAGGTATAGAAGAAATAGCGGAGGATCTCGATGAGCCTATGTTTGTCAACTACGAAACGGGTCTGTTGACGTTCATCTTCACTGAACAGAAACGGGTCACAAACTATAGGGAAAGCATCATAATGGACTGGAACAAATACAAGGGAGTCCAACAGAGAATGCTTCAGAAAGGAATATACTATCACCCCGACGGAGCGGAAAGAATCCCATTGTCTATGGTGCACACAGATGCCGACATTGATACGTTCCTGACTGGACTGAGAGATTCGATAAAGGATTACAACAGAGAGAACTGATTCCATGGGCCCGGGGCATTCTTGCCCCTATCTTTCCCAAGTATGGGAATTGTACGCTCAACGCGAGTGGGTTTAGTTTTAAGTGATTTGAATTTATTCCGATTGAATCTATCGCTAATGTTTCTCGAACATTCACAGAATTGATATACTTTATTTATTTATGTCAAATATGGCTGGAAATAATCCTGATGCTTCCAATGATGTTAGGAAAAATTGTACCGATTTGACGTATGGTACGTGGAGAAAACAAGGTGGTTGGTCCCCGCTGGTAATACAGAAGGCAGAAGGAGTCTACTTCTCTGATTCTAATGGCAGGAATTACCTGGATTTTTCCTCCCAGCTCATGTGCTCGAATTTAGGCCACGGTAACCGAAGAATCAAGGATGCGATCGATGAACAACTTGACAAGTTTGAGTACGTACAGCCTGGATATGCAACAGAGATCAGGTCTGAAGTCTCCACTCTCCTCAAGGAGGTGCTTCCATCTACTCTGACGAAGTACTTCTTCGGCACATCGGGGACAGAGGCAAACGAGGCAGCGATAAAGACGGTCAGAATGTTTTTCCAGAGGGACAGGAAGACCAAGATAATCTCGAACTTCAATTCCTACCACGGGTCGACCTCTGGCAGCATAACGCTTACAGGGGACTTTAGGAGACTCCCGGTAGACACATACTATTCAGTCCCGGGGGTTGTACACTCTATACCTCCGTATTGCTACAGATGCCCTCTGAAGCTGAAATTTCCGGATTGCGATCTGGCGTGTGCGGAATATAACCGATACTTGATCAAGAATGAAGGAAACATAGGGGGGATGATAGTCGAACCAGTCACGGGGACAAATGGGGTCATCATACCTCCGGATGGCTATCTTCAGAGGATAAGAGAGATCACCAAAGAAAACGACGTTCTATTGATCGCAGACGAAGTCATGAGCGGTTGGGGTCGAACCGGAGCATGGTTTGCAGTCGAGAACTGGAATGTAGATCCAGACATCCTCACCACCGCAAAGGGAATCACCGGCGCCTATGTCCCTCTCTCCCTAATGGCAACTAGCAAGAGAATTGCGGATTATTTTGAGAACAATTATTTTGCGCATGGGCATACCTACGAGGCTCATCCCGTAGCACTGGCTGCGGCTAGGGCCGCTATAAATGAATACAAGGAGATGAAGCTCATTCAGAGATCGAGGGAATTGGGGAAGACGCTCGGCAAGAGACTTGAAGAGATCAAGGAGAGGCATAAATCGGTAGGGGACGTGAGGAGTATTGGTTTGTTCGGCGCAGTGGAGCTGGTGAAAGACCGGGAGAAGAGAACACCATTCAACACCTTCGAAGAAAAGTTGGAGGGTAAGCAGCTGATGACAGACAGGGTCTCTAAGAGCGCAATGGAAAGCGGTGTTTACATAAACAACTGGCTCAATCACTTCGTAATTGCCCCTCCTCTTGTAATTTCAGAACGTGATCTTGAAAAGGGACTGAACACGCTGGACGAGAGCTTGAGAATATCTGACGGCGAGGCGAATTGAATGATTGCAATAAAGAATTTTGTTAATGGAAGATTCGAGGAACCAAAAGGACAGGACACATACGATGTGTACAACCCAGCCTTTGGAAAGAGGATTGCTGTCGTCAGGGCGGGAAAGAGAGAGGAAATTGATGCCGCAATCGAAGGCGCGTACGACGCTCAGTTGAAGTGGCAGAGAGTGCCGATTTCTGACAGGATCAAGTATCTTTTCAGGCTTGAAAACTTGATGTGGGAAAGGATCGATAGGATCGCCGAGGTCACCACAATCGAACATGGGAAGACGTTTGAAGAATCCAAGGGGGACGTAGTGCGTTCGATACAGAACGTTGAGTCGGCCGCAGCAGCAAGCTACCAAATTATGGGGAAAAGCAATAAACAGATAGCGACGGGAGTAGACGAGGAGCTCGTAAGAGTGCCAATGGGTGTATTTGCAATAGTTTCCCCATTCAACTTCCCTGTAATGATTCCATTCTGGTTTTTCCCTTATGCTGTGACTCTGGGAAATTCTGTGGTGATCAAACCTTCCGAGAAGACACCGATGAGCATGGAAATGATCATGGGACTGATCAAGGAAGCGGGGTTCCCGGACGGAGTCATCCAACAGGTAAACGGAGGAAAAGAGGCTGTAGATTTTATACTTGAAAACAAGAAGATAGCGGGGGTCAGCTTTGTGGGGTCAACACCGGCAGCAGAATACGTTTACATGAAGGGCACTTCGAGCAAGAAGAGAGTCCAGGGAGGTGCTTCAGCGAAGAATTACATATTGGTAATGCCAGACGCAGATCTCGAAAAGAACATCGACAACATGATAGGGTCCTTCTATGGGAATGCAGGGGAAAGGTGTCTGGCCGGATCCGTACTCGTCACTCTTCCGGAGAATCATGATAAGGTCATCAGTTTGTTTAAGAGGAGAGCGTCCGAGATCAAGCTGGGGTATGGAATGGATGTAGGGGTCGACATGGGCCCTCTAATAAGAAGGGATCACTTGGAAAGGGTCACGAACTACATAGAGATCGGAAGCAAAGAGGGAGGGAAACTGGTACTCGATGGCAGGGGGGCCAAGATCCCCAAGTATCCCGATGGATTTTTCCTCGGACCGACAATAATTGACGATGTTGAGGAGGGCATGACTGTCATGAATGAAGAAATCTTTGGCCCGGTCGCATCATTCTATACCGCGAGCTTGCTGGAAGACGCGGTCGAGGCTATAAACAGGAGCAGGTACGGCAACGCGTCTACGATCTATACAACGTCTGGCCTGAATGCTAGGAAGTTCTCCGAAACTGTAGAGACCGGGAACATCGGGATCAATGTGGGAGTTGCGGCCCCCATAGCTTTCTATCCGTTCTCAGGGAGGAAGGATTCATTCTTTGGTGATCTTCACCCGCAGGGTGGGGATGACAGCGTCCTCTTCTTCACGGAGAGAAAGGTCATCATCTCCAGGTGGTAACCTCCCCCGTTAAGCTATATTTCTAGCGGGACAATCCCACTTCTGGAAAAAATAGCAAAAAAAGTCAATATTCGAGACAAATTAATGGCAAACTTTAAGTTAATATATTGTTTTCATCATTGAAGATTTGATATGAAGCGTTCTTATATCGCAATTATAGTGGTAGTTGTGGTAGTAATAGTAATCGGTTCTTCGGTGGCAGTCTATGAATACAACAATTCCAGTCGTAATAAGAAAACTACGCCCAACACACTAACGGTAGAGGAGTCTGCATTCCCGGACAGCCTTGATCCTGCTGTGACATTTTCAACGCCAGGCTGGGAAATATTGGATCAAGTTTATCAGACGCTGATTGCTCCTGACAATTCGAGTCAGACCTCGTTCGTTCCTGTTTTAGCGACTAGCTGGACGGCATCATCCAATTACATGAATTATACGTTCGATCTGAGACACAACGTCACCTTCTCGAATGGCGACACGTTCGACGCTTACGTAATGTGGTATTCCCTCTATAGAGGAATGCTGCTTAATCAAGCACCGGAATTCATTCTCGGCCAGAACTTGGCAGCCAATGGCACCTACGGAAACAACTCTTTCAACATAACGGCCAACACGTTGAATTCAATTAACTACACCAGCCCGAGTACTTCGGATTTGTCCACAATGAGCAATCCTTTCCAATCGGTCCAGGTAGTGAACAAGTACGAGATTGTCATACATCTCGGCTCTGGGTACAATGGATATCTGCCGTACAATGCATTCTTGATGACACTGACGACTCCAATGGGAATGGCAGTTGATCCTGCGGTTGTAAAGGCCAATGGGGGAGTTGTAGCCGGTCAGACCAACCAGAACTTGTCTGGCTGGGCCATAGGCACCGGTTTCTACAAGCTCGGCTCTGTTGTTCAGGGGCAGAGTATCACCCTCGTTGAAAATCCCACTTACTGGGGAAAGAATATTCCTTCGGGTCAGCTCAACAATGCAATCAGCCCTCCGCACATAAAATACATAGTTCTAGAGTACAAGCCAACTTCTTCCATAATATCCGACCTCAAGGGCGGAAAGGCACAGATAGTTGAAGCTCCTGTCACGGATTATTCAGTCCTCAAGAGCATATCGGGAGTAACAGTCAACAAGCTTCCGATCCAGTTCGGGTCCTCCCAGAATTCTTTCTTTGTCTATATGGACCAGATTGGAAATTATGCATTCCAGAACATCGATGTAAGGAAGGCCGTGACCTATGCCATCAACTACACCGGGATTATTTCGGGAGTATACGGCGGTCAAGCCCAGCAGTGGATTGGCCCGGTGCCGCCAGGCTTCGAGTACTACAATCAGAGCATCGGTTCCCTGACAATGTACTCCTATGATCCTGCAGCTGCCGCCCACTACCTAAACGATGCAGGTTACAGAGCTGTTCTGCCGGACGGGACAGTCCTTAAAGGAACTCCATTCCCGACCTATGACTTCCTGTACGAATCTGACTCCACTTCCCAGACCCTGGCAGCAAGGATAATTTCCAACGATCTGGCTGCAATCGGGATCAACGTGACCCTGGCAGGACAGCCCGCGAGCACTTTCACTGCGATCGTCTATGCCTATGCCTCGAGTTCGACACAGTACCCAATTGGGTTGAATTACTACACCGAAGATTATTCGGCATCGGTAGATTATGTGTCAGCTCTTGCGGCTGGATACTACAACGGCACTTCGGATTACTACAACTCGACAGTTTTCAACTGGACGGTAAATGCGAGCACTTCCTTCAACAATGCGTCTATAATACAGAACCTGAGCTACATAACGAACGAAATGTATCAGAACTACACGATGGCATGGCTGTACGTACCTTACCTACTCAGTGTTAATGCTAACGATGTCACCGGAATGATACCCAATACCGCTGGGTCCGGTGCGGGATACTTTATGTTCTACAATACTGTGCAGTACACGTGATAGGGTGATGTGTTGGAGGGGAAGCAGGAGTTACTCTACTTCATCCTGAAGAGGATCGCGGTATCAGTACTGGTGATCCTCGGGACAATTTTTGTAGTTTTTTTGATATCTCACTATCTCAACAGCAACCCCGCGGCACTATGGGCTGGACCCAAAGCAAGACCATCAACCATAAAGTCAGTCATCCTCAGATACGGACTGAATCAACCGGTCTATATCCAGCTCTACAATTTCATAAAGGACTTCTTTACTGGAAATTTTGGAACAGATCCGGTTACTGGTCGATCAATAAGTTCAGAGATATTCTTCTTTTTGCCGAATACGATAGCACTTGTCCTTACCGCACTGTTGGTCATAGTAGTAAGTGGCGTTGGGCTTGGATATCTTGCTGCCATAAACTTTGGCACAAAGAAGGATTCCATGATCAGGATACTCTACACATCTGCGTGGGCATCCCCTACATTTCTCGTGAGCATACTCGCGTTGATTTTGTTCACCTCATATTTCCCTATTTTTCCATCAGGTGGAATGTTCAATCCAACAGAAATACCTCAACCGGGATTCGTAGGGGCGATCTCTCACTTCTCGGATGGGTTGTATCACATCGTGCTACCTGCCCTTACGCTGGCTTTTCTAAACTTTGGGATCATAACCAGGATCAGCAGGAACGGAATACTTGGGGTCAAGTGGCTTCCCTACGTTAAGTCTGCGAAAGCCAGAGGACTGGATCAGAAGAGCATAAACAGGCGTCACATTCTGAGGAATGGACTCGTGGAGAGCAATACTGTCATTGCAGTCATGTTCGGATGGTTAATGACAGGGGATGTCATCGTTGAGGAAATATTTGGCTGGCCCGGGATAGGGAAATTCGCTTATACGGCCATTTCTGGAGACGACTACCCTGTATTGATATTCATCGTGATAACATTCACCATCTTGGTCATTTTGGCCAACCTGATTGCAGACATAATGTATGCCGTACTGGACCCAAGAATTAGACTGGGAGGGGAAGAATGAGGCGACAGTCGCTAAAAAAGTCTCTTGGAATCGTTACCGGCAACCGCCTGTCTTCAACTGGGCTTGTGATAATACTTGTCTTCATTGTCATAGCCATCCTGTACACAGTACTTGGGAACCGTATAATTCCGTACAACCCCCTGAGCATGAATCTAGCAGACGTGAATGCACCGCCGAGTTTCACTCACCTATTTGGTACAGATAATTCTGGTCGTGATATCTTTTCCTTGATCATTGCTGCGATCCCAATAGACATTGGTATTTCCATATTCATCGTCGTAGTTTCGGCACTGATCGGACTCTTCCTTGGAACCATTGCCGGATACTTCAGGGGAATCGCGGAGGAGGTTATAATGAGGATAACGGACCTATTCTTTGCCTTCCCTCCACTGGTTATGTCCCTCGCAATAGCGGCCACTCTGGGAAAGAGCCTGTTGTTCGCTGCATTTTCAATCATTTTCGTGTGGTGGCCTCCCTACGTGAGACTAGTCAGGAGTAGCACCCTTCAAGTTTCTACTAGCGATTTCATCACTATGTCAAAGGTCTTGAACACAAGGTTCCGGAAGATACTCTTCAAAGGAATACTGCCGAACATAATGACTACACTCGTCGTGTACGCAACAATGGACATAGGGACTGCGATGCTTACCCTCTCCACCCTGGGCTTCCTGAACATCGGGATTCCGGTCCAGCAACCGGAACTGGGTCTCATGGCCTCTGTACTAAACACCAATCTCTATCTGGATCCGCTGGAAGGTCTGATTCCTGCCGTATTCATTTTCATAATAGTAATGGGATTCAGTCTGACGGGCGAGGGTTTGGCCGAAGTAATCGATCCGAACATTAGGTCTCACCTTTTCTCGAGGAAAAAGAGACTGGAAGAATTCAAGAAAACGACTGAAGGAAAATCCAAGGCGGTCGATTGATCACCTCTTTATCTCTGGAGGATCGCCTCTCTTCCTGAGCGAAGGTACCGGTGCAATGATCAGGACGATAACGAGAACCAAAATGATGGCCATGATCTCGTTGCTCTGGACTGGGATGTATTTGAGGTACAGGGTGTTGCCCGACAGCGCCGAAATCCAGAGTTTCAATACGCCTAGAACCGGAAGATATCCGACTGCATACCCCAAGACCTGTGAACTGTTGACTAGAGTATTGTCGATACCTAAATTTTGGTCAGCACCCATAGTCCAGTTCCCTGTAGGATAGGAGGAACTCGCAAAATTGTGATCTCCCATTGTGACGAACCCTGTTTCCCCGATATAATTCTGAAGACTGACCAAGAGATTCTTGTGGGAATATCCCACATCAGTTAAGTAAACGTTCGACCCCTGAATCGTAAGCCATGATGGGTTGTAGTTGCCGTAGAGTATGGGAGTTGTACCCTTCCAACCTTCAACGTAAAAGATTGCTCTATGTATCACCAGCTCCCCGAGATAATAATTCTTGTAAACTATAACGTTACCGAATTCACCGTAATTTGTTGGATGTCCTTTTTCGCGTGAAACGAGATACGTCTGGACGTCCTGGAAAGAATTTATTTTCTTTACTCCAACTATGTCACCCGTATTGATTACTCCAAACACAAAGTTGTTTCCGTGTTGCATCGAGCTTGACTCAACTATGACAGCCGGTGGCCAGTTTTCGGTATAGAAATAGAGCGACGAGAAAATTACAGCTATGATCGCCAGTACGGCGATGACACTTATGACTTCGCCCTTGTATTTGAAAGTCACTGGAGGTCTAGAATAACAACGATTAAATCATTTGCCATGAAACGTCGGTGGAAAAAATTCAGAAAACAAAATATTTTATTAATAAGTGTTGCATCACAATTGTAATGAAAGGGGAAAAAATTACAATAGAACAGCTGAATGAACTTGACAGGAAGATATTGCTAAGCATTTTCGACACGAGAGAAACGAACCTCAGTGTTATATCTAAGAAGGTTGGGGTTTCCAAATCGACCGTCCACAACAGACTAAAAAAAATGAAGAGCAGTAATTTTCTGAAGGGAGTGATTCCGCTCATCAACCAGAACAATCTAGATAAGAGTATAACGGCATTCTCCTTGATCAACGCGAAGTATGGCCCAGAGTATGGTGAGGCAATAGGTGCAAGGATTGCCAAGATCAAAGGAGTTTGGGCCGTCTACTTTGTCCTTGGGAGTATAGATTTTGTGGCCCTGATAAGAGCGAGGAACAAGGCGGAGCTTGGAACTATTGTTAATGAGCTCTCCAGGACCCCTGGGGTTGAGAGGAGCGAGACCATCATGGCCCTAAATACAGCAAAGGAAGATTTTCCAGAATCACTCAAGCTCGTCATAAAGGAATAGACGAGAAATAAGCTGTAGAATACTCCAGTTTTGAAGAAATTTTTCATTAAACTTCCTTTTTGAGGGAAAGTTATTCACGTTTAATATACCAGAATTGCATTGATGAGATATGTCTGTTCAAACTTCAAGTAGACTGAGCCTAGAAAAAGCTCCATTATTGAAGACAAGGGTACCCGGTCCCAAGTCCCTTGAATTGCTTGACGTCCAGGATAAACTCGAGACTTCTAGCAGGTCATATACGGGCTTCTTCAAATTCGCAATAGACTATGGAAAGGGCTCTACTGTCGTCGACGTTGATGGAAACGTATTCATCGATTGGTTCGGCGGAGTCTCAGTTCTTAACCTTGGGCATGGTCATCCTGCCGTGGTGGATGCAATAAAAAGGCAGGTAGATAAATTGACCCACATTACTGAAGTACCCACGGAGGCTAGAATAAGGTACCTCAAGACCCTGAACTCCGTTCTACCGGGAAAAATGAAGGACAACTCCAAAATATTCATGACAGTCACGGGAGCGGAAGCATGCGAGGCCGCCGTTTCGCTCGCTAGGTTCAGCTCGAAGAAACCTACCATAATAGCATTCACGGGATCATACCACGGTATAGCCGGAGGGATTGTTGGTGCTACCTCAAACTATCACTACAGGGAGTACGCGGGATTTTCGACGCAGAATTACGTATACGCCCCGTATCCATACCCATACAGGTTCTCTGGAGACTCCAAGAGAGAGGACATCTCAAAAGTGGTCGTCGAGAGGATAGAAGAGATGATCAACGATCCGTATTCGGGAGTACCACCGGTGGGAGGTATCCTTGTCGAACCCATCCAGGGAGAGGGGGGTTACATCATTCCCCCAGACGATTTCTTGCCTATGCTCAGAGAAATTTGTGACAAGTACTCGATTCCGTTGATTATAGATGAGGTCCAGAGTGGCATCGGCAGAACGGGAAAGATGTGGGAAACGGAGTACCACAACGTAACTCCGGACATAATGTGCATATCAAAGAGCATTGGCGGAGGAATACCCTTTTCTTCGGTAGCATACAGAAAGGATTTCGATGAGCTTCCCAAGGCATTTCATCTGGGAACGTACAGAGGAAATCCACTTGGACTAGCGGCTGGTGCCGCAATACTGGACGTCGTAAGAGAGGAGAGATTTCTGGAGAGAGTTCGGTCAAAGGGACGTTATTTGGTCAACAGGTTCGAGGAGATACAAGCAGACTCCAAGAACATAGGCGAGGTCAGAGGTCGTGGATATATGATCGCAAACGAGATCGTCAAGAATAAGCAGCAAAAGACTCCCGGTACTGAACTCGCGGGAAAGATAAGGGAAGAAATGTTCAAGAGAGGAGTCCTGATGCACACCTGCGGACACTACGGGAATGTTATGCGTTTCATGGCACCGCTCACGATAGAGGACGACCTGTTGGAACAGGGATTATCAATCTTCAAGGAAGCAATAAAAGAGACGGAAGTCAGAGCATGAGCATAGTCATACGGGACCCATATTCTGGAAGCGTTATAGAGACTATAGAGACTGACAACGTTGATTCCGCACTCAACAAGATTAGTGAAACGAAGTTAGCGCAAAAAGATTGGATGAAGAGTCTCGATGAGAGGCTGGATTACTTCAAGGAAACTGTTAGGCCGAACTTTGTCAAGTATACAGATGAACTCGCTCTGATCATGACTCAGGAGATGGGTAAACCAATATCACAGAGCGTCTCCGAGGTAAAGAAGAGCATAAAGCTCCTGGATTATCTGATAGAGAATGCACCAGGAATATTTAGCGCGGAAGAGATAAAGACGGAGGCATTCAAGAGTTATCTTAGATTTGATCCAATTGGCACTGTGATGTGCATAGAGCCGTGGAACTTCCCAGTGTGGCAGGTTGCAAGGGCTGCATTTCCAGCGCTATTGGCGGGCAATGGCGTAGTCCTGAAGCACGCGAGCTTAGTCGCTGGAGTTTCTCTAAAACTTCAGGAGATCGTTGATTCAAAAATCTTCAGGAGCCTCATCGTCGATGGAAAAACGGCTACATCACTCATACGACAAGTGGACGGAGTGGCTTTTACGGGTTCCACTCAAGTTGGATCCGGGATAGCATCGGAGGCTGGGAAAGAACTCAAACACGTAGTGATGGAACTCGGTGGTTCTGATCCTTTCATAATTCTGGACTCTGCCAACATAGAGTCAGCGGCAAAGGCAGCCGCGATTGGGAGGCTTCAAAACAATGGGCAGAGTTGCATTGCATCGAAAAGGTTCTTGGTCCAAGAGAACGTCTACGAAGAGTTCAAGAGACTTGCGGAGGAAGAATTTTCAAAGGTAGTCATAGGCGATCCAAAGAAGAAAGAAACGTACATCGGTCCGCTGTCCTCGGTGGAACAGAAACGCTCGGTGGAAGAACAGATCAATTACCTGAAATCCAGAGGAAAAGTAGTTTTCCTCGGGGAGGGACAAGGGAATATCGTGCCACCCACTATTGCCGAACTGGACGAGAATTATCAGGAAGAAATATTTGGACCGGTTGCCGTCTTGAGGAAGTTCAGGAACAGGGATGAAGCGGTAAAGATTGCAAACGAAACACCCTACGGCCTAGGGACATCTATCTGGGGTGAAAAAAGTGAAGCAGAGACGTTGGTGAGCGATATCGAAGCAGGAATGGTCTTCATAAATAGCATCGTATTCTCGGACCCGAGACTTCCGTTTGGAGGCGTAAAGAAGAGTGGACTAGGAAGAGAACTTTCAAAGTATGGAAGCAGGGAATTCACAAATATGAAAACTGTCTGGGTCAATTAGACGTTACAGTAATAGCGTAGTGACCTCTGTGAAATCGTGAGATATCCTTGATCTGTTGAACAGAGAATATTTCCCTAATCTTCTTTATTTCTCGATCTATGGAGAAATCACTCCTAAGAGAGAAAGTCTTCAACATCAGGATTCCCCTCTTCGATCCGTAGAACTCCATATTCTTGGCAAAAATCTCTATCTGGTTTGGCTGTGATACGTCTTGGTAGACAATGTCCACCCTATCGACAAACAGACCGTACAGCTCCGGTTTCTGGGCATCCGAAAGAATGGGGAAAACGTTCTCCTTGATCGCGGACAGAGATGTAAGTTTGATAAAAGGGACCGGTGCGAATTCAACGGCGAAAATTGAGCCGCTCGACAAGGAGTCTGCAATGTGTGATGCAGTCGTTCCTGCGCCGGCACCTAAGTAAAGCATGTGGTCTCCACTTCTGATATCTGGTCTAAGTCCAAGCCTCATTGACGAGGAGAGTTTGCTCCTAAGAGGTGAGAAAACTCTGAAATATTTCCCTCCACGGTTAGAGACCTGCTCTCCATAAATCGATTTATTGTCTTTTGACTGGGAATAGAGATTTCCCCTGTCTTCGTAGAAATTGGGAACCTGAATCTCTCTCATCAGACGAACATCTCGAGGTTACCTTTTCCTTGAGTGGATCTATTCCTCTGGACATTCATTTTATCTACTCCGTTTGCGAGATCCGATTGAATTATGTGGTCCCTCCCATCCCTGATTGCGAACATACCTCCCTCCACAACTGAAGCCCTTATATCGGCCCCGGAGAAACCCTCAGTAATCTCTGATATCTTCTCCAGATTCACATCTTTGAGGTTCATTTTCTTGGTATGGATCTTGAGTATCTCCACTCTACCCTTCTTGTCTGGTAGTGGTATCTCAATTATCCTGTCGAATCTACCTGGCCTTGTGAGAGCTTCGTCTAGAGTGTCTGGCCTGTTTGTGGCCCCGACGAGCTTTATGTTCCCCAGTGGCTCGAATCCATCTATCTCTGCGAGCAGCTGCATTAGAGTTCTTTGGACTTCCCTGTCTCCGGACGTGGAGGAGTCTATTCTTCGTGATCCTATCGCATCCAACTCGTCTATGAATATTATTGAGGGAGCCTTCTTCCTGGCTAGATCAAACAATTCTCTAACTAGCCTTGCGCCCTCGCCAATGTATTTTCGGACTAGCTCAGAGGCGACCACCCTAATGAAAGTCGCATTTGTGCTGTTTGCAACTGCCTTTGCAAGAAGAGTCTTCCCCGTCCCGGGTGCTCCCACCAGAAGGACACCGGTAGGTGGTTCTATACCTACCTTCTTGAAAATGTCCGGATTTAATAGTGGAAGCTCGACCATTTCTTTGACCTCTCTTATCTGCTGTTCTAGGGCCCCGATCTCGTTGAAAGTCACGTTTGGTTTTTCTGCAATCTCTGCAGCAACTACTGTGGGATCGTATGCCTCTGGGATTACTGAAATAACAGAAAGTGTTGCTTTATTAAGCGCTACCCTCGTTCCCACCGTGAGCTTAGTTGTAGGAATGTGCTCCGATGTGTAAACAAGGAAACTCGGTCCAGTCGAACTCCTTATGACCACCCTTCTCTCATCAATTACGTCCTCTATGGAACCTATCAGGAGCGGCGGTAGTTTTAACCTATTCATCTCCTTCTTTAGCCTTTCTATCTCTTCCGTTAACCTCTTGTTCTCAAGCTCCGCATACCTCTTCTCCTCCTCAGCGGTCCTGAGTTGTCTTAGGACTTCCTCGACATCATTATATCCATCTATGTCGTCGTCAGTCTTCGTCAGTCGTCACCAGGGTCTAAAACTAGACTCGTTATTTAAAGATTTGTTCATGAGTGCGTATAATGGATTAGAGCGTTTCGATCTCAGTGATCAAGTATACAATTTTTCCACATTTGATAGATTTCTCTACTTCCGCTTTTCTTACCCTCATTCTGTTGTGAGCAGACTTGACCTAGGTCTAAGGACGTTTAGTGGTTTTCGGTATGTTATAAAGCAGAAATACAATGACCGGTTAAACTTTTTAATAGAGTCCAAAGACGAACAACAACGAGACTCCAGGAATCCGTTTCCTCCGGGGACAGACTCCCTTACCACTGATAGGAACGGTTCGAGTTGCTGAGGGTTCCACTTTAGAACACCAGAGGTAAAAAGTGCCAGGTAACCAGACTTCGGATAGAGGCTAGGACTATCATCCAAATCTGAAGATCTAG
The DNA here is from genome assembly GCA_964389625.1 of uncultured Thermoplasmatales archaeon. Classification (GTDB taxonomy): domain Archaea; phylum Thermoplasmatota; class Thermoplasmata; order Thermoplasmatales. Next base: position 53,878 of record CAYMEF010000001.1, read on the forward strand.
GATCAACTGGTAGAGATAGGTGCAGAATTCTACAATGGAGGCTGGGTGTACGGGCCAAGAGGGAAGCTTTAGTGCAGTAGTCGAAACAAATCCCCTCAAAGTTGCAATCACTGCATCCGGAGTTGACAAGAGCATGCTCTCTCATTCGAAGATGATAGAAGTCGATTAGAATAGCAACACTTTGTGAGGATCTTTACACCCCCTAGTGAGACCCAGTTGCACCTAGCCATCGTGCGTGCTGTTTAGGCTGGAGCAGTTTTCCATACTCATTCTGTTTGGGAAACGATACTATCAAAGAAATACTGGGCCAGGGTAGGAATAAAGCTCTCCGACTTCGTAATGCTTAAATGACTCGAGAATGTCGCCACTCACGAGCACAAGGAGTGGCTGCCCATCATTGACAACTCTCAGCTTATGGATCTTGTCTCAGGATGGGCGTTTGGAATTTTGCGCTCGGGAAGGAACGTTCATGGACTTATGTTGAGGAGACACAGTCATCACACCTATGGCAAAACAATCGAAGATGCGAATAGACACTCCGAAGTTATCGAGTTTATACTCGGGGTCGTAGGTAGAACTCTGCAGAAAGAGGATAGGGTGTGAACAAAACGGCGATTGTAAAAATAGAGGGAGTAGAGCGGGAGAGCGAAAGTTACAGAAAGATAGCAAACTCCAGATCACTTGCAACGGATGATTTCGTGTTCTTTTCAGGCTCCATCCCCGAGCTTGAAGCGACAAGGTGTGCCGGCATGAATGTCTGTCTCCTTTCCAGAAGGGAGGAGAGTGCTGTGAATATTACTTTCTCTCCGCCGATGGGATCCTTGACGAAATAGACGATTGGACCGATCTCTCTAGCGATTCGCTGGCTCCTGGTGCTGGATCTTGGATGAGGGCATTCTCTGTCTAGATTCGATCGCGAAGTAGACAAGCCCCGCAACAATGAATCCGACAAAGTAGCTTATATCGCTTCCACCGAGGAATCTGGACAAAACAAAAGTATAGTTGAAGTCCCCTAAGTACACATTCATGAAAGGTACTGACGCCCCCAACCCAACCAGATAAGCTATGACCCCACTCCACTTCATTCCCTTCTCAAAACTTAGTTTCTGTTTCTTGAGCAAAAGGAAGTCTACGACGAGAATCGCAACCCATGGTGATATCCAATAGTCCAAAACAAGAAGAAACGACTGGAAGAAGTTGTAAAACCCTTGGTAAAAGAGGATAGATGGGACAAGTCCCACCAGTGCGACGAGCCCGACGAATTTTGTCCTGCTCAACTTGATACCTCCCACCAGTCCAGATAGAGAGGCGGAGTAAAGATTCAGTACATTGGCAGCGACGCCTCCAAGTGCTATCGTGATCAGTGACAAGGGATACAAGGATCCAGAAACCGCCTTGAGTGAGGAGATTGAGGATCCACTGAGGATTTCGAAAGATATTACAAGTGCCACTATTTCGACGAACGACGTGGATATGAACGATCCAAGGAATGTGTTTGAGAACACCTTCCGGAGAGAGACGTTCTGAGGCAGATAACGGGAATAATCTGATGCATAAGGTCCCCAGCTCATAAGGTAGCTGTAAGAGAGAGCTATCATTCCGAAGAAAGAGAAATTGACCGTTGTTGAAGAGAGAGATAGGCCGACAACCGTGTGAAGGGAAGGAGAGGGGAAAAACAGAATCTTGACGAGCACAATGACAAAAAGTACTCCCAAAACGTATGAAAGAATCCTCTCAACTCTGTGAATAAAATTGTGTCCTAGATAGGCTACAACATACACAATCAAGACGAAGATCGGAACGAGGATAAGGTAGGATGTCCCGAAAATCAGATAGAGTGCTGACACACTTAGAATGTTGTTGACTATGAACCATCCACCCGTGTTGGATAGGTTGACTATTCCGAATACTCTCATTACCCGTCTTCCCATCGAGTTTGTTGTCCCCATCATCTGTGGATATCCAGTTTTTGGACCCATCATCGCAGAAAAACCAACGATGACTGCTCCCAGAACGTTCCCAATGACTATCGATAATATCGAGCTCACAAAGTTCATTCCCATTTCCCATGGGAGAAACCCGAGAGCGAAGTCCGCGATCGTCAGATTGGCAGCGAACCAGAGTGTAAACAAAGATCTGGGTTTCCCCTGTCTCGATTCGGTGGGTATCCTTTGGATCCCGATGCTTTCGAGTGACACCTACGAACATGTGTTCGTACTCTAAATAGTTAGTCTTTGAATATGTACCACGACCCCGTGGCATATGCACACAATTTCCCCTCGCCGTCGAAAACTTCAACCTTCGCAACACAAATGTTCTTGCCTTTTCGGATAACCTGACCAACAGCTCTTGCAGGCGATTTGGAAATTGGACGGAGGAAGTTAATGTCGAGATTCGTTGTAACCTGGTTCTTCTTGCCTATGGACAAGACCGCAGTTCCGCCTGCCATATCGACCAGAGAGCAGATTACTCCTCCGTGTACTATATTCCCGAGCCTCATGTGCTTCTCTTCGAGGATGAGTGTTGACTCCGATTTACCATCGTCGATAATTTTCGATTTAATACCCAGGAGGCTGGAATAAGGATCTTTGTTGACCAAGTGTTCCATTATGTCGCGCTCATCCATAAATCGAAATACGTAACTGCTATATTAACGAGATTTATGCGACAGGATCAAAAGAAATCGTGGGATAGAGAATATAGACTGAGGGGGAAGCTATGGAGGGGCAGGCTCAAGGAGGGCGAGATCTACGAAGACAATCTCCTTCCCGGCACGACGCTGGATAACGGTTGCGGCAATGGTAAGGGCACCCCGATGGTTAGAGGCGTCATTGGGTTGGATTTCTCAAAATTCGCACTCCGCCTTTATGAAGGCGAAAATAAGGTCCTGGGGGACATTGTGCACCTCCCATTCAAGGACGGGACGTTCTCCAACGTACTGTTTGTTCATTCCCTGGACCACATGGACAGAGTGGAGCGGAAACAGGCACTTGCAGAAGCTGCAAGGGTGCTCAAGGACTCTGGTGTACTACTTGTGAGGGTGTTCTCTAGGCAGGATTTCAGGTTTGGCAAGGGGAAGGAAACTGAAGATGGCACCTTCCTGCGAGGCACCAAAATAACGACACACTACTTCGACAGGGAAGAGTTTTTTGAGAGCTCACTATTTAAGGTAACTAAAACTGTAGATATAAATTACGAAGTTAAAATACAAAATAACAGATTTAATAGAAGAGAATTTATTATAATTTTAGTTAAATGTAAATCAGGAAATATCCAATAATGTTGCTCCGAACTGCTTTATAGCGGACTTCTTTGCAAATCAATATATATGCGTTCAACGTATAGGTTAAAGAGGCTATGGAAGACTATACAGCTAAGGACATAGTAGTGCTAGAAGGACTCAAGGCAGTTCGAAAAAGACCTGCCATGTACATAGGGAGTACAGACATCCGAGGTTTGCACCAACTCTTGCAGGAAATTCTTGATAATAGCATTGACGAAGCGATGGGCGGTTTTTGTAAGAATATATGGGTCACCGTCAAGGGTAAAACGGTAACTATTGAAGACGATGCTAGAGGAATCCCGGTTGACATTCATCCAAAATATAACAAACCAGCTTTGGAGATCGTGCTCACTGAACTCCACTCCGGAGGAAAATTCGAACAGAAGGCCTACAAGGTTTCAGGGGGTCTACACGGTGTAGGTATGCACGTAGTAAATGCCCTCTCTTCAACATTCGAGGTGTTTGTAAAGAGAGACGGATTAGTTTACCACCAAGGCTATTCAAAGGGGGAGAAGCTCACCCCAGTCGAAAAAGTCGGGAAGATAGTGGATGGGAAACCGATCTGGACCCGCGCAATCAACACGAATTTCCACTTCACTTCTCAAACCGGTACACTGATCAGCTTCGAACCAGATGAAACAATAATGGAGACATCGGAGTATTCACTAGAAACCGTGAGGGGAAGGATTGAGGAGTTGTCGTATCTGAACAAGGGACTGACCATCACCCTTGACTGGAATGGAAGCATCAGCACATTCCAGCACGAGGGGGGAATAGAGGAAATGGTCAGGAACATGAACAAGGGGAAGAAGACCCTACACGATGACGTGATTTACGGACAGATCAGGTTCAATGGAGAGATGAAGGACATAACCAGGAACAACAAGAACAATGATGATTCGAAGGGAGAAGATTATCAACCCAGTACATACATAGAATTTGCTATTCAGTACAATGAGTCCGTGAGCGAGAATCTCCTTGCCTTCGCTAATGACATCAACACGAGAGAGGGGGGCTCGCACGTATCGGGATTTAAGGGAGCCCTGACCAAGGTCTTGAACGATGAGGCCAAGAGACAGGAGATAATAGAAGAAGAGAATTTCTTCACGGGGGAAGACGTAAGGGAAGGTCTCACTGGGGTAATAAGTGTAAAGATACCCGAACCCCAATTTGAGGGGCAAACCAAGGAGAAGCTTGGAAACAGCAACGTAAAAGGAATGGTCTTCAGTGGAGTGGCCGAACACCTAAAGCTATACTTCGAAGATCACCCAAGGGTTTCAGAAATAATTTGTAAGAAGGCATACCAAGCCGCCGAGGCCAGAGAGGCTGCCAGAAATGCAAGGGAAATGGTAAGATCTAAGTCCTCTCTAAACGCAACACTGCCGGGAAAACTCGCAGACTGCACCCTTGAAGATCCGGAGAAGACAGAGCTCTACATAGTGGAGGGAGACTCCGCTGCCGGCCCTGCAAAGCAGGGAAGGGACAGGTCATACCAGGCAATTCTTCCGCTAAGAGGGAAGATACTCAACGTTGAGAAAGCGGCGTGGGACAAACTTCTAAAGAACAACGAAGTTAAGAATCTGTTCTCAGCAATCAATATGGGTCCGAACGATCCTTACGATCCCAAGAAGCTGAGATACGGTAAGATCATTTTCATGACAGATGCGGATGTCGATGGGAGTCACATTCGAACGCTCCTGTTGACGCTCTTCTATAGGTATCTTAATGACCTCATCATCCATGGGCACGTCTACATCGCAGTTGTACCGCTGTTTAGGGTCCAGAAGGGAGCCGCGGTCAACTACGTCTATACGGAAAAGGCAAAGGATGCTCTAATAAAGCAGCTTTCGAACCCAATCGTGCAGAGATTCAAGGGTCTTGGAGAAATGAATCCGGATCAGCTATGGGAGACTGCAATGAACCCAGAAACAAGGAAACTTGTCAGGGTCCAGATCGAGGATGCCCAAGCAGCCGATGCACTCTTTACCCTGTTGATGGGCGAAGAAGTTGAACCAAGAAGAGACTACATAATAACTCACGCTAATGAAGCCCAGAACATAGATGTGTGATACCTATGATCGAAAATAGAGCAATTGAGAAGGAGATGAAGTACTCATACCTGGATTACGCGATGAGCGTGATCCTTGCCAGAGCAATCCCTGACGTTAGAGATGGACTCAAACCGGTCCACAGAAGGATCCTATACTCCATGTACGAAATGGGTGTGACCTTCGACAAGCCGTACAGAAAATCAGCTAGAATCGTGGGAGAGGTCATGGGTAAGTACCATCCACACGGAGATACGGCCATCTATTCCACACTCGTTAGGATGGCCCAGGAATTCTCCCTAAGATATCCTCTGGTGGATGGGCAAGGAAATTTCGGATGCTTCACCAAGGATACTGGAGTGAGGTTGGCGGACGGAAGAAGCGTGGACTTTGAAACCATCATAGAGGAGCAGAAGCAGGGAAAAAGACACTGGACATTCAGCCTAAATCCTAATACCAGATCGATCGAAGTTACAGAGATAACTAACCCTCGCCGGACGAGAATCGATTCTGAGCTCGTTGAAGTGACGCTCGACAACGGCGAGAGAATCAGATGCACACCGGACCATAGATTCCTGCTAAGGGATGGATCATACAAAGGAGCAAGAAAACTGTCTGTTGGCGAGTCGCTCTATCCACTTTATTTCAAGGACTCTGAAGATGTTCCGGGCCGAGCTGCGGATGCTAGCAACGACATCCTTGGTCAGCGGATTCCAGTCTTGGCACCTTCAAACCACAAGGTAAAACGCGTAATTTCCTTGGCAGAGAGGGAAGATACTTACGACCTGACGACCTCTCCGTGGCACAATTTCGCTCTATCTGCGGGAGTGTTTGTTCACAATTCGATCGACGGAGACCCTCCGGCCGCAATGAGGTACACAGAGGCCAGACTGGAGAAGATTTCTAACGAAGTCGTTGCCGATATCGAGTACGAGACTGTGGATTTTGCACTTACGTTCGATGGTACCATGAAGGAACCGCTCTACCTGCCTTCTAGGATTCCGAACATACTCTTGAATGGAACGTCGGGTATTGCAGTCGGAATGGCTACCAACATGCCACCTCACAACCTCACGGAGATAGTCGATGGATTGATACACACTGTGAGGAACAAGGATGCACCAATAGAGGAGCTGCTGAAGATAATAACTGGGCCCGATTTCCCGACCGGCGGGATGATCCTGGGGAAGAAGGGGATCATCGATGCTTACAAGACAGGAAGAGGAAAGATAGACCTCAGAGCAAGAGCCGAGATAGAAAAGAACGAGATAATATTCACCGAGGTACCCTACGAAGTGAACAAGTCAGAACTCCTCATCAAGATGGCGGAACTCTCAAAGGAAGGGGTTATAGGCGGTATCTCCAACATAAAGGACGAGAGCAATAAGGATGGCATAAGAATAGTCATAAAGGTCAAGAACGACTTCAGCCCGGAGATTTCTCTGAACCAGATATACGAACACACACAGATGCAGGTCTCCTATGGCATAATCAACCTCGTTCTGGTGAACAATGTACCGAAGACACTGGGACTGCAGGAGATTATGCATGAATACCTGAAACACAGAGAGCTTGTCGTTACCAAGAGAACTCAGTTTTACTTGAAAAAGGCGAGAGAGAGGGAGCACATATTGGAAGCCCTGATAAAGGCCCTAGACGGCATCGATCTCACGATCAAGATCATCAGATCATCGAAGGATGTCAAGGACGCTAGGGAGGGACTGAAGAAACAGTTCAAGCTGGACGATCTTCAGGCAAACGCAATCCTTGAGACTAGGCTTCAGAAGTTGACCGGAATGGAGATCGCTGACCTGAAGACGGAAATGAAGGAGATCGAGGAGAACATAAAGAAGTACAACGAGTTGCTTGCTGACGAGAACAAGAGATGGGACCTGATCGTCGAGGAACTCGAGGAAATTAAGCAGAAATATGGAGATTCCAGAAAGACGGAGATCAGCGACTCTTACGTCGAAACTACAGAGGAGGAGCTGATACCGCACGAGACAGACACTATTGTGCTTACGGAGGACAACAGGATCAGCAGAATCGAAGCGGATACATTTTCTGCCCAGAAGAGGGGCGGAAAGGGAGTTTATACCGGGACATCCGAGAGCGAGATAAAGCAGCTCATAACGTGTGATTCTCACGACAGGGTTTTCTTCTTCTCTGACACAGGAAAGGTGTTCCAGATCAAGGCTTACAGCATCCCCAAGGGGGAGAGAAGATCGAGGGCAAAACTCATCTCAGCCATATTCGAGAACATGAAGGGAAGGATTGTTTTCATCATGACAGAGAAGGCCGGAGAGGGAAAGAAGTACCTGCTGTTCGTGACGGAGAAGGGAAGGGTAAAGAAGACCGAAATCTCACAGTACACAAACATCAGGTCCAACGGTCTCATTGCACTTAGGCTAAGACCGGGAGACCTGCTGAAGGACGTCTTCGTGACGGGTGGTGACGAAAAGATTGCTCTCCTCTCTACGGATGGAAGGCTCGTGCTCGTGGAGGAGAAGGAGTTCAGGTCTATGGGAAGACCCGCATCCGGTGTGACAGGCATAAGGTTCAAGGGAGACAACAAGGTGGCGAGCGATGCTACTGTGAGCAGCAAGGAAATGATCGTGATCGCGGAGAAGGGACTGGGAAAGAGAGTAAGCGTAGAGGACTTTTCGATGAGACACAGGGGGGCGAAGGGAATGAGGGCGATAAAGGTGACAGAGAGAACTGGCAGACCTATCTACGTCTCATCCATAGACGACGGCGACGAACTCCTCATAATGACCAGAAATGGAAAAACGATAAGAACTGCAGTATCCGCTATTCCAAAGAAGGGAAGGAATGCGCAGGGAGTCAAGGTGATTGGATTGGACAAGGGGGACGTGGTGGCTTCGGTCACTCAGCTCTCTTGAAAATACCTGCACTTGTAGTAGACGTGTCGAAAACCATGAAGTTCATTTCTTTCAGTTTCTTTACGAGCTTCTCTTTGTCTCTCGGAATTATGATTACCGCTCCCCCTCCACCCGCTCCGGTGAGTTTAGCTCCGTAACCATATTCCCTACCCACTGCAACTATCTTTTCTATCTGGTCCGTAGAAATACCGAAGACCTTCAACTCTGAGTGGTTTTCGTTCATCAGCTCACCCACTCTTGCTGCGTCCCCCTTCATGACCGCCCTTACCCCCTCCTCCGTGATGTTACCGATCCTCTTCATTATGTCCTTGGCGAGGTTACCCCTCTCGTAGAATTTTCTCACTTTCGCGACCTGCTCTCTGGTAGATCCCTTTGATCCAGAATAGACCACGACAAGTTCGATGTTCCTCGTTGGCAGACTCGAAAAACTCCATGAAATACCATTCTTCTCTATCTTCCATAGCGGTATTCCTTCCTTGCCGTTTGTCAGAACGAATCCACCTGCTGAGATCGTTGTGGTGTCAATAGGGGAACCGAGTCCCTGCGTCTGGTATTCCAGGTTGTAGGCCTCGTTTGCCAGTTTCTCTTTGGAGAAATCCCTCTCGCACATCAGTATGCCTGTTATTATCATCGAAGATGTACCGAGACCAGAACCGGAGGGCACGTTTGTCTCAACCTTTACGTAAACGTTGGTGAGTCCGAGATAGGAGAGTGTCCGCTGAACAAATGGGGTGTACTGGAGTCCACTCCTGCTCGGGACCAGATAGACCCTCGCAAAGAGGTCCACCGTCGCTGATAGTGCCGGATAACCGTACACTACAGCGTGCTCACCAAACAGGATGACCTTGTGAGGTGAGTAGACTACCATTCTGCTACTTTAGCGAGACCAGTTGACTGGCAGAATCGTCCTTTTGGGCAACGATCGCAGTCCCATACGCAAGGACCTCTGACATCGTTTGACCAATCTCAGAGGAATCAAACCTGACTTCAATTACTGCGTTTGCTCCAAGACTCTTCGCGTGCTGTTTCAGTCTCTCAAGCGCTTCGAACCTGCTCTGGTCGAGCATCTCAGAATATTCTTTTATTTCGCCACCTGCGATAGTCCTCAGTCCGGCTATTACGTTGCCACCGATTCCTCTCGACCTGACTATCAACCCCCAGGTGAATCCGATAACGCTGGTTATCTTGTATCCGGGAACGTACGGCGTGCTCACAACTATCAGATCAGCCGTAGATGGGTTGTAGTTTCCGCTGAACATAGACGAGTTAGATAGTGAGAATATAAAACGGTTACGCAATACACCTACGGACTGAGCAAAATGATGGTCGGGATCCATTCCCGATATTCTTGGGCTGTAATTTTGAATATAACGGAAAATAAAAATGAAGACTAAGGTATTGAACCTTAGTGTTTAGTCTTCGTCTCCGCCTGGTCTTCCACCTGGTGGTTTGGGAGCGCCTGCACTCGATGCCTTTGTCGCTATGACGTCATCGATCCTGAGTATCATGACTGCTGCGTCAGTTGCGCTGTCGATCGCCTGTCTCCCGACTCTGATTGGTTCGATTACTCCCAACTCAAACATGTCAATGGGCTTCCCCTTGACCACGTCCACACCCATGTTCCTCTTTCCATCTGCGTGCTCTTTCTTAAGGGAAATAAGGATGCCTATTGAGTCGAGTCCTGCATTCTCTGACAGCGTTCTTGGAATGATCTCTATTGCCTCTGCGAACTTCTCTATAGCGAGCTGTTCCCTTCCTCCAACCGATGCGCTGTATTCTCTGAGCTTCATCGATATCTCCATCGCTGCCGCGCCTCCGCCCGGAATGATCTTCCCGTCGTGGAGTGCTGCTGCTACTACATGGAGTGAGTCTACTAGGCTCCTCTCTATTTCGTCGACAACGTGTTCTGTTCCGCCTCTAACAAGCACTGAAATTGCCTTCGGATTCTGGCAGCCGGTGACGAAAGTGAGGTGGTCTTCACCGATCTTCACTTCCTCGACCTTTTCAGCCTTGCCAAGATCATTGGAGGAAAGATCGTCCATGTTCGTGATTATCTCCCCGCCGATTGCCTTTGCCAACTTTTCTATGTCGCTCTTCTTCACTCTTCTTGCTGCATAGATGCCTTCCTTTGCTAGGTACGCCATCGCGAGGTCATCGATGCCCTTCTGTGTGAGAACGACGTTAGCACCGGTTGCCTTGATCTTTTCAACCATGTCTTTGAGTATGCTCTCCTCCTGCTTCTTGAATTTCGTTATCGATTCTGGATCCTCGATCCTTATTGAAGTATCGAATTCTGGCTTCTTGATTTCAAGTGCAGTATTCAGGAGCGCAATCTTTGCTTTGTTGACCAAAACCGGCATCCCAGGGTGTACTCTCTCCTTGTCTACTATTACCCCATGGATCAATTCCGTATCCTCTACAGAGCCGCCCTGTTTCTTTACTAGCTGTATATCGTCAAAGTCTACCTCGATCTTTCCCGAACGATCCTGAGCTACCTGCAAAACAGCTTTCACTGCGATATCTGCGAGTTTCTTTCTTGAAGTGGATGCACCCTTGGAATTGAGCGCAGTGTTCGCTATCTTCAGAAGAACTTTTTCATCCTTTCCTACCGGACTGGATATCTCGTTCAGAATCTGTTTCGCTCTCTCCGCGGCCATTCTGTAACCAGATGCTATTACGGTGGGGTGAACGTTCTGGTTCAGCAGATCTTCCGCCTTTCTCAGAAACTCCCCTGCGAGAATCGCAGCGGTAGTAGTCCCGTCCCCAACTTCCTGGTCCTGCGTCTTTGAGACTTCGACCATCATCTTCGCCGCTGGGTGGTCGATATCCATCTCCTTGAGGATTGTCACACCATCGTTCGTAATAACGATATCACCCAAGGAATCGACAAGCATTTTATCCATTCCTCTCGGACCAAGTGTTGTCTTAACTGCATCGGCGATAGCCTTAGCTGCGTTGATATTGTTCTGCATTGCGTTCTTTCCGGATTCTCTCTTTGCTCCTTCTCTTAGAATAAATACTGGCTGTCCTGCCATCATTTAACTGGACACCTCGTTTTCCGTATTTTATTCTTCTATATAAAGATGTGTGATCGACTGAATTTCGAACATGCGAGAAACTTAGACATAGAGCCGTTTTCCGAATGTCTGATTCAATGGAAATTGAGATATATCGAATGGAAATTAGCAATAACGCCACCGTGGCTCAGTAGGTAGAGCAGCTGATTCGTAATCAGCAGGTCGGGGGTCCGATTCCCTCCGGTGGCTTCAAATGACGAGAACCGCAAGAGATTGGAAATTCCATTCTATAACTAAAGAGAAGTGGGCTCAGAAAGACCACAGAACTGAGAAATTTTAGCACAAAAAAAAGAAAAATAGTGAAGAGAATTACTTCTTTCCACTCGTTCCAGGCACTGCAACTTTCTGCGGTCTAATCGTTCCGGCAACCAGCGAACCAGCTAGGACGAAGAGCAGGTTGACTAGTATTCCAACCATTCCTGCGTAGAAGAATCCGAGTGGTGTACTGAATTTGAAGAAGACCGTCGTGATGCTCGTCCCGTGCGCAACTATGAAGTTCGCATCGATCAGCAGGCCGAGTCCGGTGAGCTGTCCTGCAAGCCATCCAACTCCCACGGCCCACTTGTTCAACTTGTTGCTGTATAGGGCAAGGAATATCGATGGAAGTGTTTGTAGGATTATGATCCCTCCAACCAGTTGCAGCTCCAGGGAGTACGTTGAACTAACCACAAAGATGAATGTGAGAGCAATAAACTTGAACATTATTGAGAAGTACTTCGACAGCCTCGCTTCAAGTTTTGGAGTCATGCTCTTCATGTATGGTTTTATCACGTTTCTGGCGAGGAGATTTGCCTGGGCGATTGCCATGATGGATGCAGGTACGAGTCCTCCTATGAAGATCCCCAGGAATGCGAATCCCACGAACCATGGTGGAAGGTACGCATAGATGAGAGCAGGTACTGTGGTGACAACACCATACTGATGTATCAGAGGAAGAGTCTTGGAAGCACCGTATGCTAGTACACCGAACAATGCCAACAGAGCTAAACCAACTCCATACAGTGGAAGTAGTGCCGTGCTCATCCTTAGTTTCTTTGTGCTGCTCGTGCTCAACACTCCGTTTATTGCGTGGGGATAGAGATAAAGGGCGAGGGCGCTTCCTATGACCAGACTTATGAAACCATTGAGGAAGAGACCTGAAAGATCTCCCGTACCTGTTGCCGGAAGTGGTTTCGCCGAAGCCATTGCCGCAAGCGCATGACCGAATCCTCCAGTGTACATGGGAATTGCCACTATTGCGACTATCACAGTTACGAATATGATGATGTCTTTCATAACAGCAGTAACTACAGCACCTCTCAACCCGCTCGTGAACGTGAAGAGAGCCAGTATTACGAATGCAACTATTAGAGCTATCTCAGTTATCACTACAGCATTGCTCGTGACTAGTTGACCTATCATTATGGTAAGCACAGCCTGCATCCCGTATATTTGAAGTGCGATGTATGGAAGTTCAGCAACTATTCCTGTCAGTGCAATGATGGTTGCTAGGGACCTGCTGTTGAACTTGTCCCTGATCATATCGACTGCAGTAACATAGTTGTGTTTCCTGGAGAGCTTCCACAGTCTGGGCATCGTGATCATTGCTACACCGAACGTCATCCCGACGTACGGAACCGCAAAGAAGTACACCGCGCCCTTCACGTAGAGTGATTCGGGGATGGCAATGAATGTGTAGGCAGTGTATAGATCCGCACCTACGAGGAACCACGCAAGGTAGCTTCCAATTTTTCTACCCGCAAGAGCCCAGTCCCCGAGGTCGCTCATATCGCCCCTTCTAAAGCGAGAAGCCCAGAATCCGAGTCCCACAAATAGGACAAATAGGCTGATGAATACAGCCAAAACTTCTATGTTATTCATCTTCTCCCCTCCATTCTATTCAGCATTAGGGCTGCACCAGTAAACATCGCGGCTGTTACAAAAAGCCAAAGGGTCTCGAACCAGTAGAAGAAAGTCAGTCCGAACAGCGTTGGTCCTTTGAAGTTGTAGATCGGTGTTATTGCAAAAACCAGCATTGGGATCAGCAGGAGTATTGCAACCACGATCTTTTCTGCGGTCGTCCCCCTGACTTCAAGTGATAGTTCGTCGGAGGCTACTTCACCCGTCGTCATTTTTTACCGAGATGTGCTATGTTTCAGGGGCTATTTATACTTAATTATAATTTAATAATTTCATATTACTTTAGAAAACTCCCTTTAATCAAGAAATTTTTAATCCGACAAAGCACTCCCCTAGGAGTGCAGTACAAGTGGACCGTCCTTTCAAATACCACCCTCGGAACGTTGATGGCATCTCTTGACACGAACATAGTTCTCATCTCCCTACCAACTATAGCCAGGGAACTTCCAGATACATCGATCCTGGACCTTCTCTGGATCCTGATGGGTTATACGCTCATTACCGCCGCGGTCCTGGTAAACTTCGGAAGGCTCTCGGATATGTTTGGTCGGGTGAAACTTTACACATTTGGGTTCGCCGTATTTACGATTGGCTCCGCCCTGTGTAGTCTGTCACAGATCGGCCCTGAGCTGATTGGATTCCGTCTGATACAGGGAGTCGGAGCTGCTTTCCTTTTTTCCAACAGCGGTGCAATAATAACAGATGCTTTTGAAGAAAACGAGCGGGGTATGGCGCTCGGCATCAACCAGGTGGCCATTGTTGTGGGGTCGGTGTCCGGTCTAGTCTTTGGTGGGATACTCACCTACACCGTTGGATGGAGGTCCATATTCTACGTCAACATACCGATCGGGATAGCGGCAACGCTATGGGCACATCACAACCTGAAGGAGCTTGCGGTCATAACGAGGCGCCAAAAGATTGACTCGGTAGGGAACGTTTCATTCGCGGGAGCTATCGGGCTGGTCCTCGGGGGAATCACATTCTATGCAACTGGTTCCGCACACCTTGATGTTGTTCTGGCAATGATCTCGGCAGGGGTGATTCTATTCGTTCTCTTCATAATGTACGAACTGAAGATCGATCACCCGATGTTTGACCTCAGGATGTTCAGGATAAGATTGTTCGCAGCCGGAAACCTGGCAATCTTCATGAATGCACTTGCGAGAGGAGCCGTTACGTTCGTGCTGGTCTTCTACCTCCAGGGTCCAACTATGAGGTTGAACCCGTTCGAGGCCGGGCTCTTTCTGGTTCCGACTTCAATAGCACTCTCGACCTTTGGACCGATCAGTGGCTGGTTCTCTGACAAGTATGGGGCCAGATCGATTTCAACCATAGGTCTCATAGTCTCTGCAATCGGATTCATACTCCTCTCCCGGATAGGCCAGACAACGACATTTAATGATTTGGTGGTACCTCTTGTATTAGTGGGTAGCGGTATGGGTATATTCGCATCTCCCAACCGCGCATCTATCATGAACTCCTCTCCCCCTGCAGAGAGAGGTATCGCATCCGGAATGAGTGCGACCCTTGTCAACACTGGCCAGATCTTCAGCATGGGAATCGCATTCTATGTCATGTCTCTCTCTGTGCCCATGTCAAACCTCGCCGGTATATTCCTTGGCACGTCGAGCGGTGGTTCCGTTGGTCCATGGATAGGCAATTTCATCTCCTCCATCCACAACCTCTTCTTCCTCTCCGCTGCGATACTGCTGATCGCGATAATACCATCCGTCCTAAGGGGGAACAAGAGGGTCTCCCAGCCCGTACCCCTGCATTCAACTTCTAAGTGATTAGCTTGGAAAAAGTTCACCCCTCACCTCATTGGATTTAATTACACCGAAAATGTTTAAAAGCAAAATCAACTTTCTAGAATAATGCACCCGGATTACGTGAAAGTTAAGTTGCCCACGGACGAGACATTCTTTGATACGAAGAAGGAAGTCCATGGACTGAACTTACACACAGTCTGTGAGGAAGCTAGATGCCCAAACAGGAGTGAATGCTGGTCTGATGGAACCGCGACTTTCATGGTCCTTGGGAAGAATTGTTCCAGGGCATGCAGGTTCTGTTCCGTGACTCATGGATTCGTGCAACCACTCGATCCCATGGAGCCATTCCACATCGCAACTGCAGCGAGAGAGATGGGGCTGAAGTACGTTGTGATAACTTCTGTTGATAGGGATGACCTCCCGGATCAGGGAGCAAATCACTTTGCGAGTGTTATAAGGGAAGTCAAGAAGACGGGTGCGAGAGTAGAAGTGCTCATACCAGACTTTAGGGGAAACAGAGACTGCATAGATACGATCCTTGGGGAGGAACCGGTGGTACTTGCACACAACGTGGAAACGGTGAGAAGACTCACCCCATCTGTAAGGGATCATCGTGCAAATTACGATCAGTCCCTGGAGGTTCTTAGGTATTCGGCCTCGAGGGGATTCGTTACAAAGTCGTCCATCATGTTGGGACTCGGAGAAACGGACGAAGAAGTGGTGCAAACCATGAGGGACCTTCGGAACGTCGATGTGAGCATACTCACGATTGGACAGTACCTCAGACCCTCGAAGGTGCAGCTTCCCGTGGTCGAGTACAGCAGGCTCAGCAGGTTCGAAAAATTGAAAGATGTCGGGTACGAGATGGGATTCCAGTTCGTAGCCTCAGGTCCGCTGGTAAGGACATCCTACAAGGCCGCGGAGGCATGGGCAATGAGGAGGATCTGAGATATGGCGGTTGTAGGAAACCTGTCGAACGAACAAGCAATCTCTGCGTACAAGACCGCTGTACTGGCACGCACGCTGGATCTCAAGATCGTTAACGCCCAGAGACAGGGAATAATAGGATTCCACGTCCCGGCTCAGGGGCAGGAGATCGTCCAGATAGCCATATCGATGCTAGCGGACAAAGAGGACCTGATTTTCGGTTACTACAGAGACCTTGCGCTTCTACTGCAGAGGGGTGTTCCTCTCTCTCTCATATTCGACCAGATGCTTGGAAACAGCAACGACTTTCAGAAGGGCAGGCAGATGCCGGACCACTTCTCTTTCAGGGAGTACAACTTCTCAACGGTGCAGAGCCCCGTGGGATCTCACCTTCCTCTCACGGTTGGAGCTGCATATTCGATGCGTTACACTAAGAAGAAGGGAATAGTCATCGCAACCTTCGGAGACGGAGCCACCTCCACTTCCGACTTTCATGCTGCGCTGAGCATGGCTTCGGTTTACAACCTTGCAGTTTTATTTGTCTGTGAAAACAATGGGTGGGCGATATCGTTCCCTGTGGCGAAACAAACCAAGGCAGAAATCTACAAGAAGGGTGCTGCGTATGGCATTCCGGGAAAGAAGGTTGACGGCAACGACCTCATAGGTTCCCTCGTTGGGCTACAGGAAGCTTTCGAATATGTCAGGAGCGGGAAGGGGCCATACCTTGTTGAGGCTAACACCTACAGGATCGGCCCTCACTCCACTTCAGATGACCCCAAGAAGTACAGGGTGGACGAGATAACGGACGGGAGCGAGAAGGACCCGATAAAGAGACTGGAAAACCTCTTGCTTCAGATGGGCGTAGTGGACATCAATTTCATTCAGACCACCAGGGCTAGGGCGAAAGAAGAAGTCGACCGGACGCTGGAAGAGAGGATGAGCATACCTGCAACCGAACCATCGAGCATATTCGATGACGTCTACGAGACACCTTCATGGATTCAGGAAGAGGAGAGGAGGGAACTAGATGGCTCAGATTAACATAGTGCAGTCCCTGAACAAGTCCATCGACCTCTTGATGGGTGACGACGAGAGGATTGTCGTCTTGGGTGAGGACGTGGGAAGAGACGGAGGGGTATTCAGGGTCACAGACAACCTGATGAACAAGTACGGCGAGGAGAGGGTCATAGACACTCCACTGAACGAGTTGGCAATCATAGGTATGGCGACCGGAATGGCCATGTACGGTCTGAAACCGATAGCAGAGATACAGTTTCAGGACTACATCTTCCCTGCATTTGACCAGATAACGAACAACGTAGCCAAGATCAGGTACAGGACGGGAGGACGATTCAACGTACCCCTCATAATCAGGACTCCGTACGGCGGTGGAGTCAGAGGAGGGCTCTATCATTCACAGAGCGGAGAGTCGTATTTTGCCCACACCGCGGGTCTGACCGTGGTGACCCCTTCTAATCCCTACGATGCGAGAGGCCTGCTGGTCTCTGCACACAAGAGCAACGATCCGGTGATCTTCCTGGAACCGAAGAGACTGTACAGGGCAATAAAGGCGGAGGTACCGGACGAGCTGTTCGAAGTGGAGATAGGGAAGGCGGCAAGGCTGAAGGAAGGGGACGACATTTCGATCATAACCTACGGGAGCATGGTTCCAACCGTTATGAACACAGTGGAAAAGAATCAACTCAATGCGGACGTCCTCGACCTGAGGACTCTCCTGCCACTTGACGTTTCGTCAATCATTCAGACGGCGAAGAAGACGGGTAGAGTTGTTATAGTTCACGAGGCACCGAGGACCCTCGGTCTGGGTGCGGAGATCTCTGCACTCGTGGCGGAAAGGGCGATCGATTCCCTCTTCGCTCCGATAGTCAGGGTCACCGGCTACGACATTCCGTTCCCATACTCACACGAAGAATTCTACATACCAGACGAGAGAAGGATTATGAGCGCCGTTAATAAGGTGTTAGCGTATTGAGTGATTGATATGTCCACATTCAAGTTACCGGATATAGGGGAAGGAGTTCAGGAAGGAGAGGTCGTCAAGTGGAACGTTAAGCAGGGAGACATGGTGCACAAGGATGACATCATCGTTGAGGTTATGACAGACAAGGTGACTGTGCAGATTCCATCGCCATTCGAGGGGGAGGTCACAAAGATCTACTTCAAGGAAGGGGAGATTGCGAAGGTAGGTTCGGCATTGCTCGATATTGGAGGAGGTTCGGCCGATACGGAAATTCAACCCCCAAGACCCCTAGAGCGGGTCAACAAGGAAGAGCCACCAACAGCAACGATCGAGGAGCGGAGTGAGGAAGTATCTTCCGGTGCGGTCCTGGCTCCGCCAGCAGTAAGGAAACTCGCAAGGGAGAAGGGCGTTGACCTTTCTAGAGTCAAGGGGAGCGGACCCGGTGGGAGGATCACTGTGAAGGACGTGGAGACATTCGTGACCGTGCCATCTGAGAAAGCCACTCCCGTTCCTGTGAGACCGGAAGCAGCAACGGCCGAACGGCAGGTAATGGAACTAAAGGGCTTGAGGAGACTGATCTCGGAAAAAATGACGAAATCGAAGCGCAATATTCCGCACTATGCTGTTGCCGAGGAAGTTAAAATGCAGGAGCTTATTGATTTCAAGGATAAGCTCAAGTCGCAGGGAATCAACCTGAGCTTCACTCCTTTCTTCGTCAAGGCTGCCGTCGCGGCCCTGAGAGAGTATCCCTACCTGAATGCGAGATCGCTCGAAGACGGGAAATTCGAGCTTCTGGACTACTACAACATCGGCATAGCCGTCGACACCGTGGAAGGACTGACAGTTGCAGTTGTCAAAGAGGCGGACAAGAAGACGCTCACTGAACTCTCAAATGAAATCGAAGAACTCGCAAAGAGGGCGAGGGAAGGGAAGTTGAAACTTGAAGAGGTGAGGGACTCGACATTCACCGTCACAAACGTTGGCAGCATCGGCGGAATTTTTTCCACCCCCATAATCAACTATCCCGAGGTTGCGATCATGGGTGTTCACAGGATAATGGATGGAGTTCAGGGAAAGTTCATGTACGTCACCCTTTCCGCCGATCACAGACTAATAGACGGAGCAATGGCCGCGAGATTCATTTCGAGGGTCAAGAGATATTTAGAAGCTCCGGCTA
>CAYMEF010000002.1:0-61659 GCA_964389625.1 uncultured Thermoplasmatales archaeon
GAAGCGCGGACATGAAGAAGTTTACTGCTTACGTAAACAAGGAAGGACTGAACATCCTAGACATAAAGAAGATAGACGAACGGATAAAGACAGCTGCAAAGTTCCTATCAAGGTTCGAACCCAACGGTATAGTATTCGTTGCCTCGAGGGAGTATGCAAAGAAACCGGTCAGGGCATCTGCGACTGCTCTCGGAGCGAGGATGATGACGGACAGGTTCATCCCTGGTTCCTTCACCAATCCTTCGATTTCTGGGTACATCGAACCGGACGTTGTTGTCATCAACGATCCCGCAACGGACAACCAGGCGCAGAGGGAAGCAATCATAAACGGGATACCTGTGGTAGCACTGTGTCACACGAACAACAGCACATCTTTCATTGATCTGGTGATCCCAGGAAACAACAAGGGTAGGGAGAGCCTGGCACTTATCTACTACCTTCTTACGAAGGGTATACTGACGCAGAACGGAAAGGATGCGTCGCAGCTGAAGCAGGAAGATTTCCTGGCGGAGCTCTAATCTTTTTTTCATTTCTCTCTTTAGTCAAGCAGCTCCAGGGCCATGGACTCGAGGATGGCGTGAGTATTGAATCCCGGTGAGCGTGGTCACTGTCAAAATTGTGAAAACATAATTTACCACTCTGCTATAGCTAAACAGCGATGTCGACTAGAAGACCATATGTCAGCGGACATTTCTACCCTTCGGACCCAAAGGAATTAAAGGACAAGATCGAGTGGTCGTTCACGCACTGGAATGGGCCGGGGTATATACCAGAAGTCAAGTCTGTCGAGCCGGAAAGAGGCATAGTTGCACCACATGCAGGTTATGACTATAGCGGACCAGTGGCCGCATTTGCATTTGCCGCGCTGGCGAGTTCAGGGAGGTACGACTACTTCGTTGTCATCGGCCCCAACCACACCGGTCGTGGATCTCCCATATCGATTGGGGACCAGGACTACGTGACCCCTCTTGGACGGGCAAAGATAAACGTGACTGCACTGGAGGAGTTGAGAGACGATGTTGTAGTGGTAGACAATGATGCACACTCACAGGAACACTCCGTTGAGGTCGAGA
Source organism: uncultured Thermoplasmatales archaeon (assembly GCA_964389625.1). Taxonomy (GTDB): domain Archaea; phylum Thermoplasmatota; class Thermoplasmata; order Thermoplasmatales. The sequence continues at coordinate 1,074 of CAYMEF010000002.1, forward strand.
TCCCCTTCCTTCAGTTCATCTATGGCGATGTCGAGATTCTGCCAGTTGTGATGATGGATCAGAGTCAGGAGGCTGCGGAACACCTGGCTTCTAGGTTGAAGAAACTCAGCGGAAACTTCGCCGTGATCGCCAGTTCGGATCTCAATCACTATCTAGAGCTTCAACAACTGAAGCGATTGGATGCATACTTTTCAAGGGCCGTACTGAACAGGGATACCAAAACGATATACAGGTACGAATATTCTGGGGAGATGAGCGCGTGCGGTTTTGGTCCTATAGTGACTCTCCTTTCAACCAACTCTGGCAAGGTAGATCTACTAAAACTCTCGAATTCAATAGAGATGACCGGTGATGAAACTGGAGTTGGCTATGCATCGTTCAGTGTTCAGAGGGTCTAAATAGTTGTCGCCCTGTAATTACCTGCAATAGCTACAACTTTCCTTCTAAAACAAAAATCGTTATAGGTGAGCCAGAGATCGAAAACGGCAGTATCTCCAGTATGAATGGTTGCATCCGGCCCTGGAATGGGATGATAGCTAAACGGGTATAGAGGAGTGGTGAGATAAAGGCTTCTGTGCCTGTAGCCTTCAAGTGATTTCGATACTTCCTCCGTTGTTCCCCCCTCGATAAATTTCTGCTTCACCAACTCGACACCCTCGATGCTCTTCTTGTAGCCTTCTAGGTACTGCTCCTCGCTTGCTGCGATGAAGGAGTTGCTGTAAAGGACAGTCATTCCCTTAACTCTCGCTGCCACTTCGATGTACATTATTTTCTTCAGGGTGACGTCTCCCGGTTTGTTCCATATCTCCTTGGTATTCTCGTCGAAGGAGACGATCGGTTGGTAGTAGAGATGGAAACCTTGACCACAGAGCCTATTTCTTATCAGCTCCGATACATCCCTCTCTGTATCCTCCTTCCCGATCTCCGAGGATATTTTGTCCATCTGATTAGACAGTCTGGTTCGTTGTTCAATCAAGAACTTTCTCTCCCCATACAAGGGGTATATAAACCAGTCGTCCGTCGCGGATTTGCTCCTCTCTCCTATCCTAGACTGGAAGTAGGGTGGCACTATACGAAAGTTCTTGGAGTCTATCCTTTGGAAGTTGGGATCGATTTCTGCTTCTCCTACGAGGACTATTGAACCTGCGAATATTATGACGGAGTCCGCTCTTTCGTCATCAGAGAAGTATTCAAATAGAGGGTTTTCCCTGAAGAGGATAACGTTGTCTTCTATAGATCCGATGACTCTAGCCCTTGCTGCCCTTGAATCACTTAGAGGGTCGTTCATACTCGAAGAAGGAGAAGCTTGAGGGGTGAACTCTCGTGTGCAGTACCTTTGTGTTCGCAACCATCATTGAGGAGTCGTTTGCGAGATCGAGACCCGTGTTGAGGTTCCTGGAGTACTTTGGGAATGCCGCGGAGGACACATGGAATCTTATCCTGTGGCCCTCCAGGAAAGTGTGACCCGTGTTCCACATATCTACGCTTATTTCGTTCACCTTTCCTTTTTCCAGCGGAATCGATCTCTCCATTCCATAACGGTAGCGGCCTCTGGTCATGCCATCGCACAACCTCTGGGAATATCCGTTCGGCCAGACGTCAAGGAGCATCGTCATAATGTCAGTGTCGCTCACGTCTGTCTCAATGAAAACTCTGGCACGCACGGAACCGAGGAAGGTGATCTTCTTTTCCAGCGGACCTGAGGTGTAGACCAAAACGTCATCTCGCCTCTCAATAGACGAGTAGTTGTCGGGTCCACCGATCTGGGCTGAAGTGATCTCAGTAGCAAATGGAGTTGGGTCGGAGGGATCATAACTGTATTCGTCCATCCCCTCCTTGATTTCGTCAACAGACTTCACCAACGCGCCATCCCCCAACCGACTATTAGCTCTCCCTCCGCTCGATAGATATAGCTTCGAGGGCGCCGCACCACGAGGCGGCCAGTCGTCGAATTCAGACCACTCGTTATTTCCCATGATGAACACTCTTGCTCTCCTCCCAATTACTGTGGACTCGTCAACCAACCATTTCCTGAACCAGTTAAGCTGGATGGAATCGAGATCCACGATTGCCGCAGTACCGAAATCCACCTCTCCAAGTCTAGAAGTGGAGTTTACGTTGTGCCCCCACGGACCGATTAGAATTGCCTGATTCTCCCGAGATCGTTCGGACGCAGAAGAAGTTCTCATTCCAGCGTAATTGATGAAAGTACCGACCTGTTCATCGTCGTACCATCCGGAGATGTGGAGGGTGGGTACGTCTATACTATCGAACTTTCTTTGATAGCTGATCCTGTCCCAGTAGGAATCAAAAGTCTGATGCTTTTCATCCTCTTCCCAGTCCGGGAAGTTCAGACCCAAAGTTCTCGGCATTTCGCTAGACGGAAGGGTCCTGTAGACTCTCTCCCAGTCGATATCATTGACGTCCTTGAGAGTTCTTCCACTAACTATGTATCTCCACGATATGTGCATCGGGTCGTGCACGCCAGTAGGGCTCTCGACAAAGGGGTCAGATGGAGAAACCCTCGATATCATAGCAAGCAGGCCCTTCGGCCTCTGCAGAGCCGTTAGCCACTGGATTCTTGCAGAATAAGATCCTCCAAAAGTTCCAATCTTTCCGTTCGACCACGGCTGGCTCGATACCCAGTCAATGACATCTTTTCCGTCCTTCCCATCGTTTATGTAGGGGGTGAAAACTCCCTCCGAGTCCCCCCTTCCGCGAACATCAGAATTGAGGCAGGCGAAACCGTTTGCGGAGAAGTACGTTGCAAATTTCCTGTAGTTTGAGTCGTCCCGACCATACGGTGTCCTTAAGACTATTGTTGGAAATGGTGGTGTGGATTCAGGCAGGTAAACATCCCCGATCAAGGTCGTACCGTCTCTAGTTGGGATTTCAACATATCTGTGTATTCTGGGAGCCACAAATTGAGAGGGCGGACAGAGATATAAATGATTATGACCAAGTCAGAGTGCAACTTTGCACCGTCATGGGCAAAAGTAGATCGAAATAGAAAGAAATCGAAGTGCTTCCTAGCACCTGTAGACCTCTAAGATTTTCTCTTTGTCTTTGATACCATAACAGCAACCAGAGCTAACACTATTGCAACAACAGCTACAATCACGATAATGTACAGAACATGAATCGGAGCAGGCGTTGGCTGTTTACTGAGGGCTATTTTTAGAACAGAGAGTGATGTTTGGTTTGATGCGACGGTGACGTTGTGATAGTATGTCTTGTACCCAGGCGAGACCACCTTAATGTCATAACTCCCTGGTTGAACCGAAATATTGAAGTTTCCATTTACGGTCGTTATTGCTTGTCCGTTCACGTAGAGTGCTGCATTGGTCGGAGTTATTGTGCCCGTCAGATATAGATGTGCCTGGACTGCTGAGAACTGAATAGACTGGTTTAACGCAAACCCTTCCACGTTTATGATGCCCGCTTGGGGAGATACGTTGTAATTTGACGAGGAGTTCACAGAGAATGAGTAAGTGCCATTCAGCTCTTCGAACGATATAGTGGACGAATTGGATGTCATAGATATCCCCGCCAGCGTGACGGTCCATGTCGATCCAGCCGGAAGATTGGACTCAATGAAATTCACCTGGAACAGTTCCGAAAAAGTCACTGATTTTGTAACGGATGAACCGCTTACGGTGATGACTCCAGATGTTGGAGAAACTTCGTATCCGGTAACGTTTGAGATCTTGTATGTATAAGAGCCGTTGGTCTCTGGAAATGTAATGCTGGACTGGGTGGATGAAATCGTATTAGCACCAAGGGTCACAGACCACGATGTGCCAGAGCGCAGACCTGTCTGAGAGAACGTGACTTCGTACCCGAGGACTTCAGAAAATGATATGAATTCGTTTACCGGTGATCCTCTGATAGTTATGGATCCCGTCTGAGGACTGATCGAGAATCCGTTCACGCTAGCAACAACGAATGTAAATGTCCCATTTGGTTCTGAAAATTCGAGATTGCTTGTCCTGGAGGAAAGCACTGTACTTGGTCCTCCATAGGGTGAAACTACCTGGACCCCGCCAGCGAGGAGATTGGAGACGTAGATGTTGTGATCTGTGGGATTGTAAGTAGGAAACAGCGGATATCCCGTCAACGCGATATTAGCAACAAGAGTATTTGTCAGCGAACTTATCACTGACAGAGAACTGGAATTTTCTTCAGCAACGTAGATGTAATGGTCGTAGGCGTTGTAGGTAATGCCAATGGGGGAAGAATGGGCTGGCAGGGCTATAGTAGTAACGACTTTGTTTGTCGATCCGTCAATTACGAGGATGGAATCCAGGGTCTTGTCTGTGAAGTAAAGGTACCCGTTAAGAGGGTCATATACTCCAAAGTAAGCCGCACCATGTATCGTGTCTATAAGTTTTTCAGTATTGCTGCTTATGACGAAAACAGAGTCCGCCAGGGTAAGGTTGTTGAAACCTCCTATATACACGTTCCCGTTTGAGGGATCGAATACCGCTCCCGTTGCTGTTTCCCCATTTGCTCCGAGCGTAATGGTTGTCAGGATCGAGTTGGAGGTACCGTTAATAACAGATACTGAACCAGATATCGAGTTAGCTACATAGATGTTGTGGTTTGTGGAAGAGTAGGCAATTCCAACCGGCTGTGTACCAACCGGTATCGTTGCAATAACTGTCTCTGTCGCAGTATTAATTACAGAAACGTTGTTTGAAAGAGAGTTGACAACATACACGTAACCATTGTATGGGTCATACACGCTCGCCTCCGGAAAAGATCCAACTGATATAGAGGCGATTATCGAATCCGTCAACGGACTGATCACGAGAACGACTCCAGGGTACTTGGTCGAGGGAGTTGAGTTGTGAAGAATCCCGGAAGCATATAGGTATCTGTTCGAGCTGTCGTAAGTTATTCCATATACATCAACATTGATCGAAGTCGTGTTGATCTGCCCTATTACCCTACCAGCATTAGTGGAGTTTGTAAGCGACACGGTCCACTGCGAGTTTGAGGAGAGCCCGGATTCTGTAAACGTGAGGTTGTATTTCGTAACAGGCACCATCACCTCAAATGAAACGTTCACGCTCTTTGGCGCTCCATTAATTGTCAAAAGACCTGCAGACGGCTTAGAGGTGAATCCTGTAGCATTTATTTCATAAGTATAAGTCCCATTTGGTTCCTGGATCACTATCGACGAGCGTATGGATGTTTCCGTTGAGTTAGAAATAGTAACAGACCATGAGGAGCCCGTTGGAAGTCCGGTTTCATCGAATGCTATTGAATAAGTCTTCACAGCTTGAGTGAAAATCACGTTAACGGAAATATCTTTCCCCGCAACAAGCAAGGTCCCATTGTTTGGGGTAGAAGTGTAACCCGAAGCTACCATAGAGTAATGGTATGTACCGTTGGGTTCATTAATTTGAATGGTAGAATTAGATGAAAAACTGTAGGTTCCGTTCAGGGAAACATACCACAGGGTAGCCGAAGAGAGTCCGGTCTCAATGAATTTAATAGTGTAACTAGCTGCAATCGCAATCGGCACACTTCGAGCGTAACCAGAAACAGAGAATGACGAAGTGTTGGTCAAATGTGATGTAGTAGTTATGGTATAGTTGTAAGATCCGTTAGGAAGATAGGCGACCATAGTTGCAAACGAGGAGGAATTTGAATACTCTAAAGAAAAGTTAGAATCATCTGCTGTCAAGGACCAGGTGTTTGAAGCTTTCAAACCCGTAATGGAAAAGGTCACTTGGTAGAGGTCCGGAAACTGATACACTTTGTTCTGTTCAGTTCCAGTTACGACGAATGTTGAGGAAGACGGATAGAAATAAGAATTAGACTCCTCCACTGAATAAAAAAAGGAACCGTTTATAAGATAGGCTGTCACGCTCGAATAGGTAGATGAAGTATTGTAGTAAACCTCTGAGAAACCCGTTGAGGATGTAGTAGAGTAAACTCCTATTCCCCACATCAGTCCTGACTTCAGATTCGACTCTTCAAAGTTGACTGGCGTTAACTTAGGGAAGGCCACTGTAATGTTCTTTGTCGCTGTCCCCAGTGAGAAGGAGGAATAAGAGTAAACCGATTGATCTTGCTGGTACAATACTGTACTTATCGGGCTCTCAGATACGGTGTAGTTGTAATTTCCACTCGGCAGAAAGATCGATAGGTGGTTGCTGGAGGTCACGTTAGAAAATGCTGTTACGTGACCTGCAGAATATATGGTAATGCCCCAGTTCATTCCGTCCTGAAGTCCCGTTTCAGAAACGTTCACGTTGTATGTTACTGGAAAACTTATGGGTACTGTTGCTCCCGCGGATGTTACGTTGAAATCACCAGTCACAAAATTGGAACCGCCCTCTCCCGCCGTGAAGGTATAGGAACCATTTGGCAGATCTAGGTACAAGCTAGAAGAAGTGCTATAGTTTACTGCAGACAGAGTTCCGTTCGTAGCGTAGGCAGAAACCTGCCAGTCGATGCCCGTTCTGTAACCAGATGCAGCGAACTTGACCTGAATGAGGGAAGGGAAGTTGATTGAAACATGCTCGCTCTCACCATTCACATAAACGGCATTGGAAACGGTGAAGGATGTATTTTCTGTGGATGGCCTGTAAAAATAGGCACCGTTTGGAAGATCGATGCTTATGTTCGCATAAGTGCTACTCTTTACGAAGAAATCATTAAAGGAAAAAACGTTCGGAGTTAATGTCTCCCCGTATATCATCCACGATGTACCGGTGTTAAGTCCGCTCTCTGTGAAAGTTACGAGATACAATGATGGAATCGACACCTGGCGAGAAATGTTCGAACCAGATACCAAGAACGAATCTGCTTCGATGACCATAGATCCAACTCCATAAGCAAAATCGTAGTAGCCGTTTGGAACATAAACCGAAACAGTGGGAGATGTGGATGATACAGTTATTATTGTCATTCTTCCATCCGGGAGATTTGCAGCTCCATAGATGCTCCAAGAGCCGCCGGCCGTCAGTCCTGACTCACTGAAAGTCGCATTGTAAAAATGTGGAAAAGTAACCGAAACTGATTTAGTTTCATTGATGACCAATTGATAGGGACCGGTGACGGTGGAGGATGGCCCTTCATAATAGTAGTAAGTCCCAGAAGGAATGGAAGCAGTTATTGTGGAAGAAGTGCTAGATTGTGAGAAAACCAAACCATAATTCACGCCATAGAGAGAATTATAAAGGGGGAGATCTGGAGCGGATAGCGAGAGATTTGTGTAAATGTATACACTCCATGATGTACCGGTCAATTTGTTTGTCACATCGAAAGTTACCGAATATTTTACCGGAGTATTTCCACTGGCCCCCGTAACACCGCCAGCCAATCCGCGGTTTATAAACGCAAAATTGCTGAAGCCAGATCTGAGCTGATCTGAAATTATAGCTGAAGCAGACGTATTTCCATCAAATTGCTGATTTCTCGAAAGGGACGAATTACTGGGCGATTGATGATCACTTTGTAAAATATTGTCAGAACTTAACCCACTTACTGCAGCAGTCGAAATCAGGCTGATTACGGCAATGAATACGAATATTGAAATCGCGATTGGCCTATATTTCATTATAAAGGATATTTTGTTGAATATTTAAGTTTGACCAAACTCGCATTTAAAAACCCTAACTCGCTATTATTTAGGTAATATGTTAAGGTCCAGCAATTCCTTGAAAGTTGAGTAGGAGTTCCAAAATTGACTGAAAACTCGCGCACCTTTGCCTTATGTCTTAATTACGAATAATTAGGATGAAATCTCTGTTTCTGGAGAATCAGTCTAATACTTGGTGGAAATTGATTTTAATTAGACCTAATTCAGACTCATTTGATATAAATGTTTTAATACCCTCTGGCATTGAGTGTTGATTGAATAATAAAAAGGTTGCCAGGGGGATGGCATTGAGTGTAGCACTAGCAATAGTGCTCTTGATGCTTTCTTCGTCATTTTCCGGTGCTTTATATCCATCAAACCCAACTAATCCTGCGCAGCCCCAGGGGAGTCACGTCTACCTGGTCACTTCGACAATAGGAAACCAAAATTATAGCTATTATGAAGAGGTTCAAAACGGGAAGGTTGTGAAAACCTGGCCGTCACCTGCCGCTCCTACCGTTCTCAATAACTCGGGTTCAAGTCCTTCTCAGATGGCGAATTCTTCGCCTTCAATAGAACCTTCGAGTGAGAAAAACACTAGCCAAAGCCTAAGTTCTTTGTCGATTGCTAACAAAACAGAGCTGAATGGACCTAGGTCTTTTGATGGAGACAAAGGTGGAGGTAGCGGAAATACATTCAACATTACTCAGACATATTCCCTTACGTCTATCACATTGTCCCCTACCTCTTCAAATCTTTACGTCGGGCAAACGTTGAATCTCGTTGGTACTTGGGCCGGAGGACTATCTCCTTATAACTATATCTGGCAGGTCTCTCGGACTTCATCCGACCACTGGCTCTTCACTTCTTACAACAACTCTTCTAATAAATATTCTGCAAACTTAAATTTCACTCCCGACCATCCCGGAACGTACTTGATAAACTTAACGGTTAACGGTACGGGCAAAGGAAATGGGCTATATGCATATTCTGTCATCTCCGTTCAACCACAACCCTCCACGAATACCGATAACAACCAGTTTAGTTTGGACAATGTTACCTTGAACCCTACCACCTCGGTGATGTATTCCGGTAGTCCAATCGATTTCGTAGGGAAATGGAGGGGTAGTTCAAGTGCATACAACTACGCATGGGTTATTACCACTGATCCGACACAATGGAAATCCTACTATGAAGGAGAAACCAACCAAATAGATAATTTCAATACGACAACTGGGACTTCAACTGGCTTCAGTTTCAATCCAGTATACGGTTCGTTTGGTGTTTTTTACCTCTACCTATATGTGACTCCATCCAATGGGAAATTGGCCGGACCTGGTAATCAACAGGATTCATTGGTTGCTTTCACGCAGATCATTCTACTCCCCGGTACGCCCGGAGTGACTTCTGTTACCATCTCGCCCACTTCGATTAATTACAACAATGACTCTGGACTCCTAACGTTCAAGGGAAACTGGACCGGTGGGGCTCCACCCTATTCTTATGCTTGGTTTGTGACCTATCGCGATACGATAAAAACCCCATACATCCTTCAGTTTAGCTCCTACAACTATACCAATAAGGCTTCCGCAACTTTCACGTATGAGCCCACGAATAGCGGCCAGTACTTTGTTTATCTCTTCGTCAACAGCGCAACTTCCCCAGCTTACGTAATGGCAGTTTCCCAGATAAATTCTAAGGAAAATCCTCAACCCACCGTACAGCAGATTACGATCACCCCAACCACAGTGGACGCAAGCATCGGAGAGTCGGTGACTTTCAATGCTAATTGGACAGGCGGCATTTCCCCGTATACCTATTTGTGGTATGTCTCTTCTTACTTCCCTCACTGGCAGAAGGGGGCTCACAACTTCAATACGGTAAATACAACGATAACTCCCAATGCTCAGTTTACATATATTCCAGATAGTTACGGTATTTTTTACGTGTATTTGTTTGTAAACAATCACGTAAGTCAGAATTCGCAGCCCGGAAGCAACGATGAAGATGAAGGTCTGGCCCTGATTGCCACAGCCGAATTGAGCGTCCTTCATCCATCCTTACCTCTGACTTCTTCGGCAATTTCGCTTTCTCCCGCCAGCACGACAGTTGGAAATCCCGTGACCGCTACGGTCGAGTCCGGATATGGCATAGCTCCGTTCAGTTATTCCTGGGCGGTAACAACTTCTGGCCAACCCGCTACCGGAGATTATACAGCTACGGGTGATCAAATCACCTTTTCCAGCCCAGGAACGTTTGAAGTTACAGTTACTGTAACAGACTCCAATGGACAAACCGCCTCCCTGACACAAACAATTACTGTGATAGGCCCACTGACAGTATCGGTTGCAATATCGGGAAGTAGAACTATAGACAGCGGTCAGTCTGCCACCCTTCTAGCAACATCTATCACAGGGGGTACGTCACCATACATTGGTCAGTGGCTGGAGTCGGCTCCCTCGTCCTCAAACTTCATAAACCTAGGTAATCAGTTTTCCGTCACAAGCAGCGATCTCTCAGCGGCAACAATTTCTAGCGGGATCCTGACTATTACGGGAACGTGGTTGTTCGAACTCAAGATCACTGACACCTCGTATACAGTTGCATATTCTAGTCCGATCTCCATTACAGTTAACCCACAACTAACCGTTGCACTGTCTGCTTCCAGTACTGGAATCGACTCGGGTGGTTCTGTCACTTTCACGAATTCAACGACCGGCGGGACGCAGCCATACACGTTCGGTTATACGGTCACCCCGGCCACAGGCTGGACTCAATCGAGCAATCCGGGAAACACTTTTACATTTACGGCCGCTGGCACATACAAGGTAACGCTTACGGTTACCGATTTTGCGGGTTCCATAGTTTCCTCTTCTACAGTAACCATTACTGTTACATCGCTGCCCACGATCTCGGTTCAACCGCAATCTTACTCAATAGACCCAGAACAGGTTTTCAGCCCGCTTACTTCCACTGTTGAATATGGTAGTGGCACCTATACCTGGCAATGGTACTCTGGCTCTCCAGGGAGCGGTTCAGCCGTTCCTCAAGCTTCTGGAAGCGGTACTTCTGCAACATTTACTCCAACACAGGGTGGTTTATACTATGTTATCTTTACAGACTCGTCAAACCAGATTGCGACATCCAACGCGGCCGTAGTGAAAGAAAATCAGAACCCGTCCGTTGTCGTTACACCATCTTCGGCTACGATTGTGACGTCACAGCAGTTGCCGCTTTCGTCAGCAGTCTCAGGGGGGTCGGGTTCATTCTCCTACTCCTGGACCATCGGAGGAAGTGGGACAGTCGTCGGAACAGCTTCTGGCTACTCGTTCTCGGAATCAACTTCTGGCACTTATAAAGTCTGGCTGAATGTGACCGATACGGGGACCACTCCTCAGTTTGTAATCACTGCAGTTTCAGTCTCGATAACGGTAATGACGGCTCCTACAGTTAAAGTGTCTCCTCCGTCAGCCACCATAGACGCATCCCAGTCGATCGTGCTTACTGTCTCGGTTAACGGAGGCTCTGGCACTTATGTGTACGCCTGGAGCATTGGTGGAAGTCCGACCTCTGTTGGGAGTACTCAATCTTATCAGTTCTCGGAATCAACAGCGAAGACTTACAAGATTTGGCTGAACGTTACCGACGAAGGAACCAACTTGCCTTATGTTATAACAACGACCGTTTCTATAGTAGTTGATGCATCACCTTCGATTGACGTCGAACCCAACTCAGCAATAATCGACTCCGGGCAATCGGTTACACTGACATCCACTGTAATCGGTGGTACGGGGCAATTCTCCTGGCAATGGTATGATACATCAGGTGCTATTTCCGGAGCTTCCGGAAGTGGAACAACTGCTTCTCATTCCTTTTCTACAGCAGATTCGGATATTTACGTCATTTTCACCGATACTGGAACTTCATCCGGAGCAACTCCAACCTCATCATCGACTTCTTCTCCATACGTTTCTGTAACTGTGGACCCGGCACTTTCAATAGTTGACCAGCCAGTGGCTACTATTATAGATAGCGGACAATCATTGACTCTCTCTTCGACCGTAACAGGTGGGACGGGATCTTATTCGTGGTCTCTCTACACTTCAAGCAACGCTCTCATCGCTTCGGGAACTGGTGCAGTTGCGTCAAAGAGTTTCTCACCGACATCAACGGCTTCATATTACTTCGAATTTACTGATACTGGAGTCACATCAAGTGCAACTCCTGCTGCATCCATCCAGTCCATTATTGTCCAGGTTACGGTCAATCCAGCCCTGGTTCCCGGAATAACTCCATCTTCTGCCACATTACCGGCAGGGCAATCGCAGCAGTTCGTTTCTACCACAACGGGAGGTTCTGGGAAGTACACATATTCCTGGACAGTAGGCGGAAGCTCCTCAGTCTTAAGCACAACCAGCACTTTCACCTTCAGTGAGTCCGTACCAGCGTCATATGTGATCTGGATGAACGTGACTGATACGGGGACTACAGTGCCGTACACGCTTTCTGCCAAGGCAACCGTGCTGGTCAATACGGCCACCCTTAGTGTTTCATTTGCGTTCAACACTCCCGCATCTGGGAGTGGTTCGCTCGATGCTGGACAGAGTCTCGGCATTAGTGTCACCCCTATAATAAGCGGAGGCACAGGTCCCTACTCTTATCAGTGGTTCCTTAATGGTACTGCAAATGTGAATAAACTTGGTGCATCTAGTTCAGCAACATCAGGGACAGCTATAGTATATGCGTTTACTCCGCCCGGAAAGGGTACGTATACTTTCTACCTTCAGATATCCTCCAGCGATGGGCTCGTCTCCATGTCTGGCCCGATCACAATCTCAGTTTATGCAAAACCATCAATCTCACAACAACCATCCCCGTCTACGATAGATTCTGGACAGACGGTACAGCTGACATCGACAGTTATAGGAGGAACGCCATTATTCTCTTGGACCTTGTATTCCTCCTCTGGAACAGCAGTTGCATCAGGATCGGGGAAGACGGAAACTTATTCGTTCAATCCTCAATCGAACGGCTCCTACTACTTCGTCTTCACTGATACAGGCGTTGCGTCTGGCTCTAGTCCCACCCCCTCAGCTAAATCCAGCGCTGTTTCAGTAACAGTTTATCCGGATCCCACTGTAACAGTACTACCTGCAACAATAGGTAGCGGTACAGCTGCTACTCTAACAGCAACAGCAGCAGGTGGCTCGAAGACTGGATATTCTTTCAAGTGGTATTCCGATCCAGGGTTGACCCATCTTGTTTACAGTGGTGACCCATTTAATACTCCAGTTCTCGCTTCTACCACAACGTACTATGTCACGGTCACGGATTCCACGGGATTTGTCAGTTCACCTGCATCAGTCGTAGTGACAGTCGTCGGGAGTCTTACATCATCCTCGCTAACAATCTCTCCTACAACAACTGACGTAGGCTTTCTGGTAACTGGCTCGGTCTCTCCCGGTTCGGGCGTTTCTCCCTACTCATACAGCTGGGTCATAACCCTTTACCCATCAGGATCTGCATCTGGTGACTACACTCCCTCATCCAATCATGTTACCTTTACCAAAGCTGGCGTGTATTCCGCAACGTTGACGGTTAAAGACTCCTCTGGTGAGACAGCAAGCATTACCGATACGATAACAGTAAATGCACTCCCAACCATTTCCATATCTCCTTCCACGATCACAGTTGACGCGGGAAGTTCAGTAACTTTCACGTACACCAGCAGCGGAGGTACCTCACCGTATACCTACGGATGGGGTTACTCTGTCGCCTCTGGAATAACCCAGACGGGAAACCAGTTCACATTTGCGAACACGGGCAATTTCACTATAAAACTGTTCTTCAACGATTCCGTTGGCGGTAGCGGGTACGCAACAGCCACGGTATCTGTCAACACCCAGCCGGTGATAGTTATTTCCACACTCAACGTTACAGTCAGAGCAGCATCATCAATCGATAGTGGCACATCCACTAGTATCGAAATCACAAGTATCAGTGGAACTGGACCATACGTTGCTGTGTTGAAAGAGGAACCTCCAGGAGAAGGAAGTTATTCGGCGGTTGCAACCACTGCTCAATTTAGTTCAACTCCCGAGTACATTAGCACGGGTATTCTGACTACCATTGGTCAGTATCACTTTTTGGTTACGGTTACCGAAGTCAGCAATTCGGGGATTTTCGGCAGCTCGCAGCCTATAGTTGTAACTGTTGTAAACGCACCCTCCAGCTCCGCCCTGACCATCTCTCCTACTACTACCGATATTGGCCTCCCAATCACTGTCACTGTTGCAAATGGGTATGGAGTTCCCCCATTCGTGTATGCCTGGACAGCAACACTCTCCGGAGGTGGGCCTGCGACTGGCGATTATTCGTTCACGAACAATCAGATCACTTTTACCGCAGCAGGAACCTATTCCGTTACAGCGACTGTTGAAGATGCTGACGGAATTAGCGTCTCTTCTACTGCTATGGTAATGGTTAACGCGCAACTTGCGCTAACCCTGACTGCGGTTACTCCCACAACCATAGATAAAGGGCAGACTGTTACATTCTCATACTCGACAACCGGAGGAATGACTCCGTACTCTGTGAGTTATATCGTTTCGTCCATTGGCGGTGGCATAAAATTTGGCGCATACTCAATCAGTGGAAACATCATTACTTTCTCCCTGGTCGGACAGTATGAAGTGAGCGCCACGGTAACAGATGCACTAGGGGGCACAGCCACATCATCCTCCCCAATTACTGTTAACGTGAATGCTCTTCCGACGATTACCCTCACTGCATCGGAAACAACTATAGATTCTGGGAACAGTGTTACATTTACCAATAACACAATGGGCGGGACTCAGCCTTATACTTATATCTGGTCATTCCCGTCCTCAACGGGCATCACCCGGTCTGTCAATACTTTCACATTCGCCAACACGGGCAACTTCACAATAACACTCACGATAGTCGACGCGGTCGGAGTGGTCGCCTCTGCATCCGTGCTGATAAGAGTCAACTCATCCCCAATCATAGTGTTACAACCAGCCAATTCGTCCAGTCTGCTGGCGTCCTCTAATGAGCAGACTTCTGTGCTATCGGAGCACTCATTCCAACCGCAAAAAAAAACATTAACTGGAGGCAATGACCCCAAGATTACTCTGGACCAGGACACTCCATGGAGCGTCTATGTTCAGGCGGGAACTGGAACTCCTCCCTTTACATTTAACTGGGCGATAAAGTACGAGAGCAATAACACTACTCTCAGCAACACCCACTATAACCTGACAAGCAGTAACTCTACATATGTTGATAACGTCGTAAATTTCTTAGTGCAAGGCACTTTTTATGTGGTCTTGACCGTTGTCGACAAGTATGACTCTACTTCCACGGAATACTTGACGATAGTGGTGGATGCTCCACTTCTCGTTGTTTCAACAACGGTGACCGCTACCCCTTCTTCTTTTGATCTGGGAAACAGTACCATGATTGCAGCCACACCGACGATAAGCGGAGGGACCCAGCCCTATTTCTATCAGTGGTATCTGAACGGTGTATCTTCTGGGAACAAGATATCCGGAGGTTCTGGAACAGCTCTAAGTGGCACTCAGATAACGCTCCCTGAAACGCCTGCAACTGCAGGTAGCTACACATACTATCTAATTATACATGACAGCGCATATTCTCCTGCTACAAACACCACCAAGGTCACGGTTACAGTTAACAACCTGCTGACGACCGGCTCGATTGAAATATCACCAACATCCACAGTAATAGATGGGTTGATAAATGCAACAATCAAGTCTGGGTATGGAACTTCTCCCTTCAACTATACCTGGACCATCACCCCGATAGGTGGTTCGCCAATCATACAATATGGGCATCAGATCGGGTTGAGCCAGGCAGGGAACTACACAGTCAGTCTAAAGGTCAGGGACGTAAATGGGAATTTCGCTTACAACAATACGACAGTTAGAATCTATTCATCAAGCCTGGTATTGGTGACAATCAATTCTCCAACATCAACGCAGACAATCGATGCCGGCCAGACCCAATCCGTTACCGGCAGTTTCTCCGGAGGCAGCGGGACCTACGAATATGCCTGGATCGTCCAAACTTCAACGACCGCGGTCACTCCTAGCACTTGGAATACTAGCGCAGTCTCACCCCAGAGTCACACATTTACATTTAATTCCGCCGGTACTTTTTACGTCTTCCTTTATGTCAAGGATACCATTGTCGGGGACACTCAAAATGCATATCGTGAGGTCAAGGTAAACAACACACTGGCGCAATCTGCGATAACCATCAGTCCCACCTCAACGGATGTAGACAGTCCCGTCACAGCTTCGGTATCATCTGGGTATGGAACTGCACCCTTCAGTTACTCCTGGAGCGTGTCACTTTACCCCTCTGGTGGATCGGCTGCAGGAGATTACAATTCATCGGGGAATCAATTGACGTTCAGCAAGTCTGGGAACTACACAGTCAAAGTAACAGTTAGCGATTCATATACCTCCGCAACTTCTTCAAGCTATACCATAGACGTCTCTGTTGTCGTGAGCCTCAGAGCGTCGATTGCCACCTATCCTACCGCCGGAGTGACGGCCATCGACATCAATCACCCCCAGGAATTCCAGGCAACTGTTGTGGGAGGGAGCGGTTCATATACATATTCATGGGGTCTGAGCGGAACTTCAGGCACGCTGGGCACATCCAGCACCTATACACTCAACGTCTCTACCCCGGGATTGTATATCGTCTGGCTGAACGTTACTCAGGGCACATACAAGACATCCGCATCTCCACTGACAATCGTGGTCAACCCGCTGCCAAAGGCCTCCATAGCTAATGGGGGAACCCTACAGGCAGACGTTGGTGAGCCCATTTCGGGTTCAGTGGTTGGTGGAACACCACCATATACTTATTCGTGGTCTGTGTCTCTGTACCCTTCTAGAAATTCCGCTTCCGGCGATTACACAGTTTCAGGAACTACAATCACATTTAACGCTAAGGGAAACTATTCTTTGGAGTTCATAGTGAGAGACTACGATGGATCGACCTCTGCGGTTACTGTGACCATAGGAGTAAACGCCGCGTTATCCGGCTCACTTTCACTAATCAATCCACTTTCCTCCGTGATAGACAGGGGGAATTCGTCACTGTTAACTGTCTCCATTACCGGTGGTTCGGGCAGCTTCTCGTATCAGTGGTATGAGCAGGCCCCAGGAACCAGTTTTCCACAACTCATCGTAGGTGCAGTTAATTCAACATATGATTTCGTTACCACACCTGCGACTACTCCCGGGGTCTATCTTTTTAACGCCACAGTCACTGACGTCAATACTGACCCAGCTGTAGTCAAATCCAACATAATCAGCGTCACTGTACGTTCCACCGTTGTGTATGGGCTTACATTCTCTGAATCTGGTCTTCCCAGCGGTGCCGTCTGGTATGTTAATCTTACTGCAGGAAAGTCCTATTCTTCTTCAAATTCCAGTATATCACTGTTAGAACCAAACGGGACTTATTCCTACACCGTTTCAGTGGAAAACAAAACGTTCAAGCTGTCTCAGGCAACAAGTTCTTTCACGGTTACAATCAACGGAACAGCAGTTAGGAAGACGTTCGTGTTCCTTCCTGTCGTTTACTCCGTCACGTTTCACGAGTATGGACTCATAACTGGAACGGAATGGTTTGTTAATCTAACTGATGGGCAGTCTTACTCTTCTACTCTTTCCATAATATCTTTCTCTGAAACAAATGGAACCTACACATATACGATTGCGACGGTGAACAAGCAATATAGGCCGACGCAATTTTCCTCCGAGTTTATTGTCGATGGTAGCTCACTATCGGAACAACCAATCCAGTTCTCACTGCTGAACTATACTGTAACATTTGATGAATCGGGACTTCCAGGCGGGGCAAAATGGTTCGTGAACCTGTCAAACGGTCAATCATATTCATCTTCAGGTAACGACCTGTCCATCTCTGAACCAAACGGCAGTTACTCTTACACCATAGCCACCCCAAACAAGATATATTACTCTACTGGGGGGACGCTTGGAGTGAATGGAGCTTCGATCACCGAATACGTCACGTTCTCTCTATATCTCTATAACATCTCATTTACGGAGACCGGCCTCTCATCAGGTACCGTTTGGAACATCACCCTCAAAGAAATGAACGGGTTGGTAGCACATTCATCCACTGGACCGATTTACTTTAATGCTGTAAACGGCACTTATAATTTCACCATTGGTGGAATACCTGGGTATAGAACTCAGAGCTACAACGTTACTGTAGTTGTTAGAGGTGGAGATATCAAGAATATTGTTACCTGGACTCCGGTCACGTATCCTGTGACAATAACAGAGAGTGGCCTGGCCCCTGGGTCTAGTTGGTCTGTGGCTCTCACGACTACTTCTTCTACGGGCCTGGAAAACGTCACTATCCTTAACACAACTTCTGATTCCATCACATTCAACGTTACGAATGGATCGTACTCATACGTTGTCATCCTCCCTAAGGGGTATACCGGTTCACCAACAAAGGCAACAATCTCTGTGGTTGGTAGCGGGGTAATCGCTCAGCTAAAGGTTAAGGCTCTACCAAACTACTTACTCATTTGGACAATAATAGCTATGATCGCAGTAATGGTAGTGGTTATTGTTATTTATTATATTGGCGAGAAGAAGAGCTTGTTCAAAAGGGATGGTAGGGCTGTAAGTATACGTCGGGTGAAACAGAAGAAGTGAGTTGATTTGATCAATGTTCCCCAATAATCCTGATGTCTGCGTTCCATTAAATACTTTCTTTTTCCTTCCAATACTGAAATTCGAACACTCAGATAACTCAATTTACTATGAATCACATAAAATAATTATTAAATACATAAATATAATTGGTTGGTAATGTTATCATGAGAGTGGAACATGGTCTGCTGATTGGACAGAAAATTGAGTTGATTGCGCTGCTGGTAGTAGCGCTGGTCTCAATGTCTGCTCTCTCCGGCGGATGCGTTTCATCTTTAATCTCCTCCCCTGCCATCGTTCCAGCAGATACTGGCGTCAATGTTGCCACTTTTGCAATCCATGATCTTACCATTTTTTCTGTTACTATATCCCCTGTTAATCCCATTATTGACATAAACCAGTCAGTAACTTTCACTGCAACGGATAGTCAGTCCCTCACTTACACCTACGTCTGGTTCCTGAACAGCAAGGAAGTTGGCTCCAATTCTTCTACCTATACTTTCACACCAACGTCCACTGGCAGCTATTCTGTATATGTGAATGCCACTTCACAAGGAATTTCAAGGAATTCTAATACAGCAAGTGCGACAGTGGACAGTACCCCTACGGTCAGCATTTCACCCACCACAAAGAAGATAACAGTTGGACAATCGGTAACTTTCCAATCCAATGTGACCGGAGGTACGGGGACGTTCAGCTACTTATGGTACCTCAACGGGACGAAGACTTCCGTTACGACATCAACTTATACATTAACCCCAGCTGGAAATGCAACATACTACGTCTACTTAATGGTCAATGACACTGGAACAACTTATGGCACACCCACCATATCGGTAAAGTCTAACAACGCCCAGATTACAGCCGTGTTTGTGACTTATCCTGTGGAATTCTCCGAATCGGGACTCCCAGCTGGGACAAAATGGTACGTGAACCTTACGAATGGACAATCGCGTTCCGTAGTTGGTTCACTCATCCTGTTTTACGAACCAAACGGAACTTATACCTACACCATTTCCTCAGGAAATAAAGTGTACGCTCCCAGCCCTTCATATGGTACTTTCACAATTTATGGCGACACGGTATCCTTTACAATCACGTTCCAGCCAGTCACGTATCCAGTCTCTTTCAATGAGACAGGACTCCCCAACGGAACTGTCTGGTATGTAAACGTTTCTGGTCAACCGTCTCTGCCTTCAGCTCACTCAATAATCACTTCGTCACTTTCGAATGGTAGTTACACTTTTACCATATCTACGGTAAACAAGGAATACTATCCAACACCCTACTCGGGATCTATAAGAGTGAATGGGCACGCTGTGACAGTAAGCGTAGAATTCTCCATATTTACATATCCCGTGGAATTCACAGAAAATGGCCTGCCAGTGAACACCGAGTGGTTTCTTGCGGTGACGAGCAACACGTCGATCAGTCAATATAATTCATCAGGTTCATCCTTTTCCCAGACAATATCTTTGAGTTTACCCAACGGGACTTATAATTATTCCATTGTATCTGGGATTGATACATTTGGCCCGTTTCCAGCCAATGGCACCTTCCAAATATCTGGCAATCCCGTCTCAAAATCCGTTCAGTTCCTAAGATTATATACAGTCACATTTGTTGAAACTGGTCTGCCGATCTCTTCAAGTCCAAATCTCAAATGGTTCTTGAACATAACAGACCCCCAGTACTACAGCTCTAAGACTAGCACCATATCTTTCTGGGAACCCAATGGAACATATTCATACTCAGTTTCGACAAACGACAGATGGTATGTACCTTTCAACTCTACTAGAACTGGCTCATTCACGGTGAATGGTTCTGCAATTACCCCGTTTCCTTCAAGCTCCCCAATAGTGTTCAATGAACTTTTCAACGTGACGTTCAAGGAGCAGAAGCTTCCCAATGGAAGCC
Organism: uncultured Thermoplasmatales archaeon; assembly: GCA_964389625.1. GTDB lineage: Archaea > Thermoplasmatota > Thermoplasmata > Thermoplasmatales. The sequence goes on from CAYMEF010000002.1 coordinate 21,336, forward strand.
GCTGGTTTGCAAACGTTACTAATGGAGGATCATACTTCTCCACGAACAGTACTATCACTTTTACAGCTATAAATGGCAGTTACTCATATGAGATCTCGACAGGAAACAAGCTGTACAGGCCATCTCCCTTTAGTGGGATCTTTAATCCAAATCAAACTTCCTTTCCCATCCTTGTACAATTCAATCTTGTAACCTATCCAGTAACGTTTTCCGAAAAGGGTCTTACGAACGGTACTTTCTGGTCAATAATAATAAACAACATCACTCGAATATCTACGAATCAAAGCATTTTTTTCAAACTCAGCAACGGGAGTTACGAATACTCCATTCAGGCACTCTCCGGGTTCTCTACCAGCGAATATATTGGGAATATTACAGTCAACGGAAGCCCGATCATAGAACCTGTAACCTGGAATCTTGTCACGTACCCAATAAATGTAACTCAGTCGGGTATACCGGCAGGCAAGAGCTGGTCAGTGACCCTTCAGGGAGAGACATTCAACAAGGTCCCAATTTCGATCACCATAAACACGACAAAGACATTTGTTACGTTCTACGAACCCAACGGGACATATAATTATACCATTAATGCTCCATTCGGTTACACTGGCAGTCATGTGGTTGGAAGGGTTGTAGTAAACGGCAAGCCAACCTCAACTGCTGCAACACTAGTGCCGCCAAACTTCAAGCTAATCGGAATAATTGGCGTAGTCATAGTTGCAGTTCTTGCTGTCATCCTCTTTCTTATCAACAGGCACGAGAACAGGAGTTTCTTCGTGAGAGATGGAAGGTACGTTAAGAATGGAAAGTATCTCAAGTACAAGAAATAATTGCTTTATTCAATCCGAAATCTATGCAAAAACGAGCGAGTTACTCTTGGACTTTCTTGAATATTGAACCCGTCTTTAAATCCTTTTCAGACTGAGAAGATACGATACCCTTTGAGGTGATCTTGTAAAAGAATGGGTATGGGCTGTATGCCCCGCCTCTCATTTTTATGATGGATGCCTTTCTAATACCGGCAGTGGGGTCCTCCATCTCGAGCTTTATTACACCTGACACGAAATACTCTTCAATACCATACATGCTGACATCGCTCTTCATAACTGGGCTCGTAACAAGCATATATGTGTGCGGAATTGCAAGTGACATGAAGAACTGATTCACGAAATCGTCGTTCTCAACTATCATGGGCGTGATGGGATCTATCGCAATGCGGGTTATATTAGACTCCACGGTTATTCTGTTTATCTCGCTTGAGAGCCTCGTTATGTACTTCGTCCTGTTCTTCAGATTCTCAAGAACGTCTTCCTTTAGTTCCCTAATCCTATCGGAGAGCTCTATCACTTCAATGGTTCCATCTTTGTAGTATTCTTCGAATCCAAAGTTGAATGTCTTCGCATTCGCGATGTACTCTGCTCCTCTCGTATCTGTAAGTATGATCGCACCCTTTTCCCCCAACCGAGCCCCTTGAACGAGGAATTGAGTACAGGTAGTTGTCTTTCCGACTCCCGTCTTACCGGATATCATGTACACATTTCCACGCTTCATCGCACCTCCGAGGGATTCGTCAAGTTCCTTTACCCCGAAAACGTCCGATTTCGACTTTGTCTGCTGTCTCTGATCTATCGTGATTATATTGTACATGTGAGTCAGGTTAATTTCAGTGTCGTCAAGGTCCTTATTTACTACAAGCGCCTTTAGAGATATTCCACAGTCTCCTGCTACCGCATTGAATTTCATTATATCGCTGACAAGATCGTCTGAAATCCCGTGAAGAACAGCAACCTTTATGTTTTCGTCCCTTTTGGACGTAACGACCAGATCGAACTTGTGTACTGCCCCTGATTTACCAGTAATTTTGACATTACTGCCCCACGTGAATTCGCTGTCTAACTCGAACTCTTCCGCTACTTTAGCAACATTAATGGAGTCCACCGTCATTACGGATTATGGAGGCCCAAGGCCCATTTATATCTTTCTCTAAAAGATTTATTCTGCGGTCAATGCAACTAACAATATCTCAAATATATTTTCTATTATATAAAAATATCAATGCTGGTACGCTGTTAGTCCTAGGAACTACTAACCAATAATCCTAATTGTGGCGACTAAGCACTGTTAGCGGCCTTGGATCGTTCACTACTTGAAGTAAAGTTTTCGATGCTTTCCACTTTAAACGATGGCAGAGTTTCACTAGACTCGTAGAGTCTTAGAAGGAACGGTTTAAGTAGGAATGTAGGAAGATGGACCATACCCTTAACGGAGTGTAGATCGTGCAATTCTAGATATGAGGCCAAGGGTATGTGATCCTTATCAATGGCATTAAGAAGATGTAGGGTCGGCTCATTTTCCATGTCGATGAGAGCGACGGATTGTTTATCGTCCAGATCATATGCTAGGGCGCTGGCCGTGTTTCTATGGCTATTCTTCCACTCTACAATGTACCTTTTCTTGTTATTTTTCTTGAAGGCGAAGGTCACAACTGACAGCGGCATTCTCACGTTGATTTCATCCAAAATTTTGCTGATGCTTGCAGTGGGTTTCAGTTGAATTTCATCCACATTTTGATCGAGTGATACTAAGAGCCGCAGCAGGTTGCCTGCTTCTTTCAACTGAGACGAATGGAATCTGAAGCTGGCGTGAATCCTTTTTCCTCTAGTGAACAATTCCCCGTCAGCAAGTGTTGGAACCATCCCAACATTTTCGCTCACAGTCCTTACAACCGCATTGTCTATCTTTTCGGTTATTACCAAGATATCTCCCATCAGGACTGGATTCATAGTTTCCAGTAGTACTCTATTGTTTTCAGAAATACCGCTCAGGAAGAATGTAGCATAAATTTCATCTTTGTGGTTATAGAGATTTATAGGCACCGGCGTATCCTTTACTATAGCAGAGAGAACAAAACTGTTAATTGGCGTTGAAAAGCTTAAGGTCATGTTCAAGCGCTTATCTGCGATGCTAAGCATTTAAGGGTGAAACGCGTTGGTATTTATTAATTGTTCTTCGAGATACCGTATAACACAAAATCAGTTAAGTATTAATTTCAAAAGAAATTGACTTTGCGATGCTTTTAAGGGAGATTGACAAAGAGCTCGATATGGAATGCAAGATAGTCTTTAACAAGGATGACAGAATTTTCAGCCTATCCAAGGCTTTAAACCGAACGTTCCAGGCTTTTGTTGAGACCAAAAATGGCGAAAGGGTCCTGTCAGTTTACGTTCCAAAGGGGGCGGTAGAAGAAGCTGGTAATATGGCAAAATTCTTGACCTCTGGCTCGGAGAACGAAAGATTCCTGATTTCCGACATTCCAATCGAAGACTCAATTTTCGAGTTTCTGATCGCTCTCGGCAAGATAGAATCTACCTCCACTTTTGATGTCTTTATACAGAAAGGAAAAATGACAGTTCGATTCAGGTTTCACAAATCTGCGATCCCTAACATCTCTCAGGTTCTCGCTAAGAATGACATTCTGAAGCACCTCGTTAAAGAAATAAGCATACTTCCAACTGCCGGTTTCATAACTTATCTTGACATAAAGAACAAGGAGTTTTCCCTGCACCTAATAGAATACTCGATGCCATTCTCAATAATAAAGAATGAACAGATCAAGTCACTCTTCAAAAATGGCGCAATAGCCGAAGTTGTTAACGTTTTTTCAGATACCAGTAATCACAAATTGCTGATATATGGGGCGAAGGGGAGTAAGACGGACCTCAAGCCCATTTCCCCTGGTTCTGATATCTATGAGGTTCCTCTAGAAACACTAGAAGTCGAATCATTTAACGTACTGACCAACGTTTTCAATTCAAAGGGAATTAAGAGGTACAACATTTTTTACAAAAAAGTGGACGATACGTTCAGAATCTTGACTTTTCTGGAAAGATACGATGCCATGAAGCACATATCTGAATTGTTCATTTTCTATAATAGACTTAACCAGACAGTTGACTTGTCACTTTCAATGGGATATACGCCTGAAATGTTGGAATCGCTCTGATCCGCACACTCTAAACTCGACAGAAAAGGATAAGCCAATATACATTCACAGTTTTTATTTTCCGACGGAGGTAGGTAGAGTCAATTGTAGTATTCCCTTATTATATTTTTATTTTTTAATTAAAACGAGCATATTGCTTACATCATATTATCAGTTAAGATACTTTCATTATTTGATATTCTAAAATTCAAAACTTGAAATTTGGCATATCGATATCCGAGTGAAGGATTTAACCTCAGATTCGCTAAGGATTGTGAGAGTTGTGCAAAATGGAGAACTTTCTTGTTTCGTATGGTTCCGTAAGGGATTTGGAACTGCTTGTAGAGCATCGCCTTAACATGTGGAAAGACATCCACCCCGACTTGGTTGATCAAATTGAATCTTCAAGAGAATTCACAAGTAGATGGATCTAGAGAAAGCTTCAAACAAACGAGCTCATCGCTTTCATAGTAAAAGGCAACGATGGAGTCGTAATGGGATCTGGCTGCATTCTGATAAAGGAGGATCAGCCCAGAGCAAGTACGTTGAAACTATCGTTTCCATACATTCTGTCCATGTTTACTGAACCCGAATATCGTGGGAAGGGGGTAGCCTCTGCAATAGTAAGAGAGGCCATTGGATGGAGCAGGAGAAACGGTTATGATAGAATCTCGTTGCATGCGTCAGATAAAGGGAGATCCCTCTATGAAAAGTTTGGGTTTCTTCAAACAAATGAGATGAGACTTAGGCTCGTCTAGGTTTTTTTGGCCGGTCTTCAAATCTGGGGAATCTGTCTTATTGCGGGTCTACGATTTTTGAAGAGTAAAACGTTAATTTGGTAAAGAAATACTCATTGGATGCAGCTCAAGGAAGTGGACAAGAAACTGGACATGCAGGGTACCATTGTTTTCAGCAAGAATGACAGAATCTTTCAATTGAGTAGAATCAACAATCGCGTCTATCAATGTATCATTGAGAAAAACGAAGAACAAAAGTCCCTCCTTGTCTTACTGGGAAAGGAAAAGTATAATTCTGGCACGGAGGAACTGAAGTTTTTTCAAACATCCACCGACAATGCAGGAAGAATTGTTGCCAGAGTTTCGCTAGAGGAAGCGATTTTTAAACTTCTCTTGGGACTCGTCGAAGTTAGCTCTGTATCTGGGTTGAGTCTTATGGTCTACAATGGATCCCTTTTGGTCAAATTCCGTTTCCACCACACGTTTACCTCAGGCGTCTCTAGAATCCTTCAGCAGTGCGTAAGACTGGTGCACATTGTTAAAGAGATCTTGATTGAGCCGACAGAGGGCATCATCGCCGAACTGGATAGGAGAAGCCAGGAAACACCCTTATCGGTACTGGCTGTCGATCTCCCTCTAACGCTGGTGAACAACGAACAGTCGATCTCGATACTCGCCAATGGAGGAATAGGCGAATTCGCTGGAATTGTCTCTCCAACACCCTCTTACAAGTTTCTTTATTACAGCCCTTCCGAAGTAGGCGACAGCTTGACCGTAGTGGACAGAGAGAATCACATATACGAGAGCCGTTCAAATGTAGAGATCCTGGGCCTTATAACGCAGCTGCTGCGTAATGCGCACATCAAACCACATCTGATAGCATTCCGAGCCAGCGGAAACTCGCTTAGGTCTTACTTGTTTGTTGAGAAGGAAGACGCAGTCAGGGTCATTTCTGGGGGATTCAAGGTTGTATCTCGTGCTTCCGTCGATGTTGGGCTCGCCCTTGCTGTGGACTACTCGCCAGATGTCTGGGGCTTGTTATGATCAAAGCGCTGCGGGTATCGGCATATTATTTATTTTATAAGATGTGTAACTTTATTTATTATACCAAATAAAGAAATACCCTTCACATTAAAATAACAAGTGCTTAGGCTTCATTTTTATTGTATGAACCACTTAGTAGTAAAAAAATGGTGACTCAAAATGGCAATAGATAAACAAAAGATAAGCCATCTGATCAAGGAGAATCTTAACCACTCGTGCCCTGGTGCAATGGAGACTTGTGTTAAGATCACTGCAATAGCTGATCTTCCATCTAGGTTTGGACAGTTCCAGGTAGTAGCGTTTCAAAACGACTTCGACAAGAAGGACCACGCAGCAATCGTGCACGGCGACATCTTTGAGAAGGAGAACGTTCCAACCCGGATACATTCCGAGTGCCTAACGGGAGACGCCCTCGGCTCCTTGAGATGCGACTGCAGAGATCAACTGGAGGCATCAATGAAAATGCTGGGTGAGATGGAGTACGGCGTACTTCTCTACCTCAGACAAGAAGGCAGAGGAATCGGTTTTGCTAACAAGATCAAGGCGTATCAACTTCAAGACGGCGGCTACGACACATTCGAAGCAAACAAGGCACTTGGGTTTAGGGATGACGAACGCGATTATGCTATCGCTGCTCATATGCTGTCGTCTTTACACGTAAAGTCTATACGGTTGATGTCGAACAATCCCTTGAAAATCGAAGACCTCAAATTCCACGGCGTGAAGATTACTGGAAGAATACCTCTAATCATTCCTCCGAACGAGCACAATTCGTTCTATCTGGAGACTAAAAGGACGAAAGGAGGGCATATGCTCGATAAGAATGAGGAGGAGAACTTCATCGAACAGGAAGACGATCTGGTGGACTACAAACTCTAACTGAAGATCCTGGTCTCCATTTCGTTACAATTGATCTCGGAAGGAACACAAAATAGTATTTATCCAGTTCAAACATCTACTAACCAAGACAATGAGCGCCAAAGCGGAATTCGAACAAATGATGGAGAGATCCGATAGATTTCTGAAAACAGCAGAAAGTACACTGGAAAAAGGTTTTCTTGATATAAGCTCATTCAATGCAAATCAAGCCCTAGAATTATTCCTAAAAGCACGTGTGTTAAGACTGGCAGGAGACTACCCTCACACACACGACATAAAAGAACTTTTGATAACACTTGGAAAGGTTTGTGAACCCAAGTACGCTGGTACTGTGGAAAATATTCTTAGAGAGAAGAGCCTGGAGCTTAAGGCAGTCCAAGATACTTACATAACGTCTAGATACTTCTTCACCAGCTCGTCGGAGAACGAAGTCAATCGGATGATCGGATTCATTAAGGAGCTTGAGAGGAGTCTGGAAGATGTTCGTTGAGATGGCGAAGAAGAGAAGACACGCATTTGATCACTTGAATTCATACCTAGATCTAATCAAAAGGATAGCCAAGACCGAAGACAAGAACTCTAGGGTCTTCTTATTTGGATCGGTTGAGAAAGGAGACTACAATATGGCCAGCGACATAGACATTCTCATCGTGACGGAGAAAGATAGGTACATACTTCTAACAAAGCTTGAAAACGAAGGGATAGAATTTCCATTTGAGCTGCACGTTAGAAACTCCAGGGAAGCAGAAGCATACTTCCAACACATTCCCGAACTGAAGGAACTCTAGGAAATTATAAGTCACATCTCATCCATAATCAAGTCATTCAAATAAAGTTACATAAGAAATACAGTTATGGCAATTCCAGTATTCTTGACATCATAATTGCCTAATGACGTATAACCACAGTTATACATCAAGAAATTCTAATACATAGGCCTCAGATCTTTTTAGATGTGAGTGATAAAGTCCCGGAACTGAAAATGAGCAGAATCGAGGTATCAAAACAGATGATTTCGGTCACATTTTTGTGTAATTACCTTACCATGGTTCTTTCGATTCCAAATTTGATTTTTAAATGACTACCAAATAAATTGTCCCAGAATTTTTGAAGTCTGAGCGCATTGCACCTCCTTAACGTCGCTGTTGCTAGGAGAATAGTACAAGGAAACTGATAGATAGACGAAACGTGTAACCGAACAAAGTAGAAATGGATCCTGCTCAAGAGTGTTACCATAAAGGTAACTTCATTTGTGAATTGCCTTCCACACATTTTTCTCTTCATTTTTAATTATTTTCCAAGTTTTTAAGTAGTTCTCCATGATTCGATATGGCGTCTCTGCAGTAACGTTAATTCATTGATTCAATAAGGCATCCTTATATTTTCATATTTAATTAATTATATTAAAGGCAAATTTGTGTTATTTTGCATTTTGGAGGATTATAGTTTTGGCATCACGCAGTGACGAGGTTGGCAAGTGGGTTGAAATATTTTAGGATCGGTCTGGCCTTTTGCGAACTCTGGGACTTTCAGTACCGCCTACTTTCCGGTCGAGATCTTCTTGATTTGGTCCCATTGATCGTCGGTCAAGACTGAAAGTCCATTGAATTCACCTGCTCCTTTGAGCCACTCTCCTCCATCTATCGTAATCACTTCACCGTTGATGAATGAAGCCTCATTTGAGATGAGGTAGGCTGCGAGACTGGAGAGCTCTTCAATGCTTCCAGTTCTCCCAAGGGGTACCCTATTTTTCAGTGCCTCATCCATTCCTGGCAATGGAAAGAGATTCTTTTGGGTAGCCTGGGTAGGAAAAATACCAGGAGCAATTGCAACGTGCCTGATGTTGTATTTCGCCCATTCTACAGCAAGTGATCTTACGACTGCGAGGACCCCGGCCTTTGCGGCTGCTGATGGTACAACATATGCGGATCCCGTCCAAGCATAGGGAGTCACTATGTCAAGTACTACTCCCTCCTGTTTTCTCTCTATCCATCTCTTGCCCATTTCCAACGTCATGTAAAGAGTACCGTGTAGCACAATGTTGAGAACAGAATCTACTGCATGAGGGGAAAGCCTCTCGGTGGGGGAAACGAAATTCCCAGCGGCGTTGTTCACCAAAACGTTAATTGGACCAATTTCGCTTTCGAGGAAGTTAACGGATTCCTTTATCTGTTCCGGCACTCTGACGTCGCACTTATGATAGGAAACTTCGATCCCACTTTCAGAAAACTCCTTAGAAGTTCTCTCAAGAACATTTTCCCTCCTGCCTAGAATCGCAATTTTGGCCCCAAGATCTCCAAATTTCTTTCCGATTCCTTTTCCCAGACCCGTTCCTCCGCCTGTGATCAAAACGACCTTGTCCTTCAGTAACTCCTCTCTGAACATCTTCTCCGGTATCTATAACATTAACGGTTATAACCATTCATCTCAGGTTGATACTTTAGGATAAACCCCCGGCTCGTCCTACGAATCGAACGGAATCTGTTCCTTGTCTCGTTTCACTGGAATAAAGGAAGAGCGCAAACATCATCTATTCATAGGGGTTCCCAGATTTGGAAAAGCGAAAAAGAAGATGAGCGGATTGAAGGTAAGGGAAAAGGAAAAGGCGGACAGGACCTTGTACAGCCTAGTTATGGGGACGATAGTTACCGCCATTATCGCTCTGTCTTCCATTATTCTGATACTAACAACCGCACTTATCATTCCCATGTTCTACAAGATATCTTTCATCTCAATTTTCCTTCTTAAGGACATAACTGACTCATTCTTCGTTGCAGGCTTTGCAACCTCAGTAGTCTTATTGTCAATCTCAATCGTATATCTGGAACGGAATGTAAGATTACTGTCGGTTAAGCTCTCTAACCTAAGTTCTGCAAGTAGTCGCCCAGATGACACCAAAGCGATCTCCAACGAAGAATTACTCAAGTATCTCGATGAAGGCGAGAGAAGATTGTATGGTTTACTGGTGGATTCCAACGGTTCTCTGCTTCAGAAGAACCTTGTTGGTTTGGACGGTATGTCGAGAGCCACGGTTTCCAGACTCGTCGATCGGTTAGAGAAGAAGGGCATTGTGGAGAAAATTAGACATGGATCGACCAATATGATTGTGTTGAAACGCACTTCTCGCTGACATTTCATTATTCTGAAATTGATTTCACTGAACGCTTATCTACTATTTCACAATAGAAAAATGTGAAGGTAATCTTAATGAACTTCAGAAACGACTTGACAGGGATGTTTCGAATATTCCTGAGCGTCATACTGGCTCTCGTTATAGCAGGCGTGGTACTTGCCTTCCTATTCGGGACTAGATACTGGACTTCAGGAACAGGCTACGGGTATGGAATGATGGGTTTTGGATCGGGTGGTATGTGGATATTTGGAGGTCTTTTCATGATAATACCCATAATACTGTTCTTCCTATTTATTTACTGGATGGTAGGAATTGCTTCTGATCACGGTCATCGCCATATGCATGATGACTTCTCCTACCACGGAAGTTCTGCTATTGATACTCTTGACGAAAGATATGCGAAAGGTGAGATCAACAAAGAGCAGTACGATGCAATGAAGAGTGACATATTGAAGAGGTGAGACAGAATGGGACCGAGGATTGTAATGATTTCCGCCTTTGTCGTCACCCTTGTTTTAGTGGTTGGAATCGGTGCATACTTAGCAATTTCGGAATCTGGTAGCACAAGTGTCTACAGAAGCCAGTATATGTCACAAAGTACAGTAATTGCACTTTCCTCGCCGGGTCCAGCGATAAGCCTAGCGAATTCGTCAGACAAGATATTCGTCAATGAGAGCTCAACTATTATGGTGGAACTGTCCCCCTCGATGGGCAGGATGAACGGCACTCCTCAGGAATATTTTGTCATTTTCGGTTTGGTTAATCCCACAATTGTAGCCAAGCAAGGCATCTCGATAAGATTTGTAGAGGTCAATATGGACAACATGGAACACAACTTGGTCATAACGACAGAATCCCCTCCATACTCTTACAGCGCAATGATGGGATACGGTGGCATGTATTATGGAAACGCCACTTACCACGGAACAGGGATGCTCTATGCTAACGGCTCTAATTATGCAAGGATGATGATGTATTCATCTTTTCTTCCTCCATACAGTGGAAATTCGCACTTCCCCTACGAGAACGTTACGTATACAACGAACGCTGCAGGGAATTATTGGTACATCTGCGAGTATCCGGGACACGCAGAAGAAGGGATGTATGGAGAACTAATAGTAGATTGAACGGATCTATCGGCAACGGGACGGATTATTTGTCCGTTCCGGACCTTCTTTTCTATGAGCTGATGGGAGGCAGAGATAACCTCTAAACCCCATTATTTTCACTGTCTGCAAATGATCTCTTCTTGACGGGGATGTGCATGCCTTCTCCAGTGAACCTAGGCATGAAGTTTGTTATTGTTCCGCGCTTAAACTATACAAGCTGATTGACGAAGGCTGGTATCTATGATAGTGGAACCAGCAGAAGGAGAGCATTAATTCACCAGTCTAATACGGAGGTGGCAAGACAATGTTATGTAGGTCCAACAGGATCAAGGAAGAGGAGCCTCATAATACAACCACCGTAACCGATCGATAGAAAGTATGCTCATCCCAGATAGTGGGCACATACGACTGACCTGTTACGAAGAGGGAAATTTGTTAAATACCTCTCAATCTTTTAAGAAATGGTATCGTGACGAAAATCAACTTGACACAAAACGAGTCAAAGGTACTACGAGCACTGGTTGAAGACTCGAGATTGACAGTAACAGAAATAGCAGGAATTACTAACCTTAATCGCAACACCGTGCGATCCGCTATAAACTCGTTGATATCTAACAATGTAATTACGCGATTTACTGTCAACGTTTCCCACCCTGAAGGCGAGAAATTAATTCTTCTGGAATTAGACAACCTGGAGCAGGTACCTGAGGGGGACAGGATAGAGGTTCTTGAGCTCGCCAACGGCAAGTATGTCGTTCTATCCAGTATGGATTTGCTCAAAAAGAATATAAAATATATCAATGTGAATATAGTAAGCAAACGGCAAAGCTTTGACAGCATAACGACCAGTGTTAGAGCTTACTGCGACTACTGTGGCAAGGAAATAAGAGAAGAAATACTGATCGTAAAGCACAAAAACCACGAATATTATGCCTGTTGTGAAAATTGCAAGGCTGATCTGGAAAAGAAACTGGCAAGAGCAGGCGACTGACTTCCTCCCACTTATGAATTAATGAGGTTCATCCTTAAAATTATGTAGCTTTCTAAGTAGTCTACAGGAAGTATTTCAAAACGTAATTTGGCCGAGGGAATTTTACTTGTTGGAGTATAAAAAATAACTTACTATTACGAATATCTCAGCGACTTACATGAGAAGTCCTATACTTTCAAACAGAGGAGTGACTTACCTATCGGAGTTACTCAACGTAATCCTAAAGATAGTTCCGGATGAAAGACTCGGATTTGTTGCGCAGACTGCCCCAGGACTCGTGTTCAGCGGTACGGACTTCTGCTACAGCGAAAACGGAATCATGGCGAGCGAGACTACTCTGGATGAGATAGATACGTACAACGAAAAAGGAGTCCCAATCTTCCAGGGGCTAAGACTTGCGATTCAAAACTCGAGGTTCTTTGACGAATTTTCAAAACGCATAGTGCAAGATAACACGGGAGGGTATGTCAATGATTACCCTATGGCGGACGGATAGTCCAAGGAGATCGGGCTGTTGGAAATCCTGTCCTACAATTATGTGCTGTCGAAGAAGAACAGTGGTTTTTTCCCCTCGAGCAATTTTGTTCAATTCGAAGAAGTTAGAAGGGAGTCCAAAATTGCACACGACGGTTCCTTAAATTCCGACAACGCCAGATTGTTTAGACTGGAAGAACTTATCAAAAATGGTAACTTGGATGTGGAAACCTGTAAGGGGATACTAGCAGACCACTACGATTACGCTCGGAAGAAGGTAAATCCTGGAAAGAACTCCGTATGCAGTCACAGAGAAATTGAACCAAACCTAGATGTATTTGACAAGAGAGGATCATACTACCGTTCGGTACAATTGATGGGAAAATAGTAACAGGTAGAGGCTCGTTAGAGGGAGAGTCGTTTGTAAAATTAGGGAAGCCATGCTCTGGAACTTTCAACAGCGAGGATTTTCTGGTTGCCCATCTCGAATACTCATGGACGAGAGAGTTTCTAGAAGATGTTGACTCTGGAGAATGGCAGACAATCAGTCATGGTTGGCAACAGAAGAAAATGAAAGGCTCGGAGACTTAGCAGATCTCCGGATCCTCAAATCGACCTCAGCTACACCTTCTTGAGGGCCCTGCCTCCTCTATCTGCAGTTATCTTGCCCCTTTCGATCTCGAGTACTCCATTCACAAAGAGGTATTCGACACCTTCTGGAGGGACAGTTGGTGATTCAAATGTGTTCTTGTCTCCAAAAGTGTTCGGATTGAAAATGACTAAGTCCGCAAAGTAGCCATCTTTTATGTACCCTCTAAGGTCTATGCCGAATCTATCCGCAGTCAGTGATGACGATTTCCTGACCATTTCTTGTACAGAGATGAAATTTAGATCTCTAACGTATTTCTTGAAGACCCTCGGGAAAGTTCCAAAACTCCTTGGGTGAACCGTGCCTTCTACGTAAACCGAACTGTCGCTACAAATTGCAGTGAGTGGATGAGACACAATAGTGTCAACGTCGAGATTGTTCATCGTATGAGCAATGATCATAATGTCCTTGTGATTCTTCTCAAGCAACCGTAATACTGTTTCCTCGCAGCTTTCCTTCATATCTTTAGAGATATCAAGGATGTTTCTGTGGTTGTACTTATTGAGTTCTGGGTTTTCCAAATCCTCCAAGACTATTTCGTGCCAATCTTCGGGATTCCTGTTCTTTGCCATTTTCTCTTTTGCATTCTTCCTCTCGTCAGGGATATTTATCCTCTCTAGCATCCTGTAGAATCCTCCATCCATCATTTCCTTGGGAATTGTTATGGTGAGGTTAGTAGAGGCCGCATCGTACGGATACGCATCCCAGCCAACAGGTTTCCCCTTTTTGACGACCTTTTCCAGTCTTTCAAGCTGCTCAATCCCCTTCCCCCAGTTTGCTCTCCCTTCTGCTTTCAGGTGTGAAACTTCCAATCTTGCTCCAGATTTCTTTGATACGTTAAGAGACTCTTCTATCGACTCTTGTAGGAAGGAACCTTCATTCCTCATGTGTGTGGCGTAGACTCTTCCCATCTCTGAAACAACTTTACAGACCTCCGCAAGTTCATTCACGTCTGCAAATCCAGAAGGAGTATACTCAAGTCCAGACGAAAGACCATAAGCGCCCTGTTCCAGGTTCTTTCTAAGGAGTTCTTTCATTTCCTCTATTTCATTCTTCGTTGGTTTCCTTGCAGCGTTACCCAGTATAGCCGACCTTAGTGTACCTTGACCAACGAGTGCTGCCGTGTTGATTGCAGGTTTCCTGCTGTTGACTGCATCAGCATACTTTCCAAAATTCTTCCATTCGAGTTTCAGCCCATTAGACTCCAAGTCTTCTCTTACTTCACCTTCGTTATTCGAAGAGACTGGAAAGGGGGTGTAACCACAATTTCCCGTGACCTCTGTTGTGATCCCCTGCATAATCCTGTTTTGGGCTTTTGGATTCTTAAGGACTTTCACGTCAGAATGAGAATGTGCATCGATGAATCCCGGAGCGATAATCAAGCCCGTTACGTCTATTTCGATTGCACTTCCAGTTACATTCTTTTCTCCTGAAAAATAGATCTTGTCTTTTCTGACAACCAGTCCCGGATTCCTTCGTGGTACGTCTCCCGATCCGTCTACCAACAGTCCGCCGGTTATTCGAAACATAAGATTGCTATGTGTGTTGCATTATATCATCTCTTCGAGAGCCCGTAAGAGCGACCGTTAAACTCCTGTCTGGAATTTTGGAAATAGGGGTCACTAAAGGCGTCACTTCTGACTATGGTCAGGTTTCTTACACCTACTCGGTGCCTGGATCATATCTTCTAGGCGTGGTCATATACAACGTCACGTCCGAAAATAATAACAATGCATCATTGCTGGCAATTACTGTTCTGTCCTCATTGAGAGCAAATCCAGCCGCAATCTATGGCCCAATTGAGCCTGTATGATAAATATATGATGCACTTTATCAGGTCTGGTCACAATGAGTTTTATTCATGACTTCGGCGTATTGCCATTAATTGGTTGATCTTACATTAAATTGTAAACCCTACTTGATCAAAAATAATTTTCACACAGTCTTAGCCATATATACGTTCAGATCACCTTCACAGAGATATGGTGAGAGTTTATTGTCGGAATTACTCGACCAAGGTCTTATTCACCTTTGTTTCAGAGTGGTGTGTCGAGACGAAGGGCAGCCAACCATTCATCGACCTCTTGAGCCCAGACTGTAACGCGGCTGCCTTTCCGACTCACACAACATTATCGTCATAATGTTGTGGTCAGAAAGCATCTTTCATAATGCCTCTTCAACTTACTATCCCTCAAAAGGAGAAAGGTGATAGCGTGAGTTATCTAGATTATCCAGAAATGATCAAGAGAAGTGGTATAAAGTAAAGAATAAACAATCAATTCCCACAAATTTGACATCAATCAGACTGTATATGGTAAAATGGAGCAAATTTATTAGGCTCCTAGAAATTCTCTATGGACATCTAGTGAAGCTTTATGTTTACGTAGTTAGAAGGCTTCTTTTGCTCATCCCGGTGGTTGTAGGTGTAACGATAATCACTTTTGTTCTCTCTCACGCAGACATAAACTTGCTGATTGCTGGTTATGAGGGCAAAACACGCACCACCGCAGCCAGGCTCATAGTAGAGCATGAACTGCACCTGAATGGGCCAACCTATGTTCAATTTGCTTACTACTTCACGAACCTATGGACGGGTAACTGGGGGTTCCTATCACCCACGGAACCGGTAGATGCAGGTACTCCAGTATTTGTTGAATTTCTGAGGAGGTTCCCGCCTACTGCGGAGCTGGCCATGATAGCAACAGGTATCATAATTCTCCTAGGTCTACCGCTAGGTGTGGCCAGTGCAGTGAAGAAAGACAAAGCGGTGGATCACTCTACGAGAATAATTGCAATGGTCGGTTACTCTATCCCCACATTCTGGGTGGGTATTCTGGTTCTAATCTTGGTTGGACCGCACGGTCCATTACCTATATGGATTCAAGTACACACAGAAGGACAGATAAATTTTGCCAAGTATGCCTTTTTGTCGAATGGTCATCTAGCACTGTGGGTTAATTCATCCTCCTCCTCTGGAATTTCTAAGCCAACGGGTTTTATGCTCATCGATACTCTCCTGTATGGAGATTTTCCAGCCTTCCTTGACGCTCTCAAGCACATTATATGGCCTGCGTTAGTGGTTGCTTTCACTTCTTTTGGGCTTATAACTAGATTTATGCGATCCAGTATGCTGGAAACACTAGGACAGGATTACATTAAGACAGCCAGATCCAAGGGAGTACCAGAGACGTTTGTGATAAAGAAGCACGCAAGAAGGAATGCATTCGGGGCTACGACAACCGTAATGGGATTATTTTTTGCTGGACTCCTCAGTGGAGTAACAGTAACGGAGTATGTGTTTGGTTGGCCTGGAATGGGACAGTGGTTGTTTACAGCTGCTGCCGATGCAGACCTTGTCTCTGTTATGGCAACGACGTTCGTCTTCACGATTGTCATAGTAATAGCCAATCTGCTTGTAGATATCATCTACTCCTATCTTGATCCAAGGGTGAGGCTGGATTGAATTCTCGGGTAATGATTAAGTCACTGCAGTCAAAATATAGTGAATTTGTTAAAATGCTGTTCTTCCTCACAAGAAACCCTGTTTCCACGGCCGGATTGGTTATAGTCCTTCTCTATGTGTTCGTAGCCATTTTTGGTCCCCTTATAGTAGGAGGGAACCCAGAGATCATGAGACAGGTGCTTAATTATAGAGGGCAGTATATCTATTTTACTCCCCTTCCTCCTCAGCCCGCCTTTCCATTAGGAACGACTTTCGGAGGTTATGACATTTTTAACGGCGTGATCAAAGGGGCGCGGACTGACCTAGGAGTATCTGCTATAGTCGTGTTCAGCGGAGCCATCCTAGGAAGCATCCTTGGTGCCGTGGCAGGATACAAGGGTGGGATTACGGGCGACGTAATCATGAGAGTGACGGACATTTTCCTTTCTATCCCCTTCATTGTTTTGGCTGTGGCACTGCTTCTCATCTTGGGAAAAACATTTTTGTCAATGATAGAAGCCTTGGTGATAGTCTGGTGGCCCTATTACACGAGACTCGTGCGCGGACAGGTGCTTTCCATAAGAGAGCAGAAGTACGTTGAAGCATCGGTTGCTGCGGGATCGTCGTCATTCAGAACGGTGATGAAACACATACTGCCAAACTCGATCTACCCTATCTACGTGCAAATTTCCCTAGACTTTGGAAATGTCATACTCACGTTTGCATCTCTGGACTTTCTCGGATTCGGATTTGCAGGAAAGAACTTCGCTGAATGGGGGAGCATAATAAGCCTCGCTACCGAGGGAGGAGCTGGAGTCCAAACAGTAATTTATTATTACTGGACAATCCTGATACCGGGTCTCGTGTTGCTCCTGTTCGTAGTTGCCATGAATATACTGGGTGATGGACTGAGGGACGTCACTGATCCCAGGTTGAGGAGGTGATCAAGATGGAAGAAGCTCTTATCGTCAAGAACCTGAAAACACAGTTCTTCATATATGAGGGTGTTGTCAAAGCTATTGACGACGTCTCATTCACCCTGAGGAAAGGAGAAGTTCTGGGAATAGTGGGAGAGACTGGTTGCGGAAAATCTGTAACTGCCTACAGCATAACTAGGCTCATACCTGACCCCCCAGGGAGGATAGTAGACGGTCAGATAATGATGGGGAACGTGAACCTTCTGAAGAATATAAAAGACGAGGCGAAAATTGTCATCAAGAAAAGGCCGAAGATAAAACACAATTACAGGCTCATACGAAGGAATGAATATTTCTACAATAAGATCCGGGGGAAATACATATCAATGATTTTCCAGGAACCCATGGCTGCACTCAACCCCGTCTACACCATAGAAGACCAGATCGCTGAAACACTCCTGCTGCACAACAGGACCAGGATGCTGAAAATAATAAAATGTTCATCAGAACATCTCCCTGACCTTGAAAGAATGAAGAGAGAGGGACGGATAAGCTACACGTATTATGATGAGCTCGGAGAAGAGCTTGAAAAGATCAGTAAAGCGAATAGGGGCACGGAATCATTGTCGAGGCATCTTGACATACTTATAGAGAGCGGACGCCATTTCTCCAAGGCAAGGGAGAGATACAAAAACATGCTGAAAAGGTCATTGGAAGACGACGAACTGGAGGAAAAGTTGCTGGGCAACATTAATGAGGAGGAACAGCTTGAAATAATCAAGGCCCTCTCCAAGGAGTCCAGAAAGGTCAATCTTGTTAAAATATCAAGGCAGCTCAAGAGAAAGACAAGAGACCCTGTGTTGCTTGAGGCAAGGAGGGAGTCATTCTACCTTCTTGAATCTGTTGACATACCGAATCCATACGGCATACTCAAGGCATACCCTCATGAACTTTCCGGAGGGATGCTCCAGAGAGTCACCATAGCCATAGCGCTGGCGAACAATCCACGCATACTCATAGCTGACGAACCAACAACAGCGCTGGACGTAACTGTCCAGGCCCAGATACTCCAGCTTCTAAGAAACCTTCAAAAGGAGATAGGGACTTCGATAATACTCATAACCCATGACCTTGGGGTCATTGCTGAGACGTGCAACAGGGTCGCGGTTATGTATGCAGGCAACATAGTTGAGACTGCAACAACGGAGGAACTTTACCATAATCCAAAGCACCCTTACACCATCGGCCTTCTCCAATCCATTCCAAGGGTTGATAACCCAACGAAGGACCTTAAGGCTATCACGGGCAACGTTCCAAATTTGATCACGCCTCCGTCTGGATGCAGGTTCCATACAAGATGCAGGTTCGTATTTGACAAATGCAAAGTTGAAAAACCGGAGACTATAGAAGTATCTGAAGGGCATACAGTTGCCTGCCATCTTTTCTATGGGAAGGAGGTGAGCTGATTTGGATGATGTTCTCATACAGGGCATAGGGATAAGGAAATACTTCCCTATCAAGGGGGGCATATCCGGAAGGACCATGGGGTATGTATATGCAGTGGACGACGTCAGTGTAAAGATATACAAGGGAGAGACCGTAGGACTTGTGGGCGAGTCGGGGTGTGGAAAAACCACTCTAGGGAGGCTGCTGCTCGACCTTGTGGAACCGACCGCAGGAGTACTGTTTTACAAGCCAAATGAGGGAATGGCAGAAGAAGTTGAAAAATTGTATTCCAGCATAACAACAAATAAGCCTAGGGAAATCAAGAGAGAGGAGGGAAAGATCATAAATGCAGCGAAGAAGAACGACATTTACAGAAACAAGAGACTCAGGAAAGAATTCAGGAAGAAGGTACAGGTCGTATTCCAGGACCCCGTTTCCTCGCTTGACCCCAGGATGCTTGTCAAGGATATCATTGCAGAACCACTTCTCATAAACGGGCTTCCGGAGGACGAGCAGGGGATTCCCGACGTAAAGAAAGGACAAAAAAGAAGGAAGGTGAACGCAAGGGAAGCACAGAGTTACATTCTACAGTCAATATCAGAGATGGGCCTAAACGAGGATCATCTTTTCAGGTTCCCGCATGAATTCAGCGGCGGACAGAGGCAGAGGATAGCGATTGCGAGGGCGATATCAATCAGGCCCCAGTTTCTTATTCTGGATGAGCCTACCTCAGCTCTGGACGTTTCTGTGCAGGCTCAGATCCTGAACTTGCTGAAGCAGCTGCAAAAGAAATATGGGATGACGTATCTATTTATAACCCACAATCTGGCAGTTATCAGAGCAGTTAGCGATAGGGTGATCGTCATGTACCTAGGCAAAATAGTTGAGGAAGCCGCAACTGATGAACTGTTTGAATACCCCATTCATCCCTATACCCAGGCACTCCTGAGCGCAATTCCGATACCAGACCCATCCATGAAGAGGAATATAATAGTGCTGAGCGGAGATGTTCCGTCGCCTTCCAGCCCCCCGTCTGGATGCAGGTTCCATACAAGATGCAGGTTTGCGCAGGAGATATGTTCACTGAAAGAGCCAGCGCTTGAGGAAATAAGGCAGGGACATAAGGTGGCTTGCCATTTCTCGAAGGACATAGCGGCGTCCGAAAGTGATATAAATTCGATAAAGAAAGCTGAGCCTGCTGTGATAAACGACCTTCAGCATGTGAACTCTGGGCAATGAAAGAAGGATGATGCGAAATTGTTCTTCATAAGGAAGCTGGAAGGGGAGGAGAGAGAGAAGGCAATAGAGGATCATGGAAAGAGCTGGAGGAGATGGGCCAGGGACGATCTGGCCCGATACTGGTACATACTTCTCTGCATGTTCGTTGACCTCCTGTTCAACCTGCAGTTCATCCAGTACTATTTCAGATATGGGGGGGAATTGAACTTGATATTCACATTGCTATCAGCTCTTGCACTTGTCCCTATGTTATATATCGAGTACCTTATTTATAAGAAGCTCTTTCCTGAACGCTTCTAGACACCTGATTTATCACGATTCGAACATATTTCACAGGCGACTGCATGAAAAATGGCTCATCCGACTTTCATGTGGGTTCATTGATAGAGCTGTAGATTACCGCACATGAAGTGTGTTGCATTCCTCAGGTGCTCCCTGTTCCTGTAACAAAAAGACATCTCTTCCATGAGTGCTATCTTTGAATTGATGTCCTCAGCACTTGCACTGGTAATGTGGTGGATGGAATGGTTCAGTATATTGTCAAGATGAACATTCATCAACCTTGCATAATCCTTCATGGCACCGATCGATGGATGCATGACCAAGCCGTACCAGCTCTCCCAGTATTTCCTTCCACTTTAAATGGAAGGTGCATTCCAGATGTTATTGTCCCCGTTTAAGTTAGACAACTCGATTGAGAGGATAGTTGTACCACAATTCACCTCCTCTGCTCCCCCGAGGCGATACTATGCATTGATGAGTGTCGCTGGAGGGAAAAACAAGCTGTTAAGAATATTTACTATCCAATCATAGTAGAGTGTCAAAAACATTTATAGAGAAAGAAGGATTGAGCGCTATGAAAACCCAGACTAGCACTTCAAAATTAACTCATTTAAAACCAGAGAACCTTTATGATTTAAAGTATATTGGAAATGTTAACGTTGCCGCAGGAAAGATTCTCTTTGAAATGGCAGAACCAAACAGAGAAGAGAACGATTATACGACTGGAATTTACCAATTGAGTGACGGAAAGGCAGTAAGATTTACAAGAGGGAAAAGGGATTCTAACATTGTCTTTGACAGAACGAAGAAACGTATGGCTTACCAGTCAAAGGAGGGGGAGAAGACCGTAATATATGTCAGAGACATGGAGAATTACAGCGATTATAGGGTCAAAGAGATAGAGGGTAGAATATTAAAAATGGAGTGGGACGAAAACTCAAAGGGAGTCTACGTGCTCGTTGAGAAGCGGTCTAAGACGGAAGACTTCAGAATTATCGAGAACATTCCTTTGTATGCCGATGGGAAGGGATTCCTGCAGGATCTCAGTTACGAGCTCCTGCACATCGGCACGAGCGGCAAGACTTCCATCATAATGGACGGGAAAGATGAAATCAGGGATTTTGCCATAAGTCCTACGGGTAAAGATATAGCGTTGGAGGTCAGACCCCTGGGTTCTGACGACTATCATTGTCAGATCGGAATTCTATCTCTGAAAAGGGGTTCCGTATTATACCTAAAGTCCTCCACAGGTATCCCTCTCAGACCTTCTGGTATAGGAGGGCCCTCTTCAATGGAATATCTTGAAGATGGAACACTTGCGTTCTTCCTCAACAAACAACTGAGGAGCATTGATGAGGCTCCCGAACTGGTTCTCTGGAAGGACGGCGTTTTGAATGAAGTGATGAAAAATCATGAACTCTCTCCAGGATCCTCCTTGAGCATGGATTCTTGGATGGTAAGCTCGAGGCTGATAAGGACGAATGGAAGGTACGTCTACTTTGTTGCCACCGTCCATGGTAGAGCGGGAGTCTATCGGATTGGCGATCGTGGAGAAATGGACCCCGTCGTGGTGGGAGATTTCAGCATAGACTCGTTCGATTTTGATGATAGCGGACTGTGCTTCGTTGCTCAGAGCTCAAGCACACCGTCTGGAATATACAGGTACGATGGAAAGGTTAGACTTCTCTATAATGGGAACGAAACAGTCGAGAAGTGGAGACTTGAGAGACCAAGGAATTTTCATTTCCGTGCAACGGATGGCCAGGATATCGAGGCGTGGATCCTTAGAGGGCGGGGAAAGGGAACGATAGTGAGGATCCATGGGGGCCCGAGAGGAGCTTTTGGGGAGAGTTTTATCTTTGAAAGTCATCTTATGAACTCCATGGGTTTCAGCGTGATATACTGCAACCCCAGAGGAAGCGATAGTTATGGACCAGATTTTCATGCTGCGGTTGTGACAAGATACGGCGAAAGGGATTACAAGGACATTATGGAGCTGGTTGAATACTCTGTGAAGGAGTTCGGGTTGGATCCTGACCATATAGGTGTGACTGGAGGTTCCTATGGTGGATTTATGGTAAACTGGATAGTGGGCCACACGAATGTATTCAAAGCAGCTGTCTCGGACAGATCGTTTGCAGATGCCATATCTGACTATTTCTCTGGTGACATTAGTCCATCATTCGACTATGACCAGATCGGGGGAACCCCATTCGAGAACCTTGATGTCTACTGGGAGAAGTCCCCCATAAAGCACATTCGAAACTGTACAACACCCCTACTTCTGATCCAGAATGAGGCCGACTATCGGTGCCCGATCTGGCAGGGATACGAACTTTTCACTCAGCTCAAGCTGCAGGGAACGGAGACTAAACTCGTGACATTCAGGGGAGAGAGTCACGACATGCCATTGCTTGGCAAGCCGAAAAACCGTGTCAAGAGACTGGAAGAGATGTTGGACTGGTTCGAAAGGTTCCTTCTCTCAGAACAAAGGAAGGAAGTTCGACAAAAAACTCAGTAACAGAACACGAATAACGTTCGGGACCCTAAGGGAGAGTCTTCCGAGCTTTCAGGGAGGGCAGGATATCTTTACCCCTCAGATAAAGAGGGTAGTATGGTCGTGATAATGGGACTCGCAGTTGAAAGATACTGTGCATCACTCCGCTCTTTCTCAATTTAGTGTGTGTCTTGATGCTTCTGGCTCACGGCCAGAAATTCTGTGATGAGATATTTATTGGGGCCCTGACCACCGCACCAGTTTCTCATTGCACTACTGTGGGAATTTCCAAAGGGCTCCGGAAGCAAGATCACTTGGACAAAAAATCTCTCCTGATGTCGTCTCTGAATTTTTTGCTGTTTGAAAACTCTTCCGCAGTATCGCTGAGAACATCTATCACTGTGGCAAGTGCCTCTTTCGCCCTGATGGACTTGGCGGCCTTTAGCGATTGCCTGGAGTGCCAGGGGGTCCCCTTTTCTGCGATTTGGAAAGCTACCTCTAGGGCAGGCACTACCTGAGTGACGTTTGCAAAATCGGTAGAACCTTCGGGGAGCTCAGACAATGTAGTCTCAAGGGTAGGACATTCGATACCTCTAGCAACCAGCCTTTCCCTTATGCTGTTGGATAACGTCTTGTTGATCTTGGTAGTGGAGTATAGTCTCCCTATCTTCCGAATTGAATAAGCAGTCTCCGTTGCACTCGCACAACCCTCCACTATCTTCATGAACCTGGCAGTGACGTCTTTTAGGTATTTAACGTCAGACGTCCTAATTCCGTATGTCAGCACTGCCCTTTCTGGAGTAACGTTAGGCGCAGTTCCTCCTTCCTTTATTATCCCATGCATAACGAAGTTGACATCTCTCCTGACGTGTTGCCTCATCATGTTCGCAGCTGTATAAGTGAGTATGGCAGCATCCAGAGCACTCCTTCCATTGTTTGGATTAGCGGCCTCGTGAGAGGATTTCCCTTTGAACGTGATTTCATAATCAAGGTCCGCGAGAGACTGGTCCCCTACGCTCCAACCATCCCCCGGATGGGAACCGAGCACCAGGTCGATGCCCTTGAAGGCACCGTTGTCAACCATCACTATCTTTGAACCGGCCCATTCTCCTGATCCCTCTTCATCAGGAGTCCCAAACACAGAAATGGTGCCATCCCTCATCTTTTCAGAGGCTCGGATTGCAGAAAAGACAGCCGAAGATGCTATCAGATTATGACCGCACGCGTGTCCAATTCCCGGGAGGGCATCGTACTCTGCTAAGAAAGCTATGGATGGCTTGCCATTTCCCTTGATCTTCTCTGCCTTGAAAGCAGTAGGCATCTCCATGAATTGTTCAGTTATTTCAAAGCCGTGATCTCTCAGGATATCCGTGAGGATTTTAGATGACTTAAACTCCCTGCTCCCAACCTCCCCAAGCTCGTGAATCTTCAGTGCAAGTTTCCAGTAATCGAAGACTTTGCCTCTTTCGCTGTCGTTCATTCTTTCTAATATATTTCGTTGGTAAATAGGTTTGGTCAGTCTCGGTGAGATTGCCCTTTTTACCAACTAGCCGGTATAATTTCCTCTTCAATTACGGGCCTCGAATGTCGGTCTACCAGCTTTCAGTATACTGCGACATTCAGTATGCTAATTGGTCGCCTGTCTGAAACCCTTAAAAGCTTCGTTAATTAAAGTCTCAATTCACCTTTCACCACGGAAGAAGTCATTAAGGAATGCTCTACAACAATGCCTTTGTAGACCTCTAGTGAATCTTTATGTTCACCTAGTTGGAATGCTACCCTTGCTAATTCCAGTGGCTGTACGTGAAACGATACTCACTTTCGTTCTTCCTCACGCAGCCATGAACTTGCTGAGTGTAGTGGGTGACAGACTGAGAGAGGTGGTTGACCCGAGCCGAGAATCCTGATTTAGAATATTGGCCTTCACAACTCATTAAAAACGTCCCAATGTTCTTGCCAAAACCACGGGACAGTACTATGAGCACAGAAGTGGAACCAACCACTTTAGTGACTCAATGACCGGAGCGGACGGAGTGGTCGGCACGATGATGACCGGCGGAGAGGCGATGATGTGAAGGAAAGAACCATAATTAGACACAGTGAGCAATCGCAGTCATTCTATCAAACGCACTTAGCTGCTTGCCTGAACTGCTGGATAAATTGGACGGCACTTCACCGCACCATTCCAGAAAAAAACAAAGAAAGAAACGAAAAATAGGAAAAAAGATAGAAAGGAACTGTGTCTAAGTGTTGTACTGAAGCGCGTAGTAGATTACCAGATTAGCTCCCTCAACTGGATTTTCGGTGGCAGCGAGCGAGGAAGATTTGATGGATGAACTGAAGGCGAGAATGTTGACAGGTTCCATCGTTCCCACGTACAAGTAGAGGTTTATTGCAATTACGTCTGCCTTGTAGTAATCCAGAGATATCTGGCTGGTGTTGGTAGTCTCACCCGCAAGGTTCAGATAATTCCACATCTGGGACATCTGGGCCCATTGAGCCGGGTTTGTCGTATTGTTCCAGCCGGGTACACCATAAGAGAAGCCATCGGCATAGTCATCGTATCCAAACGGCCCTATCATCGGGCTCGCATACTGGCTCGTAGGAGAAAAGCCGACCCAGGTGTCGAACCAGAGAGGAAGTGGATTCTGTCCAGGGGGGACTGCGCTGTAGGAAAGCCACAGGTCATACGAAACATCCACGGGAAGAACAGTCACCTGTCCGTTCGTTGCGGCACTGATGTCCTCTGCCCAGATCGTGTCCATCTCATCATTCTCAGGATTCCCGGCAACGTTGAAAAGTGGGAAGTAGAGTTTCGTCCCACTCGCATAGTACGATGTCTGTTCCCAATAGTGCTTCGCCATGCTAAGATTGTATGTCTGTGGGTATTCGGCGGTGATGTTGGAAGGAACATCTTGTGATCCCGGTGGGAAGACACCAGAGAATGGTATTGCATAACTTATTCCATCGGAGTAGTAAGACACGTTGGTAAGGTAGCTGATGTTGAATGCATATGCGAACGCCTTTCTCACGCTCAGATTCGCAAAGAAGTTGGAGGGAATGTTTGTCTGTGCATCGTAAATCTTGGCACCGGTCACGTTGACGTCCATGTTATAGGAATATGTGTAGAGTCCGAAAGCAGGGACAGAAATGGTATTCAGAATGTGATTATTAACGTACTTCATAAGGGTCGAAGTTTGACTTACAGGGAAGGCGTTGGTTCCGAACTGCGCTTCGCCCGACTCAAGCTGTGCCTGGGCAGCCGATTCGCTCGTGAGGTATTCTATCTCAACTTCTGGGATAAGCTTGTTCTGTGGGAGCATCCCCTGAGTGGCTGCATAGTATGGGTTTACCTTGAGTATTACCGACGTGGCAGGTTCGTATAGAGCCAAGTAGTACGGACCGGAGCCCATTGCATTATAGTGAATGTACTGATTCCAGTTTGAAACGAGGCCCGGACTTGTAGAGTTGTTTGCCCAGTATGCATAAGAAGCGCTGGTATTTTGTGGAGCAGCCCCATGCACTACCAGCCAGCTGTAATCCATTACGTCAAAGACCGGATTCTCCCATAGTGCCAACAAGAACGATGAAGGAAGACCGTAGTTCGTTACAGGATACGACTGGTTTAGCATGCCGTAATTCACTCCTGCATAAATTGCAGAAGAATTTGGAAGCCAAGTGAGGGCAGTCGGAAGCATGTGGAATGTGACGGAGTTGGTTGTGTTATCCCACGTTACTGCATGGTGTATCCAGTAGAAACTCTCGTTGAACGGACCCGATATTGAAGGAGCAGGCAGCAACCCGTACGCCAGGGTCCAGCCAGGAGTACCAGGATCATTTGCAAAGAGAAGACCCCTAGCGACGGAAATATAGACATCGTAGGCTGTTACTGGATCACCATTTGAAAACTTCAGAGAAGTGTTGATGTAGAACGTCCAGTTCAGCATGTTGGGGGTCACCTCTCCGTTAGCCACAGTTGGAATCTGCTTTGCCACTACTGGATTGAATTGAGTAGTCGAGGTCCCGTTCGTCGTTACAAGTGGCTGATATATTTCCTGGATTACTTCGTCGGAGGTGAAGTCGTACGCTATTGCGGGATCTAGTGTGTTGAGACCGCCTATCGAATATTCTGCGTTGACGACCATGTTTTTGTTTATAGGAACACTAGGAACTACCTTCACAATAGAGTAATTTCCAACAGCTATAGTCTCCATGTATGAACCGTTGACTATGCTTCCATTGGAGGCGTCCTCACTCTGAGTGATCAGATTCACAACATGAAATCCTGTCGATGTAAATGTGAGGTTGACCGTTTCCGGAAGGTTGGTATTGTTATCTGCTATAGTTTGTGCGCCGCCGTCAATGCTCCATGTAAACGATTGGATAGTATATGCAGTGTTGGGTGTTTCTGTCCCTACAGTCAATGGGCTGGGAGCAGAGAGACCTCCAAATGAAAGGTTCGCCCACCCATTCGGACCGATGGTCTGATTTCCGGTGGATGAAGCGTTGTCGTATACCGCTGATGATGCATCTATTACGATAGGTCCTTCTATCGCTGCAGGGTTGGCCGTAAGGGAGGGGTTTATGGTGACGGGCAAGAGTGAGGCATTGTTTGAAATCATCGACGTAGCGTTATACACGACCAGGGAAACTAGATAACTTCCAGGGACGGGATACGCATAGCTAACAACCCCGCTGCCATTAGTATCTGTGACTGTCTGTCCGTCTCCAAAATTCCAGACCAGTTTCTTGAAGCTGCTTCCTGATGGGAGCCCCGGACTAAACGTGATGGTTGAGCCGGCCAGTGCAGCTATGCTGGTTGTTGTGGGAGAGATCGAGAGTGGTGGAGAAGAGACAGCATGTTTGGGATGATTCTCCACGACCGCTACAAGTGCTCCGACGACAACAATCACAACGACCACCACTGCTATCCATTTTATTGCAGACGATTTCTTAACAGAAGGGGGCGGATTAGTAGTTGCTTGCGTCATAAAATTACCATTTGTTTACCTCAAATGGGTATATTAACAATTTGGTAAACGGTTTTCAGAAAGACCCTGCGGATTTACTATAGTGAACCATTGGGAATGCTCCGCACGCTCAAGACGCGTTAGAGCCGAAATGATTCAAGTACTCTCGATTGAGCTATTTCGAGTGCCACCGAAGTCCAGGTTCCGTTTCCAGAACATCCGGGACTCGGACCCCTAGACCTCGTCTTTATTCTCGAGGCATCTGCCATTCGGTTGGCCATGTCTCGAATCCCTCCAAACGAGATGAATGAGGTAGGACAGCAAACGTTTTAAAGAAACGGAGATACGAAGAAGATTACGATGAAGATTAGGGAGTTTTGTTCTGATCTGATGGGTGGAGTAACCGGAATGTACAATGCAATCACAGATGTTAAGGGAGTCTTGGTTGGTCACAGCCAGGTGTGGATCGATGTCCCCTTCGTTCAGAGGACTGGCGCAACGGTTGTCCTACCGCATCAGGGAAACGTTTTTTTGGAGGGAGTTTTTGCTCATACAGCGGTTCTGAACGGGTTCGGAATCCTGACCGGGCGCGATTCCATTAATGAGCTTGGATTGATGGCATCACCAATAGTACTCACCAATACCCG
This sequence comes from uncultured Thermoplasmatales archaeon, assembly GCA_964389625.1. Taxonomy (GTDB): domain Archaea; phylum Thermoplasmatota; class Thermoplasmata; order Thermoplasmatales. Next base: position 49,774 of record CAYMEF010000002.1, read on the forward strand.
CAGCGTGGGAACTGGATACGAGGCAGTTATGAGGCACTTTCTTGAGAGGTCTGATAAGGACTTTGACCTGCCTCTGCCCGTAGTCGGCGAGTGTGACGACAGCTATCTGAATGACAACCAGGGGCCTCCGGTCCCGCTCGAATCGTTTGATAAGGCAATCAAATCGGCTACATCAGGTGCGGTGGAGGAGGGTGGAGTGGGAGCTGGAACCGGGATGGAACTTTTTGAATTCAAGGGGGGGATTGGTACATCTTCGCGCATCATCGAAGTCGAGGGTGAGAAGTATACTGTAGGAGTCTTGGTAAACTCCAATTATGGTAGAAGGGACCAGCTGTCCGTTTTGGGCAGGAGATTCCCGGCTGCGGAACGGTCGAAAGCGGTGCAGGATGGTTCCTGTATTGGTGTTCTGGCTACCGATGCCCCTGTATCGCCCGAACTGCTCAGGCGCCTCTGTAAGAGGATGGGATTAGGGCTTGCAAGAACGGGTTCAGTTGGAAACAACTCCAGCGGCGAGATATTCCTTGCATTCTCTACCGCAAGCAGGATTATGATGGACCCGAAGTCGATAGATTCCGGTAGACTCAAGGAGTCGGACTATGATTTATCAAGTCACGATTACCTCTCCGGTAGGGCAATAAATAGTCTCTTTGAGGCAGCAGTATACGCAACTGAGGAGGCAGCCCTCAACTCGCTATTTCAGGGAAAGACCACTAGTGGCTATGACGGGCACGTACTCGAAGGCTTCCCCGCGGAAAGGTTTAGGGAGTTGATGTGATTATTTCGCCACTCTTCTCGGTTTCAGCTACCTTCGAAATCTAAGATTGAGAATTTCACGGGGAGAGATTGCTTATCAAATTCGCACGATAATCATCAATACGGAAAATACGGGCGGGAGAATTGGCCGGATAAAGAATTTTTCAGAGAGTGGACATTTCTAGGTCTGAAATTCATCGAGCATCATGATGGCCGCCCCGCTCAAATTCCTCCTCAGCTGATGGTGCCAGAGACCTCCCTGTACTATTCTTTCTTGTTCCTGAATTCCCTGGTTGCGTCCCTGAGGATGTTCCTGTTTCTCACGATCCTGTCCACTGCATTAACCGATGCCTTTATGGATAGGAGGAGTTCGTTCACTGCAATTCTAGGGTCTGCTGCCGCTCTTGACCCTTCTGAGTGGAGGGCAAGACCCGGTTTCCCTATCTTCAAGTTTATGTGACCCGTTGGAACTGCCTTACTTATGTTTGCCTCGTCCGTGCTGACAGATGGCGTGCTGTTGTCTTTGTCTTGATTCGTAGCCGTGACTCCGAAACTCTTCAAAGAATCCTCAAGCACCTGATCTATCACGGTGTTGGCCCTGTAATTCTCATAGATCGGTTGAATCCTTTTAATTTCTAGGGTGGTTCCGTACGCGCGCGACACGCCCTCCAGGACCTTCAATACCTTTCTCTCAAGTATTTTCAGAAATTCTCCTGTTACCGTCTTGAGCTCCATCTCAAGAACTGCCCTGTCCGTTACAATGCTTGTGACAGTTCCTCCCTCCCTAATTACCATCTCTATTATTGCCAGCCTATCGTTCTTTATCCAGCTTCTCAGATTGTTGATCGCAACGTAGGAAGTAACCAGTGCATCTAAAGCATTTACCCCCTTTTCCGGTGAGTAGGCCATGTGAGCCGTCTTCCCCTTGAATATCGCCTGGAAGAGAACATCTGACAGAGATTTCCACCCCACGCTCCACGAGTCCATCGCATGAATTCCGAGGGCGAAATCGATACCCCTGAGGGCCCCCTTTTCAACAAACGTTGCCTTGCTCCCTGCGTAGATACCTATCCCCTCCTCAGATGGTGTTCCCAGCACAACCACCCTTCCTTTCTTTAGTACTCTCGATAGTACTATTGCCGTGCCGTACGCCCATCCCGATATCAAATTGTGACCGCAAGAGTGACCGTTTGGGAGGGCATCATACTCCGCCAGTAAACCCACAGTTGGTTCTCCCATCCCAAATTCCGCCCTGAATGCCGTCTCAATTCCGAGATAAGGGTAAGTTGTCTTGAAGCCGTATCTCTTCAATGAGTTTACGAGAAGCGCAGAAGATTTTCTCTCTTCACTTCCGATCTCTGCCAGACGGTAGATCTCATTTGACACGTTGAAAATTTCCTCTCTAGATGACTCTACGATCGACTCGATGCGTGATAAGTCTCTCACTTCTTCAAATTCACGTGCTCTACAAATATTTTGCTTCATTGGCTTTTCAGTATAGATATTGATCTTGCTGTAATACGGTCACACGGCAACACTTATCAAATCACGACTCTCAAGCAGACTTATAGAGATCACTGAAGGAAAGTCACATCGCGCGACTTGAAGGTACATGACATGAAGGAGGATCTGCCAACCCTGTCAACCCAAAATTACGGTTCTCCATCCCGTAGTACTGAATATCAGTAACGGCTGGCGCAGACGAGCCCCGATTTATGGAGAATCTTGAAAAAGATTTCGTATGCACTTATGAAGTGCTCAGGCTCGTCCAAGCAACGGTATCGGATTTCTGACGAGCTCGAGGCGTCTTCCAACGATCTGGAGACCCTGTTAGAAATCCGAGTTTGGAAAGAACCAATTGGGTCCAACTGCAATGATGAAGCCTTCTTAGGAAACCGCAAATTTCCGGCACACGGAAATGTGCAAGAGAATAATGGGTTGACCAAGGGATCGACCGCTCAAAACACACCTCAGCGCTCAATGACCTCTTAGGAAAGATAATTGGCGACAGATCTCCTCGTAAGTAAAGATGACACCCAACGAAATGATCATCCTTTGTCTCTGTCAGCTCTGGTTCTTTAATCTTGCAGATATCCATTGCGAACACAGACCTGTCTTGGAACTTGTATCCGAAGTAATCGGAACCCGATGTCATAATGCTTCCTCAAATCTGAACCCCTTCCCACCTTGCCGAGTTTTGGAACCACGTGAATGAGCGCCTCGGTGTAAGGATAGAGGGGATTCGTCACCAACTCCTCTCCGTCGGCTTTCTCTACGATTTCTCTAAGATACAGGACATTGACCCTCTTACTGAGGTAATAGGAAATTGATATTCCATGTAGAATGCCTTCTATGCGAAGTGGAGGAATGTGGCCGGAGAGGACAAACCCCGTTTCTTCTTCCACGACATAACGAGAATGAGGTGGAACGGTGATGAGACGTACTGTGCCGAGAGAGGACACGGACCGGCTGTGGGGAGACCTCACACTGCATTCGGCCTTCTCGTCTCGAGTGAGCACTACTTCCTGGTTGCAGGGTATCCTATAAGGGGATCAAAACCGGGCAGGACTACGGTCAGTGAGACGGTTGACAACACGAGAAGATTCAAGCTCCGTGGCGTAACGTTCGTATGGGACAGAGGACTAGTTTCGAGGGAGAATGTGGACTATGCACTCCCCTATGACTTTCACGTCCTATCCGGAGGTCCTCACACTTCTAACGAGGTGGAGAATATCATATCGATGTTCCGGGATAACGAGATAGAGAGGAGGGAGAAATACTGGAACTATCCAATCATGTTGTCTATATGACTACCAAGTTCCATCCATTTGCTTGACGTCGCTCATAGAAGGTTTAAATACGGCAAAGAGGATGAGTTTTTCGATGCAGCTGTCCAACCTTAGGGTGAAAGTTTATCATGAAAACTGCTGGACCTCAGAACTCAATAACATGTTTCCCGAGGGAAATCTGGTCGTCCCCTACTCCAGAAAGATAACCGATGGGGTGACGACCACGTATACCCTCGCAAAGACTTCGAAGGTTCAAGCGAAGGACATCGTCCACTCCGGAAGATTTTCTAGATTCTACCCGAGGATAGTAGGCGAGTTAGGGAACGGCGGTCACAACCAGATGTTCCTGTTGTCTTTTCAATTCAGATCCCACAACAGCATTTACAGGGGAATAAAGGAGATCGAAGAGATGATCCCGGTCCATGTCACATACGAAAACGAGTACGAGATTTGGAACTTTCTGATACCTGTGGGCGGACCAAAGAACTACAAGAAATTGATAATTGATGAGCTGCAACAGGCTGCTGAGGTCGAGGAATATACTATGGAGGATGGATATGGATTGCTGAAGGGCAATATTGACAGTTACCTAGGACTCTTCTTCTCTCCGAGCATGATGCTCATGCTTCAGCAACTTATGAAGATAGGTTACTTCGACTTTCCGAGAAAAGTGTCGATCGACGGTGCGGCAAAGCAGCTCGGAATATCCAAGGGGTTCATATCAAAGTTATCTAGAAAGATGTTCGACGTACTCAGGCCCGGGATCTCGGACCAAAGAAAAAACGTTTAGGGCCGATCAGAGAGGACTAAACCCTTTCTATAATCGTTGAATAGCCCTGCCCGCCTCCGACGCAGAGCGTCGATATCCCTCTCTCCTTTCCATTCTCCTTGAGCGATCTGGATAGTGTGCCAACGAGCCTTGCCCCTGAGGCCCCGAGCGGGTGACCGATGGCTATGGCCCCTCCATTCGTATTCACTTTTGAACCGTCTAGTCCCAACTCCCTGATGGCATTCAAGACGACCACCGCAAACGCCTCGTTGATTTCCCACAGATCAACATCATCCACCCCTAGCCCTCTCCTGTCTAGTGCTTTCCTCGATGCGGGGATCGGCCCCAGCCCCATCATATAGGGGGGAACTCCTGCCCATCCAAACCCTGTGATCTTGGAGAGGGGGGAGAAACCGTACTCCCTCATCTTCCTTCCCGAGACAAGGACGACCAGTGACGTCCCTGCGTTGAGGGGTGATGAGTTTCCCGCCGTTATGAGGCCGTTCTCCTTGAAGACGGGCGGCAGTGCGGCTAATTGCTCATAAGATGTGTTACCCCTTATGCTCTGGTCCCTATCAACCACTACCTTGCCTTCAGCGGATTCCACCTCTATTGGAAGAATCTCGTCCTTAAACCAGCCGCGCTCTGTTGCACCGAATGCCCTCCTGTGACTTTCCAGAGAGAACCTGTCCATCTCTTCCCTTGTGATTCCATTCGTTCCAGCGAGATTTTCCGCTGTGAGCCCCATATTGTATGCCTCTTTCATCCTGTATTCTGAGTACCTCGGGTCCTCTATGAGAGGGGTGCAGAGCTTGTTTGAAAGGCGCGGAATATGCGTCATGTGCTCAAATCCGCCAGCGAAGACTATGTCGCTGTTTCCGCTCACGATCTCCATCGCGCCTATGGAGATTGAATTCATGGAGGAGGCACAAGCCCTGTCCACGGACATAGATGGAACTTCATACGGGAGGCCCGCAAGAAAGACAGGATGCCTCCCCCCGTACGTCCAGTTTTCGTCCCTCTGGTAGGCACATCCGGTAATAACGTCATCCACTTCTGCTGGTCTGATCCCGGTTCTTTCCACTGCGTCCCTTATGAGCCTAGAATACGCAACGTCCATCCTTATTTGGTTAAATACGTCCCTCGTGGGTTCGTTTGGTCTTGACCGCGAAAAGGCGGTTCTCTTGTAGTAAACAACATACACCTCGTTATCGCTCACTTCATCACCTCCCCTGGGTTCCCCCCTTGGGGTCCATGGATTCAAGAATCTCTATCTCCCTCTCGGTCGGGTCTTCCAGCACCCTTACATCGTTCGGGTAAACGATATTGAGTTTCTCGGCAAGCCTGCGGAGCTCCGAAGTATCGGTGTCTTGGTAGATCGATGCGATCTCAGGTCTCCCTCCGTTCCTTGCCCTGATGACGCACTTGTCTGTTATGATTACCTCATCCCTGACGGTCCTCGAATCCTCCCCCACTGTTTTTTGCATTGAACTCGTAACAAAATCCACCCGGTCCCTGAACTTGGCCTCGGAGAGCTCAATCAGCACCACACTCTTGTTTGCGTAATAAAGAATCTCGCAAGCTCCTCCGCTTCCTGGAAGCCTGACTTTCGGACTGTAGTAGTCGCCTATCACCGTTGTGTTGATGTGCCCGCTCGAATCTATCTGTGCCGCACCCAGGTAACCCACGTTTATCCTCCCACCCGAGATGAGGTAGGAGAAGACGTCAAACAGTGAGTAGAGCGCAGAGACGTTTTCTGACAGAGAGGGATCGCCTATCGATAGCGGCTGCCTGTCTGGGGCACAGTCTATAGACCCTGACTCGTAGACAAGTACCAACCTGGGGGAGTAGATTTTTTTTGCGAAATTTGCGGCGATGTTTGGCAGTCCGACCCCTACCAGTACCACATCGTTGTCCTTTATCTCCTTGGCAGCTTGGAGTGCCATCCGCATCCTGTTTTCCATTCTATCCCACACTCCCCCAGTTCACAGAATTGACCATTCGGGCTCTCATTCTCAGTTTCTCTAGCCTGTCTGTCCCAAGTTTTGCCGTGAACTCTTCCCTATCGTTCACGCCGTAGACCCACTCTTCAAGATACTTGTCCACCGATGATCTGTCCCTTGAGATCGCGTCCCACTTGACATAAAAATCGTTGTCCCTGTCATAGAAGCCCTGGGCGTAAGACGGGTGAGCCCCCCAAGGATCGTGAACGACAGCGGAGACCACCAAACCCGGCACTATAGTCCTGTTGGGGTCTCCCTTGATGGTGGTGGAATCAACAATCTCTTCTGCGGTGACTATTACCTTTCTGGCGGCAAATGCCACCTCCTTCTGCTCTCCGGTTATTCCCCACATTTGAGAGTTTCCGTCCGAGTCGGATCTCTGTACGTGGATTATAGCCACGTCAGGTTTCAAGGGCTTTACCACCAAAACCGTCTGCCCTGTGAATGGGTCCGTGACCTCTCTGTAGTTCTCATTGAACTTTGGGAGGTCCGTGCTGCCGACCGCGTTGACGGGGAAGAAGGGGATATTGGATCCTCCGGCAAACAGTGCCGATATGAGGCTTCCGTGGGTATATTCCTCTATGGCAACCCTGTTGGGTTCGCCTTTTTCCACGCTGCGTCTGATGCAGTGCAGCGACCCCACTCCGGGATTACCGAGGTATGAGAACACCAGCCTGGAGGCCGTCCCGGCTGCGACCATCTGGTCATAGATAACGTCGGGTGTCATTCTGATCAAATTCAGATCCTTCCTCCCCTGTCTGATCATCTCGTGCCCCGCGGAGAAATCTATCAGGTGGGTGAAGCCAGAAATGTAAACGGAATCGCCGTCGTGAACGAATGAGGAAATTGATTCCCGCATCGACATCAGCTTATCCATCGATAGTCGCCTTCCTAATCGGAAAGTACACTATTCGCACTTGGATCCTTCAGTGCGGTCTCAAGCGATTCAACGGTTCTATCGATGTCCTCCTCAGAGTGCGCAACGCTCAGCATGTATCTGCTGGTAGGGATGACATAGACCCCCTCTTTCAGCAGCCCGTTGTCGATAACCCTTCTCTTATTCATGTTGACCTCCGATATATCACGGAAAGTACTTATCTCATCCTCTGAGATCGTGAAGTTCACTACCCCGCCCTCCCCATATGTCCTGTGAGGTATTCCAAATTGTTCCAGAGTGTGAGAAAGGCCGTTTCTAAGTTCTGTAGCCCTTCTCGTTATACGGGAGAAGTTGTCGTTTGAAGCTAGCTCGCTCACCGTTGCCATCCCTAACGTCATGCTTATGGGATTTCCATTGAAGGTTCCGGAGTGAAAAACCCTCTTATCGTGACTGGTCCTTGGGTCCAGAGCGTCCATGATATCGGGTTCTCCCATCACAGCACCGATAGGCGCCCCACCACCGATGATCTTTCCCAGACACACCAGGTCCGGCCGGATTCCGTAATACTCCGCCGCTCCTCCCAGTCGGATGCGGAATCCTGTCTTGACCTCGTCGAATGCCAGAATTATCCCGTTGTCCCTTGTGTATTTTCTGAGGAATTGCACGAAGTCCGGTCTGGCAGGGATGTAACCGTCTTCAAACGGTTCCATTATTATCGATGAGACTTCTTCCTCTTCAAGGATAGTTCTTGTACCTTCCGTATCATTGAAGGGAAGCACGACGATATTATCGAGAAGACCACCTTTGACTTCACTGCTGTCAGGCTCCTTTTCTACCCTGCCTGTTTTTCCCCTCTTCTTTGGCCTGTAGTTGGCAAGCAAGAATGGGTTTGCACCGTGATAATGTCCATCGAATTTTGCTATCTTCCTCTTCCCCGTCTTTGCCATTGCAAGCCTGTTTGCGAGAAGAGTCGCTTCAAGCCCTGAATTTGTAAACCTTAGTTTCCCCCCCTTCATGTACCTGTCCAGCAAGATCTCTGCAAATTCCGCCTCCTGTGGTGAGGGGTTGCCGAACAGCGTCGTACCATAGGAGTCAATGATCCTCTCCAACGCTTCCCTGATCACGGGATGGCCATGACCAAGAATAAGTGCACCGTAAGACAGAACATAATCCACATACTCGTTGCCGTCAATATCCCACAGGTGAGAGCCGTTTGCATGCGAGAGAAAGACCGGGTAAGGATTCCGGAACTTGATGTTACCATTCACTCCCCCGGGCAGGACACGTTCTGCCTCTTCAAACATGGCGTGCGATCTGTCCGTTGAGCGCGAGGACTCGTTCATGGCAACTCATTGCCGGGATGTATTATATTATCATGGTCAACCTGTTTACTGCTTCTGATCTGAGATAAGTCACACATACTCCGGGCAAAGTTGCATGGCAGATTGTCACGCCGTACTTGTGATCTGGGTGGCCTCAAATCCTCCAAGAATGACCCGCGGAAGGAGTGTTTGACTGTCCTTCGGAATAGCGGAGTCGGCTATCTCTTCAGTGCCGGGACGTTAGATGTAAAGTGGTTTACCGACAACGTAAAGATAGAGCGGGACATCACCCCCATATGTCAGTCCACGACCTGAAGGAAATTTCAATAAGAGTGTCTCCGCCAGGAAAGAATACGAAGAGAATTATAGAGATGAGCAACAAGTACATGGCTACCACTACCCAGACTTTACCGGTCGTTGGTCGCAGGGGAGTTGGAGTATACGTGGAGGACGTTGATGACAACGTCTACCTAGATTATACGAGCGGAATAAGCGTGACGAATGTTGGATACAACAACCCGGATCTTGTCAAGAGAGTGGAAGACCAGCTGCACAACCTCTGGCATTTTGCTGGAACGGACTTCTATACGGAGGTATATGTGGAAGCAGCGAAGAGACTCACGGAAGTGACTCCTGGGAAATTCAGGAAGAGAGTTTTTTACACAAACAGCGGCACCGAGAGCGTGGAAGCTTCAATAAAGATAGCAAAGGCTTTCACCCATAAGAGCCAGTTCATCGGCTTCATAGGCGCATTCCACGGCAGGACGCACGGGTCCCTAAGCTTTACTGCTTCCAAGGCACAGCAACGCAAGGGATTCTTCCCCTTCATGCCCGGAGTTGAGCACGTTCCCTTTCCAGACCCCTACAGGAATCCGTTCGGCATAGATGGATACGAAGACCCTTCAGAGCTCGTGAACAGAGTCATAGATTTTATTGATTCCTACGTGTTCAAGACATACGTTCACCCGAGCGATGTTGCGGGTTTCTTGGTAGAACCTATACTTGGCGAGGGAGGATACATAGTCCCCCCAAAGAACTTCTTGAAGGAGTTGAGAAAGCTGGCAGACCTTCACGGCATTCCCCTCCTACTGGACGAAGTGCAAACGGGATTTGGAAGGACGGGTAAGTTCTTTGCCTCCGAACACTTCGGTGTGGAGCCAGATGCCATAGCACTGGCAAAATCGATCGCATCGGGCATCCCGATGGGTGCAGTGGTCATGAAGGAAGAGATGAATTTCAGGGAGAAGGGGATGCACTCCAATACCTATGGCGGTAACCCGATCGCCTCCGCCGCATGTGTTGCCACTATAGATGTGATAAAAAAGTTGAACCTTGTGAAGAACTCGGAAGAGATGGGAAAATACATGAAGAAGAGGCTGCTGGAACTTCAGGAAAAATACACGGAGATAGGCGACGTCAGGGGTCTGGGACTGATGCTTGCACTGGACTTCGTCAAGAACAGTAAGACAAAGGAGTGCCATACTAAACTGAGAGACAAGGTACTGGACAATGCATTCAAGAATGGTCTCCTCCTGCTCTCCACTGGACAGGGAGCCATCCGGCTTATCCCCCCCCTTATCATTAAAGAGAGAGAGGTAGACGAGGGAATAGATGTCCTGGATAGGTCCATAAGGCAAGCCCTCTAGTGCCTAAGCAAGAGTCCTGATGAAGAGGGTGGATGGAATATTGACTCCATCACCCGGTAGTTCACTATAAGGACTACGGGACATCAATATTCAAACCCATCTTTTTCAGCCTGTCCATTATCAGACGGAACTGAGCCTCGTCAAACCCCAGGTACTCCGGTGGAACCACCCCCTTACCATCGATCTTCCCCTCCCGAACGAGTCCCGCAATAGCTGCCACCGGGAATCCGGTCATTCTGGCCATTGAGCTAACCTTTCTCCCCTTGTCGTAGTAGTCCACATATCTAACCTCCTTTTGTTCTCTACCGTAGGCCTTGACTTCAAGGATGCACAGGTCCTCAGCCTTTACTCCCAGTTTTTTCTCGAAGAGGTTCGTGGTTATCGACCTGGGAGATGTTCCGTCGATCTTATCTCCTGAAAGGTATCCCATGTCTCTCAGGAACTTTATCTTCTGTAGGTGACCGGGGTACCTGTACGTCTTTTCAAACATATCGACCCCCTTCAGTGTATCCAGCAGAGTGCCCAGCCCATCCACGTAGAAAGAATCCAGATCACCTATCCCGGGGAACGTGGCAGATTCGATACTATCTAGGGGGTCAATCGTCATGATTCTGTTGTCCTTGACGAACCTCGCTGGTCTGGTATAGATATCGATCAGTCCCTCTATGCTCCAGGTTATGCTGTAGTCCAAGGGTGGTATCCTTGTCAGGGGAAGCCCGGCATCGTAGATCTCTATACGCTTGGCATCGTACTTCTTGTAGAAGTGACCGCTTATGATGTTGGTGAGCCCGGGGGCATAGCCTGCATCAGGTATCAGAAGGGCATTGTTGTTGAGCGCAACTTCATTCAGGGAAAGCGAGCTCTCCGGCATGAACGAGACGTCCACAACCTTCTTCCCCATGCTCACGAGCCTGCGCATTACCCCAAACGCGATCGAGCCGGGTAGAGCAGAAGCAATCACATCAGCCTTCTCCAGAGTGTCTTTGAAATCGAATATGTCTCCCTGCAAGACCTTGAAGGGAGTGTCTACAATCTTCCGCTTATCTATCACAACGACAGAATCATTCAGTGATAGTTCATTCGCTATCACAGACCCGATCATACCATATCCTAGAACCACTATCATATTAGCAAAAAGCGCGTCTAGAATATTAGACATTCCGACAAACTGGTTTACCGAAAAGGGGGGGAAAACTGCATAGTGAGGTCCGATCACACTTTTACTCAGGGTAAAGATTCATCGGACGGTAATACTTGCTGGGTGGACCGAACCTCTCCAGTCGTGGCACGGGGGGCGACAACTGTTACTTCCAAACGTTGTATAATCATATGAGACCTGGATTGTTCACCGCACTTTGAGGCAAAAATTCATTTTTTTCATTTTTTAAGATGGACAGGGAGACTTAGATACAGTAGGCAGGATTGGAATTTAGTGACAAGTTCATTGGAGGGAGGAGGAATTAATCGAATCACACATGGAGGTCATCGGGTTCAAAGAGGACAATACGGTGGTATTATAGACCCTTTCTTGTTGTTTCTCATCCTTCAGTGCCACAAGGTCCTTCCATTCTCGTTCTGTATATCCACATAGTGTTCCTTCTCGTGGGTATCTATCCCAACTGACAACATTTTATTCCTTCCCATATCCATAAACGGGGACCATAACACAGCCCTTTTTTGCTGCTCTACGGACTGACTAAGAGCAGCAAGGAGGATAAACTGAATGA
>CAYMEF010000003.1:0-60401 GCA_964389625.1 uncultured Thermoplasmatales archaeon
TCTGACAGTAGGTACAATAGAGACCGCTATTAATCCTTTGCAGAGGCTTCCTGCATCTAGAGCAGTACGCATAGATGACTCCCTCATCCTGGGGTTCGAAAGTCATGTCTATCTTTCCCCTCGTAGAGACGACCTTCCCCCTGACAACGTCCCTTGCCTTTACTACCTTGGAACACTGGTCCAGGTAGTGACCAGTTATCCTGCTCGCGTGTACCAGAGCACGTGTCTTGATGCCGTACACCTTCCCCGCCTTTATCAGGTACTCTCCTGCAACAACGACCAGGGGCTCATTGATTTCGGTCACGACACCTATTATCTCGTCTCCGGGTTGAACAACTATGTCTTCCCTGTTCCCCTTGACCTTCACTCTGTAGTCCTGTCCGACTTCAACGTTTCCAACGTTGGAAGAATATACCCTTCCGTTTTCTTCATACGTCCCACTACCAGCTATGAACTCTTCCTCTGTACCCAAGAACTCACCTGGCAACACTAACCGACCTACCATACTTTCACCTTTGACGCTCTAGCTTGAATCATCTTCATCTCTTTCCTGTGAAAATCAAACGAATGGGCAAGGGGGAACTCGACATTCTCAGCCCAGGAAATTTCCCCTTTTCCCTCGATGATCCTTTCCAAGAAATCGCCAGCTTTGTAATTAAGCAGAATATAAAAATCTTTAGAGTATTTCAACGCTTTTTCTATGAATGGGATGTCGGCATTTCTTTTCTGGCTGCCGAACGGAGGATTCATCACGACCGTATCTACTAAAGTACCGAATTCGGAGACATCATCCTGGATCAACTCTATCGTGCTACTTGTGTTCAATACGTTCTGCCTGGCAATTTCAAGTGCATCCGGATCGCTATCAATAGCGTAGACCTTTTCAGCTCCTAGCAGACTCGCACCTATAGCAAATATTCCATTTCCGCATCCAAAGTCTGCAACGACCTTACCCTCGATGCAGTCGTCACTCAGTGCGCGATATAGTATCTTGGCCGCAATGTGTGGAGGCGTCTGATACTGTTCCAACTCCGCCCTCTTTTGCTTCGTAGGCATAAGCCTCGAAAGTTCTATCTCCAGTGACACCTGCTTCATTCTACCATCTGGTTCCTATACTCACATTCCCGGATGTATCTGGAACCTAATCCACATTGGTTTACAGCTATTATCATTAGCGGTCTGGCAGGTTTGCGTGGAACATTCTCAAATCTTGGTAATGATGCTTTAAAACAAAATGAGAGCATTTCGCAACGTTCTCCCGCGCATTGATAGCTCCGGTATCTCGAAATGACGTTTAGGACGTCTTACATCGATGAAATGTGGAAAAATAAGAATAATTCAAATTAGTCCTTCCGATCCTTTCTCAGTTTTAAGCTTGTGTTTCCTTATCACTCAAGTACCGTCTTAACGAGATCCCGTGCGTCCCTCTCCGCCTCTTCTTTGGATTCACCCTTGAGTTTCAGTAAGGCTGTGATGTACTTCTCAGCACGCGATAGCTTCCAGGTGCTCCTTTCGTGGACTATCTTGACTATGACTTCCGCAATGTCGCTATCTACCTCAAGCCCGAATTTCTCCTTTATTCTGATCTGCCAGAGCTTGATCAGAAAGCGAGGGACATAGTCACCCTCTCTCCTTAGTTTCTGGTAGATTCCACTGCTCATTATCTTTCAAACCACTGATTGTTTAAATATCTTATGGGACAATTTTCAAAAAGGGGTATCTTCACTCCTCAAAGGATCACCTTTTTCAGGATGATTTTCTCCGCATGGAGCCTGTTCTCAGCCTCTTGAAATATCACGCTGTTCTTCGAATCGGCCACCCCATTGGTGACCTCGAGACCACGGTGTGCCGGAAGGCAGTGCATGAAAATGTAATCCTTCTTTGCCATTGACACCATTTTCTCGTTCACCTGGTACTTCTTGAATGCCCTCTCCTTCTCTTCCTTCTCCTTTTCCTCCCCCATGGAGACCCATACGTCCGTATAGACAACATCCGCATTCGCAACCGCTGCCCTGAAATCGTTCGTCACCTCTATCTCGGATTTGTGCTTCTTCGCAAGAGACTTTGACTCCTCTACGAATTTCTCTGGAGGTTCGTACCCTTCCGGAGTGGCTATCCAGAAGTTTGCGCCGACTAGACCGGCCGCGAGCATCAGGGAGTTGGAGGTGTTGTTTCCGTCTCCAACGTAAGCTATTTTGAGCCCCTTCAGTCTCCCCTTCTTCTCCTTGATAGTCATGTAATCGGCAACTATCTGCGTGGGGTGTTCTAGGTTGTCGAGACCATTTATGACTGGTATGGAAGAGTTTTCTGCGAGTTCCACCACGTTGTCGTGCTCGAATGCCCTATAGAGAACGGCATCCACCATTCCAGAGAGCACTCTCGCTGTATCAGCGACAGTCTCCCCTCTCCCCATCTGCATGTCCCTGGGTGAAAGGTAAATGGCGTGCCCTCCAAGCTGTGTCATGGCCGTTTCGAAACTGACCCTAGTTCTCGTCGATGCCTTCTCGAATATCATCGCGAGGGTCTTCCTGTCCAGGGATGAGTCCCTCTTTCCGGACCTGAAACTCTTCTTTAACACGATTCCATCGTCAACGAACTTTTCGAAATCGTTTTTCATGTCGAGAACTGATATTATGTCCCTCTTCATTTCAGTACCTCCTTCAGCAGAGTTGGAATCTCGTACGGATAGGAGGCGACCTTGACTCCTGCCTCCTCCAGTGCCTTCACCTTTGACTCTGCGGTACCCTTTCCTCTCGAGATAATGGCTCCAGCGTGTCCCATCCTCTTCCCGGGAGGTGCGCTTCTACCTGTGATGTAGCTCACCACTGGCTTGTTGAACTTGTCATTTATGTACTCCGCGGCCTCTTCCTCTGCGGTCCCGCCTATCTCCCCTACCATTGCGATAGCCCTTGTCTGATCGTCGCCTTTGAATTCCTCGAGCGCGTCGATGTAGTTCATCCCCGTCACCGGGTCCCCTCCCAGTCCGATCACCGTGCTCTCGCCGAGCCCGTTGGTCGTGATCTGGTTCACTATCTCGTACGTCAGGGTACCGCTCCTTGAGATGACACCCACGTTCCCTTTCTTAAATATCTGGTTTGGCATTATTCCGAGCTTGCACGAGAACGGCGACGTCACTCCCGGTCCATTTGGTCCTAGCACCTTCTTCCCGAGTTTGTTGGCCAGACTGACTATGCTCATTGTGTCCTGATACGGCACTTTTTCTGTGAGGATGTATATGAGGTCTATTCCGCTGTCCATTGCCTCTTTGGCGGCATCGAGGACGAAGGGTGCTGCAACCGATATGAACGTTGCATTTGGCTCCTCACTCATAGCCTCCCGAACTGTATTGAACACCTTTATACCGTTGACATACGTTCCGCCCTTACCGGGGGATGTCCCTGCTACCACCTTGGAACCGAAGGTCTGCATCTGCACCGCGTTGAAAGAACCCTGGTGACCGGTTATTCCCTGGACCAGTATCCGTGTTTCCTCGTTTACCAGTATGCTCATTTTTAGCTCACCACCTTTAGTGTTTCTTCTATCGCATCCATCATGTCAGAATAGGCGTCAATCCCGTGTTCCTTCAGGATCTTCCTTCCAGCATCCTCGTTAACCCCCGAGAGCCTGACAACGATGGGAACGTCAATACCAACTCTCTTCTTCGCCTCTGCAATGCCGTTTGCTACGGTGTCGCAGTGCGTCACTCCTCCGAATATGTTAATCAGGATTCCCCTTATCTTTGCTTCCTTCAGTATCTGGAAAGCACCAACTACCTTCTCAACGTCGTCGCTTCCGCCTAGATCGAGGAAATTTTTCGGCTTGAGGCCCTTCAGCGTCAGTCCGTCAAGCGTTGCCATTGTCAGGCCCGCTCCGTTTGCAATAACTCCTATGTCTCCACCGAGCTCGACGAGTGAGTATCCTTTCTTGTATGCCATCTCCTCCAAGTCCGTTCTCTCTGCGGGGTTCTCCGACAGGTCCTTGTGCCTGAAGAGCGAGTCCGAGTCCACGACTACCTTTGCATCCCCCGCAATCATCCTTCCATCCTTAAGTACAACTAGAGGGTTGATCTCCACCAGTTCACAGTCGTAACCGACATAGAGACTGAAAATCTTGGAAAGTATGTCCTGGAACTGTTTTGATTCTTCGGGTGACAGTGCAAGCCTGAAAGAAACTTCCCTTCCGATAAACGCGGAATAACCAATTGTCGGGTCAATCCAGTACCTGACTATCTTGGAATCTGGGACGTCCTCTATCTCCACTCCGCCAGAGGTGGAAGCGATAATGATCGGTTTTTTTGCGCTCCTGTCGAGGGTGACCGAGAGGTAGTATTCCTTCGAGATATCTAGCTTCTCTTCCAACAGCAGGCTTCTGACCCTGAGTCCTTTTATGCTCATTCCCAGGACCTCCCTGCCTTTCTCCTGGAGTTCCTTCGGATCATTTGCAAACTTGATGCCTCCAGCCTTGCCTCTTCCTCCCGTCAGTACTTGTGCCTTCACCACAACTGGAAACTTCTCCCACTGTAGCTCCTTATCGTTCGATACTTGTTTCCCGTTGGGTATCGGTATTGCGAATTTCGAGAACAAATTCTTTGCTTGATACTCGTAGAGATTCATCTATAATCTACACGAAATGGATGAATGTTATATATCGTTTATTGCCCGATGGTCCTTTGCACCAGCCTCTCGTTTATCTCCAATTTCTCAAGGCCGTTCTTTATTGCCCTCGCAGCTTCGGGAGCGTTGATCTTCTTGAGGAATTCGTCGACAAGTGCTCTGTTGCCAATTCCTCCAAAAGCTATGAGCTCTTCTACGAGACGCGATACCGTGCTGCTCCCCTCAAAGACCTGCCTTATTCCATCCAGGTTGGCAGAGGTCCAGTTCAAGAGATCTTTTCTGTACTTCTTGTTGGAGATTGCCTCGAAGATGGAATATATGTAGTTTGCACGATACTCGGGCTTTGACTTTACATAGTCCAGGAACCGAGTTACTTCTTCGTTCTTCGGGAAATGGCTCATCGCTGACATTACTAGCACAGACTCCATGTCGTTCTCGGGGCTCTTCAGCATGTCCCATAGCAATTCGGAATTGAACTCGTCTATTGCAGCCGATAGCAGAACGGCTGTCCTCTCTTCAGCCTCCACGCCCGAATACTCCCTCAGTTTCATCTTCTCTGATGCCCTGAAATCCTTATCGTTCAGTGCCAGACCTATTAGTACCCTCTCCAGGATCACCTTGGAATTTTCGTCTTTGCTCTCCTTGAACACTCCGAGTTTACCTCTCAGGTAGTTGACGGTGAGAGAGTCCAGCGAGCTGGAATCAACTACGTTCGTAAGATCTGAAAGGATCTCGACTATCCTCAGGACTATGCTGTACTCATCCCTCCCCTTCACCCTGTCTATCAGTTTCAGGAACTGCTTCAGGTCTATCGTACCCGACTGAAGGAACGCATAGTAGTCGTCAATGAGCTTCATAACGAATTCCGATGACGATTTATCAGTCAACATCCTGTCTACAAGACTGCCTTCCAGAAACAGCCTATAGTACCCCTCCCCATTCGGATTGATCGTCAGTCCCTCTGTGTTATTTATTCTAGATTGTTTCTTCTTCAGCAGAATCTTGCCCTTCTTCCCATTTCTGTCCAAGAAAACGGGGATCTGCCAGACGTAGGAATCGTCATTTCCCAAGTACGAGAACTTTTCCTGAGTGATCGTCATTGCTCCGTTTTCCTCCCTTACCCTGACCAGGGGGAAGCCTCCCTTTTCTAACCACGATTTCATGAGGCCACTGACGTCCAGCTTGCTGGAAGCGGATAGGGAAGTCCACAGGTCTTCCCCGGAAGCGTTTGAATATGCATGTGATTTGAGGTACTGGTAAATGCCCTCCCTGTACTTTCCCTCCCCTATGAACTGTTCAGTCATCCTGAGAATCGACGCCCCCTTTCCATAACTTATGTCGTCGAATATCTCTGATATTTCGTAGGGATCCTTGACCTCGACCCTGATCGGATGTGTGGATAGCAGCCCATCTTTTCTCATAGAGGACAGCGTCTCTTCTCGCTGAAAGTCTTCCCAGAGGTTCCAGTCCTTGTGAACCTTGGCTAGGATCTTGAATCCTACAAATGTGGCAAAAGATTCGTTGAGCCACAGGTCATCCCACCACTTCATAGTTACTAGATCGCCAAACCACTGGTGGGCAAATTCGTGCGATACGACGTACGCCACCTGTTTCTTGAACCTGAAGCTCGTCGATTTGTTCACAAGCAGAGCAGTTTCCCTGAAGGTAATAGCGCCCCAGTTCTCCATTGCGCCTGCCCCGAACTGTGGTAGAGCAATGAGGTGCATCTTCGGGAGAGGGAAAGGTATCCTGTAATACGCCTCGTACTTCGTATAGAGCTTGCTCAACAGGTTTAGGGAGAATTTCCCTTCCTTCGCCTTCCCGGGAGATGTTGCAAGATATAGGGACCTGCCTTTATTCTTCTTAGAAATTGTCTGGAACTTTCCAATCCCTAGGTAGAACAGGTAGGTCGACATAGGTGGTGTTTCATCGAACACGAAATGGGACCTTCCATTTACAGATTCCTTCCCGGAGTGCCTCGTGTTGAAGATTGCTTCCACCTCGTTGTCTACGTCGATTTCTACCTTGAACTTTGCTTTGGCTGCGGGTTCGTCAACGCACGGGAACACCATCCTGGCCCCCGTGGGTTCCATCTGGGTCGTTATTATGTGCCCCTGGTCATACTTGGCGTCGTGAATGCCCATTAGCGATGTCTCCGATACGCTGCCGGAGAAGTTGATAGTCATCTGGCTCCATTCTCCTCCTTGCACCGACAATTTCTTGTCTTTTATGCTGAAGGTCGCATCCCGTCCGTCCATCTTGACAGAACTGATCGATAAGCCATCACAATCGAGATCCACCGTCCCAGAGAATTTTCCTGTCACGACCTCGACGCATTCGTACTTCAATTCATTAAAGCTAAAGCTAAATTTCAGGTCATATTTTTCAATGCTGTACATCACTTTCTGATTATTACAGAAGGTATAATTGTTTCCTTCCGGTAAAATGTGAAGCTCCTCAACCCAAGTAGTACATGAAAAAAATAAAAAAATAAATAAAATTATGGGGATTACTTCTTGATCGATTTCTGTCTCAATCTGAGCGCAACTAGGCCAATTGCAATCAGCGCAACTATCCCGACTCCGATTGCTGCTTCAATTCCGAGCGAAAGGACTGGGGGTGGCGAGGCATTAGACACGGCAAGTTCGTTCGCAGAGTTCACACTGGCATAACCGTTCGTAGTTATCGCTGCACTTGGATCAGTCATGAGCTTTATCGAATAATTCTGGCCATTGACGCTCATCGATGAGTTGAGAGAGTAGTTGGACGATGCGTTGTAGTAGAACGTTGTGCTGTTGGTAGCGCTGTTGTACTGCCTTGCCCACTGGTTGAGCGGTACCGAGAATACTTTGAAGTTTATGGTGTTGTAGTTCATGACGTTTGCTCCGAACCCACCATCCTCGAAGAATGATCCCAGTTCAAAGTTACCCTGGTCGTTGCCGATGCCACCAAAGCTTCCGAAGTTCCCGAGTTGATTAACGTCCATATTGGTGTTCACATAATATTGAAAGTTGAGCCCCATGTTTGGATTGACCATCTGAAGCTGTCCTCTGAAGTCACTCATTAGCTTTCCCTGCACTCCAAATGCCCTCCAGGACATGTCGATGATAGTCGTGTTGTTACCAACCTTCTTCGTAATGTTGGATATCTTGAGGTCGATTGTCAGGTTCCGGTAAACGGTCAGATTTGTAGCCGATGCGAATGCGTGCATCTGATACTTGAGCGTCGCATTTACAACGTGCATCACTGGTAGATGGGTCGAGTTAGTCGTTGTGTTCGTAGTGGAATTGGTGGTTGTGTTCTCTGACGTAGCTGCATCCATTGCGTGCGCCTGATCGTTTCCTTGCTGGTCTTTGTACTCATTCATGTCTCCGCCAAGCTGCATCTTTCCTGTCGAATTCAGGTATGATGTGGCGTTGAACCATATTACCGTTCCGTTCAATGCCTTGGAGGTCGAGCTGTTGTTAGGGTAGTTGTAGTACAGTACATAGTTGCTGGTTGCATTGACGTACCCCTCGTTCGTCTTTGTGTTGATTGTGGCGTGAATCACCGTCGCAGAGCTGAGTGGCACTGCCAAAAGGGCGGCGACTACTACCAGCGTCAATATTAATGCACTCCTCATAGAACAAAGACCGTACCCAATATTAACTAACTATTGGTACAAGATTCGAAAATTAGTACAATTTTCTTCTCCTACGGATACTTTTCAACAGACTTTATTTCGAGCTGCGCTTCCTGGAATTCTTGGTCCTTGATCTTGCCTATCGACTTGAAGAATGAATCCAGGCTGCTCTTCTCGAATATCATCGTCACCTTGGACTTCTCCCCCATTATCTCGACGTCATAGTTGAATGGAAGATCTACATCGGACATCTTGTACGGGTCTATGAGTATCCCCTGCTCTGGAACTATGGCATGGAACACCTTCGCTCCGGACTCTGACTTGTGTATTAGCTTGAACTCCTTTGCCTCTTTTTGCAGAGCCCGCTCCCACTCAGGGAAGTCGCCATCTATCTCGTAGAACACGTTCAGGAATCCAGACCTGTCAACGCTCCTGACAGAAATCTTTGCCCGAAAGTTCTTGTTAGATTTTGCATACTTTATTGTGAACGAATTGGTCGGTACCACATAGAATACGAGCTTCTTCATCTCCCACCCCTTTTCGTTCTCTAGCAGCCAGTCCTTGTCACTCCTGATCGGTCCCAGGTAGTCTATGCTGAAGAAGTCCCTCTTCTCCGAATCCTTGAAAACTATCCTCTGAAGTTCAGCAGACGACTTGAAGAACTTCATCCTTATTATTATGTCTCCATCAGAGACGAATATAGGGACGTCTATAAGAGCGTTGTTGACGGCGAGTAGGGCGTCTACCATTTCACAGACGTAACACTCTTCACTAACGTTCAAAGAGAGACCAGCCTTTCTGTCGACGAATTCATACCCTCTCGACCTGATGGCCTTCCTGAGCTCGTCCATAGTTTTACCTCCCCTGAGGTAGGTAACAACCGCCTCCGTCTTCTCCCCTCTCATGTAGTAGTTTAGGTAACCGTTAAAGGCGTAAACCCTCGAGAAATAACTGATGGGAGATCTCATGTCCTGGAATCTTACAACCATCTCGCTGTCGAATTCTACCATATGGTTCGTCAGGCATTCGTTGGTTTAATAATTTGTGTAATTATAGAACATACTGGATGGATGCGAAATGAAGCGCACTTTGGCCGTTTATTTCGCTATGAGTATGTAGATTCTGGTTACTTAGGACGGTATGACTAAGTTTATAAGCTTTTTTGTATTTACTAGAACGTCAAGTGAGACCATATGACACTGGTAGAACAAACATTCACTGTTGGACCTATTACCGTTGACCTAATGGCTAAGGCAATATCTAATGGGATGAGCAGGCAGAGCAAGAGGATGAGTGAGCAGGAAGCCTATGACATAGCCTTCCATGTCCTCAACTTCTTTGGATATAGTAGGTACGTGATCGACAACATGCTGGAGCCGGAAGACAGAGATGCATTCTATATGTTGGAGGACCTAGGTATCTTAGATACCGAGAGAGAGGAGACAACTCTTTTTGATGGCAGAGAGTGGAGAATCCACTACTGGTTGATCCGTCCGGAGAACGTAAGAAAGCTTGCGTTCAACAGTGGAGTCAGAACGGAGGAAGTCATGTCCACTGAGTCCATGATATATGACGGGCTCCCAGAAGATATATGGAAGATGAAGTTCTAGAAGATAAATGCACGTAGCTGTTATCGATTTCGACAAGTGCCATTTCAAGAAGTGCAGGCAGGAGTGCCAGTATTACTGCCCTCCGGTTAGGAACGAGGTAATGGCTGTCGATTTCATGGAGAGCGGCTACCCTCAGATTCACGAGGAACTGTGCATCGGGTGCGGTATCTGTGCCCACAGGTGTCCTTATGAGGCCATCAAGATAATAGGTGTTCCGGAGAGACAGAATGGGAAAGAGGTTCACCGATACGGGACAAACGGTTTCGTTCTCTACGGTCTACCGTCTCTGGAAATGAAGGGTGTTGTCGGAATACTTGGCCAAAATGGTACCGGTAAGTCAACGATACTCAACATACTGAATGGTTCTATCGTTCCAAATTTCAACAAACCAGAAGGCAGCAAGGAACTTGTGCTCGAGCGCTACAAGGGAACGTACCTTGGAGATTATCTAAAGAGTGTGTATTCTGACAAGATCAGGATTTCGTTGAAGCCTCAGTATGTTGACTCCATATCGAAGCACTTTTCCGGAAAGGTGAGCGAATTGCTCAAGCAGTACGGGGATGAAGCGAGATTGAAGCTGGAGGAGATGGGGGTGGGACGCATATACGACAAGGATGTGAAACACCTTTCCGGTGGTGAGCTACAGCTGCTGGCCATAACCGCGGCACTCCTCAAGCCGGCAGACCTGTACTTCTTCGACGAGCCATCATCCTATCTGGACATTTCACAGAGACTACGTATAGCAGAGCTACTTAGGAAGATCGCAGAAAAGATGAAGGTGATAGTGGTTGAACACGACCTCGCAATTCTCGACTTCATGACAGACTACATATACCTCACATATGGGGAGCCGAGGGGATACGGTATTGTTAGCAACTCCTACGCAACGAGGCAGGCTATCAATACGTACCTCGAGGGGTACATAAAACAGGAGAACATGAAGTTCAGGGACTATGAGATAAAGTTCTCTAAGAAGCCGCCGGAACTAGATAGGAGCCTAGTACCCTTCGTATCCTGGACAGCACTGTCAAAGGGATTTGATAATTTTCGTCTAAGCACGGAACCTGGGGAGCTCCGACAAGGACAGGTCGTCGGAGTTATCGGACCCAATTCTACGGGCAAGTCGACTTTCGTGAAGATGATGGCGGGCGAGCTAGCTCCAGACAATGGAGCGATTACGAACTCCGTCAAGACTTCTTTCAAGCCACAGAACCCAGAGTCAGATTTCCAGATGCCGGTGCTAGAATTCTTGGAAACAAGCCTGGGAGACAGGGTATCAGAAAACCAGTTCAAGAATGACGTTCTGAGACCCCTGAACCTAGAGAGCATAGGAGACACTCAGGTATCGGAGCTCTCTGGAGGAGACCTCCAGAAGGTCTACATAGCAAAGACGCTAGGAAAGCAGGCCGACGTCTACATGCTAGACGAGCCATCGGCATATCTGGATGCGGACCAGAGGATGATCGTTGCAAGAATGATCAAGAGGTTCGCAGAGAACAACAAGAACGCGGTGATGGTGGTGGACCACGACATATACTTCATAGATCTGATATCCACCTCGCTCATCGTGTTCTCGGGAGTTGGTGGAGAGCATGGGGTTTCCGTTGGTCCTCTCAACCTGAAGGATGGCATGAACCTGTTCCTCAGGAACCTTGGAGTGACATTCAGGCGGGACGAAAATACCCAGAGACCAAGGATCAACAAGACGGATTCGAAGCTCGACACCGAACAGCGGAGGATAGGGGAATATTACTACTATTAGAAACATTCAGAAGGGAAACTAAAGCAGGCACGGTCTAACCCTCCAAAAGAACCATGAGTTGACCGAAACTAAAAGTCTCAGTATCGCGAAGTCCACGGTATTCAAATTCTAGTTAAACACCTAACCTATTTCATTTTATGAATTCTTTACTTGAGAATTCTTCAATCCAAGATTTTATGAATGAAAGTGATGACGAAAATCAGTAGAACTGGACATGAACTATGTGTTTGAGATGCATTTCCGAAGCTAAGAATGTATTCGATATCTGCCTCTTCAAGGACTTCCAAATGAACTCGACCGGATCAGATCCGAAGAATATGATGGGCGATAAACGATGGATATATCCAACTCCGCTGCGTTCATGAGTGAAGTACCCCCACCGCAACCCAGATTCCCTTCTACAGCACCCTCGCCAACTCCTATCTGACCGAGGATTGAGTTTGGATCTTATGCCTGGGTTCTATGATGCCTACTTACCTAGCGATGACCATCTTTTAGAGGATTATGACCCGACATCATTTGCCACCTGCCGGATATATTTGGTCGTTTTCCGCTTTCGTCCTTGGGTTCCCTAGAAAAATGATTAAGATGGCTGCGACAAAACTCACTATGGTCATGAGTATGAATGTGGAAGACCAGCTTGCCAGTCCAGAAAACACCAGTGTACCAACAATTTCTGCGCCTACTACCCCTCCGCTGTTTGCCCCAAGAGTAAACACCAACGCGTTAGATAGTGCCGAAGAACCTCCTGGTGTGTAGTCTGATGCGAGCGACAGGAAAAGAGGGAAACCGCTGAATGTGAAAAAGCCCATTAGTTCAATGAAAACTAGATTAGTTATCCCCACAGTTAGAATGAATCCCAGGATTGACAGAGCTGATCCAACCATTGCCATTGCAAGGATAGCTCGCCTGTTAAACCTGTCAACTAGAAATCCCCAAACAGGTTGACCAATAATTGCAGCGGAATACATTCCAGTCAGCCTGAGGCCTAGCGATACGGAAACGCCAGCTCCCGTTTGTAGTGCAAGGTAGGTTGGCAGCCAGGCAGCAATTCCCTGTATGGCAAACGAGTTTGTGAACGCGATCACAGCTAATAAAATCAGAGCCAACGAAATGCTGCTTCTTGCGGTTAGGGAAGAGTTATGGTTTACTTTCGGTCTCTCAAGTTTTGGGGGTGTTCTCCTCAGTCCTGCACCTATGATTGTCGCTGCAATAATACCTATTGCGGCAAGGACAATAACCGAGCTGCTATAGTCGATCGTTAGCGCAAGTATTACTAGAACGGAAGGATATAGCGCTCTTCCGAAACTACCGAATGCACCATTTATACCCAAAGCCTTGCCTGTTTTTTTCCCTCTGTAAGAGGATTGTAGTATGGATGCACCTATAGGATGGTAAAATGCAGTACCCAGACCCGTTACCAATGCGGAAAGCAGAAAAAACTCATTAACGAACGGACTGAACTTATATTCAAGCGTTAGTGCGAAACCTATAAGCCCTAAAGAGATAAGAATGAGCCCAACGCTTATGATTTGGCCCTTCTTCTCACTCTCGTCTGCCATCTTGGCGATCATCATTCCAAAAATTACAGAGGATGAATAGTAGACAACTGGGAACAGAATCAAAGCCAACGCTGAGACCAGTTTACCATCTGTAAATATCGCAATTAGTACCGGAACTATGAAAAAGCCTCCATCGTTTACGAAATGCCCCAGTGAGGTGTATATTAGACTTTTTGAGTTCTTTCCGTTCTGCTCTCCTTCGGCATATGAGTTCATTGGTAATAGATAAGTAATTAATCTATAAATATTTAATCGATAAATTACTATGCACATGAAATGTTCGTACAGGAAAAGGTACTCAGGGGGATAACCTCGCTTCTCATACTGAGGGTGCTGTTAAAGGGACCTGCCCATGGATATGCCCTAGAAAAAGAGATATCACTGGACTTAGAGAGAGGGCTTCCAGGTGGTGAAATTTATGTCCTTTTGAAGAATTTGGAGAGGAAAAAATTAGTGCAAAGAGTAGGCACAGTCAAAGTAAGAGGCAGGCAGGTAACACAGTATAAAATGACCAACGAAGGAATAGAGTTTCTAAAGAGGCACGTTGAACCATTGGAAGTAGTAGACCGCATTCTCCATGGTCTTCTCGAAGACATCAAAGGGATTCAAAGTCTTTGACGTGAATGTTTATCCATTGATAATTAGCTGAATACCTGCTAGTAGAGATTTTGGTATCCAGGACTTCGAGTATACCACTCTTCTCAATATCCTTGATACTAGTCTCCATCTCCCGATAGTGGAATAACCTCTCTGACGGGATTTACCTCCCCTTTGCCACTAATGCAATTCTCTAAGGCGTAAATAGTTCAGTATTTAACTATGCTATGAAGTTTTATTACTGATTAGTGGTTAGCGGAATGGGTGATTAATTGCCAAGAAAAGTTGCAGCAGTGGCTGGGGGCTTGACTTATTTTTCCAAGGCTAGAAAGGACAAGACTCAGGAGGAACTTGCCGCGGAGGCAGCAAGGATGGCTCTATTCGAGAATGACATAGATTTATCCAAGGATGACATAGATGGAACGATAGTTTCGTACTTTTCCGATCACTTCGAGAATCAACTTCTCTTTGGATCCATCATTCAGGACTACCTGGGGTTTAACCCCAAACCATCGATCAGGATAGAGGGAGGTGGAGCAACCGGCGGTCTTGCTGTGAGGGACGCATACGCGCACGTCGCCTCCGGACTTCTCGACGTGGCCATGGTCATTGGTTTCGAGAAGATGTCAGAGGTAAATACAGCAAAGGGGAACGAGTTCATTGCACTGGCTTCTGATACAGACTGGGACTTCCCGATCGGAGGATTCTACAGCGGATACTATGCACTCATGGCGAGAAGACACATGGAAGAGTTCGGTACAACAGAAGAACAAATGGCAATGGTCGCAGTAAAGAACAGGAACAATGCCCAGCACAACAAGTTTGCGCAAACCAACCCGAAGATGAACCCACACGGAATGAAGGATGGTGGGAAGATCACCGTCGATGACGTTCTCAAATCCCCGTACGTTGCATTCCCGCTCAAGAGACTCGACATCTGCCTGATGAGCGACGGGGCTGCCGTCCTGATACTTGCATCTGAAGAAAAGGCAAGAAAGATTACTGACACCCCGATCTGGATAACGGGCACGGGTGCAGGGACAGACGCAATGAGGGCCGGTGACAGGTCTAGAACGGTTGGAGGAGTACCGCTACTGCCACACGAGAAGAAAGAATGGTACAAGAAGCTCGAGTACCCCGGAGTGCATTCTTTCCTTGCTGGCAGAGAATCCGCGAGACAGGCATACAAGATGGCCAACATAACGAATCCCCTCAAACAGCTCGATGTTATAGAACTGCACGATGCTTATACGAGTAGCGAGATTCAGACCTATGAGGACCTAGGGCTCGCCAAATACGGTTTGGGTGGAAAGCTCGTTGAGCAAGGTGTTACCGCAATCGATGGCGATCTGCCTGTCAATCCGTCTGGAGGACTGATCGGAGCGATGCACGCCGTGGGAGCAACGGGCGTCATGCAGGCAGTAGAGATGCTATGGCAGCTCCAAGGGGTCTCCGGGAAGTTCCACGGCTCCGACAAGACTCAGGTGAAGAACGCTGAACGTGGTCTCATACATTCACATGCAGGCACCGGAACGTATGTGACGGCGACAGTAATGGAGAGGTGATAAGCACGACAGAAGTTTTTTCGATAGATCCTCTGATAATCAAGACGCCGTATGAGATAACGTACAAACACTCCTATGGAGGGACGAGCAAATTCTTCTCCTCACTACCTTCGGGGAAGCTTATGGCTACGAGGTGCGATCACTGCAAGACTACCTATCTTCCACCGAGAGCCGATTGCCCGCACTGCTTGCAGGAGACAAAGTGGGTCGAGATATCCGGAAAGGGTAAGATACACACGGTGACCACGCTCTATTTCTCTGGAGAGAGATTCCTGAAGGATCTTCCGTTCCAACTGGTTTACGTGGAACTCGAAGGCGTCGACACGCTGTTCTTGACTAGGATCAAGACAAAGGACAGGAAAAAGGTAAGAGTCGGGATGAGGGTCAGAATGAAGATCTCGAGGGAGCCCGAGTTCCGGTCTTCCGACGTCTGGGCAGAACCGGAAGAGTGACCCCAAACCATTCTGTCTTTTGAAAACTGCAGGGGATTCCCCTGCAGAAATTGAACACGCTACAGACCGATGCGTTTTGCGTGGATGGAGATGCTAGCCCTGGCTCAGTATTTGTAGAATCCTTCTCCACTCTTTCTGCCGAGCTTCCCAGCCTCTACCATTTTCCTTAGTATAGGAGCTGCTCGGAACTTTGGGTCCTTGAATGCGTCGTACATGACATCCATTATGTTCACAACAGTATCCAGTCCGATCAGGTCACCAAGCGTCAATGGGCCCATCGGAAAATTTCCACCAAGTTTCAACGCCTTGTCTATGTCCTCCCTAGTTGCTAGTCCCTCGGAGAATTCGAATGCCCCCTCGTTGACAAGCATCGCAATGACCCTTGTTGTAACGAATCCGGGAGAGTCGTTAACGACCACGAATTCCTTCTTTACGCTCTTGGAATATTCTATCGCACGTTCCACCGATTGCTGAGACGTCTTCACTCCCTTGATTATCTCTATTAG
Source organism: uncultured Thermoplasmatales archaeon (assembly GCA_964389625.1). GTDB lineage: Archaea > Thermoplasmatota > Thermoplasmata > Thermoplasmatales. Next base: position 16,290 of record CAYMEF010000003.1, read on the forward strand.
GTTCATGAGTGCCACAGGATTGAAGAAGTGAATGCCCACGAATCTGCTCGGGTCTTTCAGGCTTGCCGCTAGGGACGTTATGCTGATCGAGGAGGTATTCGAGGCCAGAAGTGCATTCGGAGAGACAACACCTTCGATCTTCTTGAAGAATTCGACCTTGCTCTTGAGATTCTCCACTACTGCTTCTATAACTATATCGCAGCCAGAGAACTCTTTCAGGTCCTCCGAATATGTTATCCTGGAAAGCACTTTCTCCTTGTCCTGCGAGATCAGTTTCTTTTCTATCAACTTGTCGAGGCTCTTCCCCATCGATACGACAGCACGATCGTAGAACGCCCTGCTGACGTCTGTTACCACCACGTCGTTTCCCGATACGGCAGAAAGCTGCGCGATTCCGGAACCCATTATGCCTACTCCAACTACTCCTACCTTCACCTAGATCACCTCCAGTGCCACCGAATAAGCACCGCCACCACCGTGGCATATGGTCGCGAGTCCCCTCGAAAGCTTGAGATCTTCAAGAGCACGCAGGAGGGTTAGGACTATCCTTGTTCCTGATACTCCGAGGGGATGCCCCAGAGCGATAGCTCCGCCTCTAACATTGAACCTGTTCCAGTCGATCCCCAGTCCGTCTCGAACTGCGATTGAAGCGACTGAAAATGCCTCGTTGTGTTCAACGAGATCAAAATCACCGATCTTCATTCCCACGCGCTTAAGTAGGTTCTTAACCGACGGAACCGGAGAGTATGGAAAGTCGGAAGGATCCATCGAGGTGGTGTCGAAACCAAATATCTTCGCCCTTTTTTCCATCGAATTTTGATGTATAAAATCCTCGTTGGCAAGAACCAAGGCCGCCCCTCCATCTGTTAGTTGAGAGGAGTTTCCAGCGGTCAGAACGCCATCTGGGGAGAATGCGGGCTTGAGATTTTCGAGCGCTTCCCTGCTCGTTTCCCTTATTCCCTCATCGATGTCGAATCCCTTTATCGGGGCGATCTCCTTCTTGAAGTAACCGTTCTTTGTTGCCTGCGAGGCTCTCTTGAAGCTCTCAAGAGCATACTCGTCGGCCATCTCTCTGGTTATGCCGTGGTTCTTTGCCCAGTCATCCGCTATTGCACCCATGTGCTTGTTGTACTTGAAGTCCCAAAGACCGTCCTTTAGCATGGAATCCATTACCGGTCTGGACGCACTTAGACCCTTGTTCTCTCTCCTGAAACTCGAGTCCAGGAGGAAGGGTGCGTTGCTCATGCTCTCCATCCCTCCCACCACCATAACGTCCCTCTGCCCTCCCTTGATCTGGTAGTATGCATTGGCTATAGCCAGCATACCCGAGGCGCAAACCATGTTGACGGTGGATCCAGAGACCTCGACTGGAATACCTGCCGCTATTGCCGCCTGTCTTGCAGGGTCCTGTCCCAGTCCAGCTTCTATGACGTTCCCCATAACTACTTCTTCCACCTTCGCCGGAGGTATGCCAGCATTTTGAATAGCAGCCTTTATGGCAAAAGCTCCGAGGTCCACTGCACTGTACGAGGCCAGCGACTTCCCATACTTACCCAGGGGAGTCCTCATCCCCCCAGCAATGAAAACATCTACCATATTAAATACCTCTAATCGAGCCAGTTACAACTCGTGCTTCCTGGATAAATCGATATTTTTCAGAGAGTGGAATAACAGGTGTCAACTGAATCTCTTCGAGATTTTTATCTCTGATAAAAGCATTTAGAGGTTTGTAGCCTGACATCTGGACTTGTAAGATGGAATTCTATTCTCTAATTCGAACTATTGAGCCAGCATGCGATTTTAATCTTGACATAGGCAGAGACGCGGTAGGGAAATGGTTTAATAGCACCTAAAAACTTAAGTCAGAGGATAAAAATGCCATTCATAGATGATCTCGCCCTGGAACTGATAACGCTGGTAATGACCAGCGGTATCGTAGTCTACTTAACGGGGATTGCGTATCTGGAGTACAGGAGGAACGGGGGGAAGAACGTCCAGGAAACCCTCAGGCTTGGCATATTCCCACTGGGATTCCTGGGAGGCACGATGACCATTCTCGGCCTCTGGCAGGAGATGACGTGGCCGTTCCCCGGTGGAACATCGCTCTACAACATTGCTTTTGGTGACGTTTACCTGATTTTCGGTATACTGCTTCTCTCGATGGTTTTCTCGCTTTCGATGAGACAGAAGCTGCAGGTCGTTGGATTCTTTTCACTTCTGGGTGGGTTGATGGCTTTCTACTACGGGTCCATCATATATTCTCAACACCTGACCAAGAGCCCTCTTGCAACCCTAGCGCTGTATGCATCTTTCGGCGTTGCTGGCGTATTCACCTATCCAGCCACGTATGCATTTGACTCTATGACCGATGGGAAGAAACCGGGGATGCTGTTCGGAATAACTCTCATAATACTGTGGCTTTTCTTCATATTTGCAGCAATCTTCGCGGCAGTAATAGGGGTACCTGCGGTGCTTGCACACATTCAGAGCACTCCTTAGTTCTTTGATCTCTTCGCTTTCGAAATCGCTGCCTGTTCTTGAACAGTCGTCGCTCCCGTCTTTCGGGTTCAACAATTTGGAGAACCCCCTGTTTGAGCGGAGGTACGCTCTATCCAGCATGGCCTGAGAGCGATTGGAAGTTACGTTTGCAGTTTGGGTCTGTCTCCAAGTAAGTGACATTTATAAGTGGATATCGTATCCATGCTCGTGAGATTCCTTGGGCTTGCAGTGACGCTAGATAAGATCGAAAACACCACAAAGAGACTGGAGATGGTTGAACTGATTTCTGAACTCCTTAGGAAGGCCGAAGAGGACATCAAGGAGACCGTATTCCTTCTGCAAGGAAAGGTTGCACCAGACTATGAAGGAATCGAACTAGGTATCGCAGAGAAGATCGCAATTAGAGCCCTCTCATCTCTTAGCGGGATGAGGGAGGAGTCTATAGAGGCAGAGCTTATAAAGAAGGGGGACCTCGGAAAGATAGGTGAGGAGATTCTAAGGAAAAAGAGCCAGGCATCTCTCTTTTCAGAGGACCTGACGGTGAGAAAGGTCTACGAGTCTCTCCTCAGGATCTCGAAGGCAAACGGGGAAGGTTCACAGGCTCGAAAACTCCAGTTACTTCTCGATCTGCTTCACAACGCTGATCCGGTAGAGGTGAGGTACCTCCTCAGAATCGTGACTGGAAAGATGAGGATAGGCGTGGCCGACATGACGATTGTGGATTCTATTGCAGTTGCGTTCGGCACAAAGGAGATGAGCGACCTCGTGGAGGGGGCATACAACATCATGCCCGATCTACCAGAGCTAGCATACCGAGCTATGTCCGGGGGGGTTGACTCTCTCTCTACAATCAGAATAACGCCCGGGATACCAATAAGGTCAATGCTCGCCGAGCGACTGCCCTCTATCAAGGAGATCCTGGATAGAATGGATGGAAGTTTCGCTATCGAGTACAAATACGATGGGCTCAGGACCCAGGTCCACAAGATGGGTGACAAGGTAGAGCTGTTCTCTAGAAGACTCGAAAACGTCACCTCGCAGTTTCCGGACATAGTTCAGGAGATAAGGGAAAGTGTGAAAGCGGAAAATGCAGTGCTCGACGGAGAGGCCGTACCGTTCAACCTGACAACGGGCGAAATGCTTCCCTTTCAAGAGATATCAAAGAGGAGAGGAAGGAAGTACGATCTAAAGGAGGCAATCGAGAGGGTCCCCGTTGTGCTCTTTCTCTTTGACGCACTGATGATTAATGGAAACAGCCTGATGGATACGCCTTATGCAGATAGGAGGCTGAAACTTACCCACGCAATAAGAGAGAACGAGAAGATAAGGATAGCAAAGAGCAGGGTAGTAACAGATGTCGAGACGGCGGAAAAGTTCTTCAACGAGGCCCTAGAGGCCGGTTGCGAGGGGATCGTAGCAAAGAGCATCGAGGACAAGTCCATATACAGACCTGGCGCCAGGGAATTTCTCTGGATAAAATACAAGAGGGAATACCAGTTGGAAATGGGGGATACGGTCGATCTCGTCATCGTGGGTGCCTTCGGTGGACAGGGTCGAAGAAGCGGTGGATATGGTGCTCTGCTCATGGCAGTTTATTCGAGGGAGGACGATAAATTCAAGACGATCTGCAAGCTTGGGTCTGGTTTTTCTGACGAGCAGCTCGACAACCTTCCGAGGATGCTGAAACAGTACGAAATCAAGAAGAAGGACGCGAGGGTCGAGAGCGATATCGTAGCAGATTTCTGGTTTACTCCATCACTGATGCTAGAGGTCAAGGGGGCAGAGATCACCCTCTCTCCCTCCCACACGTGCTGTCAGGATATCGTGAAGAGAGGGGCGGGTCTCGCGATAAGATTCCCGAGATTCACCGGGAGATGGAGGAACGACAAGAAGGTTGACGATGCAACAAACGAGCAGGAAATACTTGAGCTGTTCCATTCCCAGAGGAAGAAGATGCTGGGCGACAGACCCTAAATTTTTATCTGTTACCGATATCTGCCTCGATGGCTACGATCTCAACGAGGGTTGGTAACTTTTCATTGGAAACTCCAGTCATACTTGCGAGCGGGATTCTCGGTGAAACATCGGGGTCGATCCTTCGTTCTCTTAGGTCTGGCGCCGGAGCAGCAGTTACTAAATCCATTGGTGTCTCCGAGAGGAAGGGTTACCAGACACCCGTTATATCGGAAATAAAGACGGGACTGCTCAACGCTGTCGGTCTCTCGAATCCGGGAATAGACAACTTCGTGGAGGAGTATAGAACCTTCCCAGAAAAGAAGAGAACCATCGTTTCCATATTCGGTGGAAACGTTGAAGAATTTGTCAACCTAGCGGTGAAGGTGGAAGCCGCCGGTTTCGATAAGGTCGAGTTGAACCTCTCTTGCCCGCACGTAGGCGGTGTGGGGTCCGAGGTGGGACAGGACCTGGTCATGGTCGAGGAGATCATATCTGAAATCAGAAGAAAGACCAACCTCCAGATATGGGCTAAACTGACTCCTAACGTCACAGACATTATTTCACTCGCAAAGGCGTCAGAGAGGGCGGATGCCTACGTTCTAATAAACACGGTAAGAGCAATAGGGGTCGAGATATATTCCAGAAAGTTTTCACTCGCAAACGTGGTGGGAGGGTATTCAGGGCCCGGTATCAAACCGGTTGCACTCCGGGCAGTATACGATGTGTACAGGGAGACGGACAAGGACATAGTTGGCGTCGGTGGCATCACAAGCTGGGAGGACGCAATCGAGTTCTTCTTGGTTGGCGCGAGGGCCATACAGGTAGGTACTGCGATACTCTATGAGGACTATCAAGTGTACAACAAGATCAACTCTGGCATCAGGGGATACCTCGATAGCGAGGGGTTTGAAGCGCTGGAGGATATAGTGGGGGTGATGATGAAAGATGCTCCACTCAAAGGTAACTGAAATAGTCAAGGAGAACAAGGACGTCTTCACACTCAAATTCAATTCCGACATAGTCGCCAGCCCGGGCCAGTTCGTAATGCTCTGGGTTCCGGGAGGGAAGGAGATTCCGATGTCTCTATCAAGCACAGCGAATCCATTTTCAATAACGTTCAGGACGTTTGGAGTGACTACAAAAACCCTGTCACAACTGAAGGTTGGCGATAGACTCTACTACAGAGGACCCTACGGGAATTCCTATCCAAACCCTACGGGCCGGGTTGCATATGTTGCAGGGGGGACTGGACTAGCATCGCTTCACGCGATGATTTCAAAACACGAAGGAGATGTCTACGCAGGTGTAAGGACGAGGGAGGATCTCTTTCTGACCAGGGAAGGGTACAAGATTGCAACGGACGATGGTTCTGCTGGTTTCAGGGGCACGGTAATCGACTTGTTCGTTCCGCACGTAGATGAATACGATTACGTCTATGTCTGCGGTCCCGAACAGATGGTGAAGTCTCTTCTTGACAGAGTCGACAGAGCGACGAGAGCGAAAGTTTACATCTCGCTCGAGAGGCTCATGAAGTGTGGAGTTGGAATTTGCGATAGCTGCAGCATAAACGGACTCCGGGTGTGCAAGGACGGGACCATATTTGGCATGGACGATGTACTGGGAATGTCTGAGTTCGGAGTCTACAAGAGGAACGAGTCTGGTAAGATAGAATTGTTCGTAAACGGCAAGAGGTGACCTCCTGATACCGCAGTGGGACTTTCAGTACCTATCGACCGTTCTACTCGTTCTGCTGTTCTACGCAGGATACGAGGACATAAGGAAGAGGAAAATAACAACAGTGACATTCCTGGCCCTTAACGTCACGTTGTTGATCTTTTATCTATCGAGCGATCCCTGGACTGCACTCTTCCTGATACCAATAATCGCTGAGTATCTTATGAAGAGGTACACCCTGATCCTATATGCAGTCTTGGTGATACCGGTGGTATTTGACCCGTCTTTGCTTACCCTTACGCTCGCCTATTCGATCGTTCTCGTCAAGCTGTTCGGGGTACTGGTAAAGAACTTCGGCAAGGGAGATGTGAAGGTTCTACAGACGATAGCTGTGACCATGCCTCTCTACCCACACCTGCCCGTACAAGATTCTCTTTTCACCCCCGTCCTAGGAGTGATGTTGATCGCGAGTGCGTTTGGTACGTTAGCCGCGGTATTGAGCAACAGTAAAGTGAGGGAGAAGCGATCGATCAGACGTTTTACCCCCACTCCTATGCCTGAAATGCCCAACGATTTAAAATTCTGGGTGGATGGTTCCAGAAGATCTTACAAGATCCCATTTGTAACATACGTGGCCGTTGGCTACGCGCTTATAATCAGCCTTTCATTACTCCGATTGGTCTGAGCTTCGCAACGATCTTTGATATGCCCGCACACTCGACAGATTTTACCACCTGATCCACGTCCTTGTAAGCGCCGGGTGCCTCCTCCTGGAGGACGTACTTGGTTGCGGCCCTGACGTAGATGCCTCGCCTTTCGAGATCCGAACTAACGCCCTGACTCGTGTATTGTTTTACAGCGCGGCTCCTGCTCATCACCCTGCCAGACCCGTGACAGGACGACCCGAACGTTTCGTCGAGTCCCTTCGGCAGGCCAACCAGCACGTATGATGCCGTTCCCATAGTACCCGGAATCAGTACGGGGTGCCCGATATCAGCAAACACAGGCGGCAGTTCCTTCCTGCCAGCGGGGAAAGCCCTAGTGGCCCCTTTTCTGTGTACGACCAATCTTCTGGTCCTTCCCTCTACCGAGTGTTCCTCGACTTTAGCCATGTTGTGTGAAACGTCGTAGACTACGTCCATCCCCAAGTCCTCGGGATCCATTTTGAGCACATTCCTAAAACTCTCCCTGATCCAGTGTGTGATCATCTGTCTGTTTGAAAAACTGAAGTTGGCTGCAGCTCCCATTGCTCCAAGGTAGTCCTGTGCCTCTTTGGAGTTGAACGGAGCGGATGCGAGCTGTCTGTCCGGTACGCTAAGGTTGTATTTCTTCATGGCTTCTCCCATAACCTCTATGTAATCCGTTGCAACCTGATGACCGAATCCTCTGGAACCTGTGTGAATCATCACCGTCACCTGGCCCTCCTCGGTCAACCCAAATTTCCTTGCCACCTCCAGATCAAATATCCGGTCCACAACCTGGAGTTCCAGGAAGTGGTTACCGGCCCCAAGGGAGCCTAGCTGGGGGAAACCTCTGTCCCTCGCCTTCTGGGACACTTTGGATCTATCTGCAGACTTGATCGAGCCACCCTCCTCTATCCTCTCCAGGTCCCTCGTCCAACCATATCCTTCTCTGACCGCTGCTGGGACGCCGTCGGCGAGAATGTCCTCCATTTTGTCCCTGCCCAGGCTGAGTTTACCTTCCCTTCCAACTCCAGAAGGGACGTTGCCAAATATCTGGTCCACCAAGGGCCTGACCTTGTCCTTCACGTCCTTCAGAGCCAGACTGGTCCTTATCAACTTGACCGAGCATGCTATGTCGTAACCAACTCCTCCCGGGCTTATGATCCCATCGTCCAGGTCAAAGGCAGCAACGCCCCCTATCGGAAACCCGTAACCTAGATGGATGTCCGGCATCGCGATCGAGCTCCCAACTATCCCTGGAAGATTTGAAACGTTTATGACCTGATCGATTGCTCCATCGTCCTCTATATCTCTTATCAGTGCTTCATTCGAGTATATCGTACCCGGTACCCTCATTCCTCGACTCCTGTCAAGAGGAATCTCGTAGCGGCAGGGTCCAGTATACCTTATTGGAGTTCGCACACTACTAAAATGTGCTATTGGCTATAACAGTTGTTACCAAGCTGAGGCTCCTCGATGAAGCATTGTTTATTATTCTATACGAACTCGGCATGTTTGAAAATGATTTCGCTCGTATTTGTCAAAGAGAGCCGGCGATTACCTGGAAAACATCTCTTAGACTTCTGCGGAGAGCCCATGCTGAAAAGGATCTGTAGGATTCTGGAAGGAAGCGGTCAGTTCGAGCGAGTCGTGGTCTACTCAAAATATCTAGACCTCCGACTCGATGGGTGCAACATCGAAAGAGACAGCTCTGGAGGTACGCTCATCGATTCGATACTGAGTGCCTTGGACCACTACGGGACCTTTCTAGCAGTTGGAGGAGACATGCCTCTCATAGACGGAGACCTTGTGAAATCGTTCGTGGAGAGGTATCACAATAAACCAATAGCCGCTACAGATTTTGAGGGGACTATAGAGCCTCTTTTGGCGATATACGATCGCTCGGTCAGGGAAGAAATGGAGAAATTTTCCAACGGCAGCAAGCGGATTTTCCCATTTCTGGAGAAGAGGTTTGATCTCTTCAAGGTGGATAAGATCTCTAGCCTGAAACTCTTCAACGTCAATACCATGTATGACCTGGAACGAGCCAGATTTCTGGCCAAGTGTGAAGGGGTAAGATAACTGTAAATACGCTGCGGCGATTAAGTCAAAGTGTCTGTACTAACCGTTTGCCCTTACTGCGGTACCGGTTGCCAGATCATTCTAAATGACCAAGGGGCCGGTGAGAGAGTGATAGGATACTCTAAGTCGCCCGTGAATGAAGGGAAACTGTGCATCAAGGGCTACTCGGGCCTGTCCTACAATTTCTCAAGGGATCGGTTGAAGTATCCTCTGATCAAGAGAAAGGGGGAGTTCGTGAGAGTTTCCTGGGAAGCCGCCCTGGAGGAAACATCAAGAAGAATGCTTGAAATCATTGGAAAGTACGGCCCGGATTCTGTTGCTTTCCAGTCCTCCGCTAAGTGTACCAACGAAGAGAACTTTCTAATGCAGAAGATCGCGAGGCTGGTCGGTACAAACAACATCGACCACTGTGCAAGAAGCTGTCACAGTCCAACTGCACTGGGGTTGATAAACACTCTGGGGGCAGGAGCTGCCACTGGCTCAATCAAGAGCCTTGAGAGTGCGAGGACATTTTTCGTAATAGGATCCAACACGACTGAGCAACACCCCATAATAGGGACCAAGGTTCTGAACGAAAGGAAGAGGGGGAAGAACCTCATCGTTGCCGATCCCAGAAGGACGCAACTGGCGGAAGCTGCATCGATTCACCTTCAGTTCAACCCGGGCACAGACATCGCTCTATTGAATTCATTGATGTACGTTATAATTGAAGAACACCTGGAGGATGCCAACTTCATAAATGAAAGAACTGTTGGGTTCCCGGCATTCAAGAACGAGATAATGAAATATCCTCCGGAAGTCACGGGGAGTATCACTGGCATTGGGCCAGAAAAGTTGAGAGAAGCCGCCGAAACGATAGCGAAAGAGAGACCAACATCTCTGCTCTACGCTATGGGCATTACGCAGCACATCCACGGAACAGAAAACGTGATGTCAGTCTCCAACCTCGCGCTCCTGACCGGAAACATTGGTGTCAGAGGGTCGGGAATTTTTCCTCTGAGGGGGCAGAACAACGTGCAGGGCTCTTCCGATATGGGTGCACTCTCTGAGTGGTACCCAGGATACGTTCCTGTCGATTCCCCGAGGGTGAAGTCGTTTGAGGATATGTGGAAGAAGAAGTTGCCCAGGAAAAAGGGACTGACTCTCTCTGAAATGTTCGACTCTGCCGCAGAAGGGAGCCTGAAAGCAATATATGTTATGGGTGAAAACCCACTAGTCACGGAAGCAGCAATAAGTGACGTTGAGAACGGTATTGAAAACCTTGAGCTGTTCGTTGTTCAGGACATATTCCTTACCCTCACGGCAGGAATGGCCGACATAGTTCTGCCCGCCACTACCTCCCTGGAGAAAGATGGTACATTTACCAACACCGAGAGGAGGATACAAAAGATCAGCAAGGTGTATGAGGCTCCAGGAGAGGCAAGACCCGACTGGTGGATACTCGCAGAGATAGGCAAGAGGATAGCCAATACCGGTGACTATGGCTCGCCAGAAGACATTTTTAACGAGATAAAAAGGGCGGTCCCAAGCTACTCTGGAGCGACTTACGAGAACATTTATCCGAGAGGAAAACAGTGGCCAGTTGGTGTTGACAGCCCCGACGGAACCGAGATACTTCATACGAAATCGTTCCCCATCGGTAGGGGAAGGCTGGTTCCTATTGCCTATGGTCCTCCCGCTGAAGCAGTAGACGAAGAGTACAACATGATTATGACTACGGGAAGGAATTATTTTCATTTCCACTCTGGGACGATGAGCAGGAGAACAGACATTCTGGAACGAGAATCTCCCGAACCATACGTTGAATTAAGCAGTGAAGATGCAACTCAACTCAATGTAAGGAACTCTCAGACGATTACGATCGAGTCGAGGCATGGTTCCATAAGGGCGAAGGCAAGGGTGACCGACAGGATCCCACGAGGGATAGTCTTCGTTCCATTCCACTTCGACGAATCAAGGGTCAACAGGCTCATAGGAAAGAATCTGGATCCGTATTCCAAGATACCGGAGTTCAAGGTGGTTGCTGTGAGGTTGGTGAAGTGAATTACCTGCTGAACAGGATAGAGATTGAGAACCTTTTTCACGAACTCTCAACAGAGTTTGAAACATTTGGGGCCGTAGAGACGGATGGTGAGGTGGTCTTTGAAAGGGTAGCGAACTTCGAGAGCGTGTCAGAGTTAAGGTCAAGGTATGCACCCAAGGAATTCCTGATAAGAAGAAACGAGAACGTTCTCGTGCTGAAGGAGGAACAGGAGAGGGCTGTGTTTGGTATCAAGAGCTGTGATCTTAGGGGGTTCTATCTGATGGACAGACAGGTACTTGGGAAGGATCCCTTCTACACCGAGAGGAGGGAAAAAACGCTGTTCGCAAACTTCGTTTGTAACGAACCCTGTGAGGGTGGGTTCTGTTCCTCATTCGGTGGACCCGTTCTTGACGAATACGATATTCAGATACTGAGAGAGGGAGACGCGTTTCATGTGATGGTATCAGACAGGTATGTCAGGTTCTTCGGGTCATACAAGAGAGAGGGCAATGACTTCTTTGCTGCCTTCAGGGAGCGGTTCAATGAGAAGGCCAGGAAGCTACCGGTGGATGGTCTGGAGAACAGAATGAAATGGAATTCTGGGCTGTGGAAAGAGTTTGCGTCACAGTGTATATCCTGCGGTGCTTGCAACTTCAATTGCCCCACATGTTACTGCTTCGATCTCTACGACGACGGGGAAGAGAGGAAGAGGGAATGGGATTCATGCATACTTTCTGGATTCACCTCATCTTCCGCCGGAAACATACGCAGTGGGCTCGATGAGAGGCTGCGGCAGAGGTTCTATCACAAGTTCGTTTATTTCAAGAAGTCCCAGGGAGAGTACCTCTGCACCGGATGCAATAGGTGTGTGGAAGACTGTCCCGTTGGGATAGATATAAAGGAGGTGATTGCCCACGATTACTCCAAGGAATGATTACCTTCCGAGGTACATGAGGATCACAAGAACAGTAGAAGAATCTCCCGACGTATTCACTATTTGTCTCGATGAACAGAACGACGGAAGTTCGGGACAATTCTACATGGTTTCCGTACCGGCTACTGGGGAGGCAGCGATTTCTGTAGCAGCTGGTCATGGAAGGAAGCTCGAATTCACAATCAGGAGAATCGGTACGGTCACTGGTCGAATCAAGGGCCTTGAAGAAGTGGGAGTCAGAGGACCATACGGAACCTCATGGCCGTGGAGGGAGTACGACGAAATAGTTGCCATTGCAGGAGGAGTAGGGATGCCCCCGATAAAGAGCCTCATAGAAGAAATGACAGATTCAGGGAGGCAGGACAGACTCGAGGTACTATACGGTGCAAGGACGCCATCCGACATCCTGTACAAGGATAGGGTAGGTAACTGGCTCAAGGAGATTGACCTGCACCTGACTGTGGACAGAGAAGACCCCTCGTGGAGAGGCCACGTTGGATTTGTTCCATCGCTGCTGAAGCAGACCCACAAGAGCAGAGATGCTGCCCTGTTTGTAATAGGTCCGCCGCTAATGATGATGAACACGATCAAGGAAGCACTGAACCAGGGCTTCAGAGAAGAGAGAATATTCCTGTCACTCGAGCGAAGGATGGAGTGCGGAATCGGTGTCTGCGGGCACTGTAACGTCGGGGAATTCTACGTCTGTGAGGATGGCCCTATTTTCCAGTATGGCCGGGTAAAAGGTCTGCCAGAACTGTTCCTCTAGACCTCTATCCCAAGTTCCAGCAGAACCCTGTCTGCGGGTTTGCCGTCCCTTTCAATTCCCACCTCTACCAGGTATTCACTCCTGAGCGTATTGTAATCGACAGTTACCCCCTTAGTTGGGCCTCCTTGGAGCGGAGGGTTTCCGATCACCCTTCCGGGCGCCTCTACATCCCACGCGTTCACCCCAGCCTTGTAGTTGAAAAGATATCTGGTGACCTGTATCCTCTTTCCTGCATCCATTAGTTCGTCCGCCGTCAAATCCCACCCCATGACTGCCTTGAAGAGCCTCAGGTATGGATAGCTGTTGGGCCATACGGCAGTAGAGAATTGACACATACCTGTCGAGTTCATGATTTGCATGCCGTAGACGGATAATGCCTGCATCTTTCCCTTCCCGGAGTATTCGTACCTTTCGATCTTTCTTCCTGACCACCCTTCGTATTCGAAAGGAAGTGTGAGCTTCCCCCCTTCATCGAAGCCGATACCTCCCGCGGTATGCCGTCCAGGCGTTGGATCGGTCATATAGGTCGTTGCCAGGCTTGGCATTAGTTTCGGATCGTGCATCGGCAGGTCCTGGCCATGAATGTGCATCGCAAAGATTTCACTCCCCTTCCCTATCGCTTCAGCCGCTCTAGCCGCCCCATTGCAGAGCAGGGAACCAATTCCTTCTCCGCTAGCGATCTTCCCTACCAGTTTTATCATAGCATCCCCGTCCCCAAAACCTAACCTGAACCCAACTTCTCTTTCCGTCAGGATTCCCCTCTCGAAGCATTCGTTCGCGAAGGCGATTACTGCGCCGGTCGAAATGATGTCCAGTCCCTCCCTGTTGCAGAGTTCAAATGCCATGGCAACTGCATCTAGATCCGATACGAGGTTCAGTCCGCCGAACGCACCGGTTCCTTCGTATTCCAGCCTGTGACCTTCGAGTGGACCGTACTTTGTGTTTCTTTTGACGTGGCCGCCGCAAGCCAGAGTGCACTGTGCGCACCCATATGATCGCAGCTTGTCTTTTGCAATTTCCTTTTCGTTTATCCTGGCCGCACTATCCTCTCCGTAGTCCACTAGACCAACTCCACTCCAGTTCTTGATCGGAGTGTCGCCGTTCAAGTGCCCCGACTCGGTGATCTCGGTGGTACCGTATAACTGCCACGGTCTAGCCAGCTCAATATTCTTGCCGAACAGGACCTGTATGTCCCTGTTAGTCAGCCTGAGCATCTCAGCATCAGCAGGTTCACTCCTTTTCGTACCCCTGGTTATAATCCCCTTCAGCTTTTTTGAGCCCATCACAGCACCTAGTCCAGAGCGTCCGGCAGCCCGTCCATAGTCGTTCATGATTGAGGCCATTAGCATCTTCTTTTCACCGGGTACCCCTATGACCAGCGCCTGACCTTTCGGTTCGATCTTCTTCAGGTAGTCTTCTGTTTCGTATGCATTCTTCCCCCACACTTCATTCGCGTCTTCGAGGGAATAAACACCATCCACCAGTTTGAGGAACACGGACTTGTTGGATATCCCTTTGAAGAACACCGCATCGAATCCGGAGTTCTTGAGCTCTGGTCCGAATTTCCCACCACAGTTAGCGTCCCCCCAGGTTCCGGTGTAGGGGGACTTTGCAACCACCTCAAATCTCCCCCCGAGCGGAACGGAGTGACTGTTGAATACACCCGTAATCACACCAAATATGTTGTCTGGTCCCAGGGGGTCCTCCTTCCCATTCATCTCTCTGTTCAGAATGTAGACGCCGAGTCCATACCCGGTGAGGTATTTCCTGTAGATCTCTTCCGGAATCTGTTCTTCCTTAAAGCTGGAATCGCTAAGATTCACCCACAATATCCTGCCATTTACTCCAAACACGAATAGACTATTGGAGATACTGTATATTTAATTTCCTAACCTTTTCACAGTTTATACGGTGGAAATGCTGATGAAATGCTCTCTTCCATTTCAGGGAAGTCCGTTCCGTTCAATTCGTCCAGCTAATCGTAGAACTTGGATGTGGAAGTGCTTTCAGCGCAGACGATTTCGAGCAAGTCCGTGTTACTCAACAACTCCTCCGTCCCGTTTATCGATGATCTATATTTCCATGTGCCTCTCAACTGCATTGATCCTGACGGATGAGGAGCTTATTCTCCTCACGGGCTTTCCCTCAACTTCCTTACCTATGTACTTTATGACCTTCTGCCTCGTTTTACCGTTTTCCCACACATGTTTCACCTCTGCAAGGTGTGTACCTGATGGTTTCTTCGACTTCCTTATGAATGATGGTATGTACATTCATACATAAAGTGCTGGTAACCTTACCACTCTAAATCGGTGGGCCCAACGGAATTCAGAGAGATTGTGAATAAAATAGGGGAAAAAATTAGGAAATTTGCCGACGGATATGTATCCTTGACGCACATTTACCAACGCGTGCTCGGAAGGGAATACAATCTTTTATATCACCTTAAAATTCTGCCTACGTGTCAAGTAAACTAATTGCAATCATTCTCGCGTTGGTTCTCGTTGTAGGAGTCGGAGTTGGTTTTGCGGTGGGGCACTTCACTAGTGCTCTGCCAGAGAAAATGCTCCCTGTAACTGTTTTTGCAGCTGGTTCATTGACTTCTGTACTGGGAACTGACTTCTATCCACAGTTTGAGAACTATACTGGCATTAATGTCGCTCCCACTTTTGGAGGGTCAGTCTCGGGTGCAAGCGAAGTGGACACGGGGGCGCCATACGACGTCTACATATCTGCGGCTGCAGGAGTGATACCTCAGTACATGTTCCCAAACAAGACCGCAAACTGGATGGTCATTTTTGCCTCTAACGAGATGGCGATTACGTGGCTCAACAGCAGCCTTAACATTTCAACCCCCTACTGGTTCGAGAGCCTCACCTCACCGGGCATAAAGGTGGGCGTGTCAAACGCAAGCCTGGACCCGAGCGGTTTTCAGGCGATTGAAATGATAAAACTAGCCGGTCTGCTTTACACGCAATACAACAACACGACTCAGCTCGGAAAGAGCGGCAAGACGATAGGTCAGTTCGTCAGAGATGCGTGGAACAACGATTCCGGCCTTTACGGGAAGTACAACAAAGCATGGAACGGTTGGTTTGGCCCGAATGGTACTCTTGACAAGGACGGCATGGGAAATGGTTACCCCGCAAATTACTCCCTCGCACTGTACTATCAGATGTTCAACTATTCCTACAGGCACGGCGACCTTGTTCCCACGACAGAGGAGTACGGACTGGACGCCTACCTCAAGACTGGAGCAGTGGACTATGCGCTTACCTATAGATCTCAGGCGATTAACCAGAAACTTTACTACTTTCAGAACGCCAATGGTGGTAACGGTCTTTCCGGCTGGATCAATCTCGGGAACACTAGCGGCGCTGAGGTAGAATTCTATGGAGCTGTTACTACGGCTGGGCCCGGATACAGCAACATAGGCGATTTCCCGGGCGGACCCATACTATACTCTGCAACCATCGTGAGTTCCTCAAAGAACACCAACGAGGCACAACAGCTCATCTATTATCTTATAACCAGCCTTGGAGACTCCCTGCTGAAAAAGTCGGACTTCAATCCGATAGGCACTCCCTACTTATACTCTCTAGTTTCCGGGTCACCTTCCTTCCTGAACGGAATCACGGTTCCGATACCTAGTTATATGCCGACATCATCTTACAAAGAAGTATGAGGAGGAGTAATTCACTTTACTATCTGTTTCTTCCTTTTTTTGCAATCTATATCCTTTTTCTCATTATTCCAATATTTAGGACCCTAACGTTTCAGAGTCTTTCTTATATCATGAGGGATACCTCCTCTGGTATACTTCAGAGCCTGGAATACACCTATCTGCTGGCTCTCGTTGTTTCGCTGATCTCAATTGGGTTCTCGATCCCCTACGTCTACTTTGTCTCCCGGAACAGGCACATTGTTGTAAGGTCTCTCGATGCACTCTTGGAACTACCCATAATGATACCCCATACGGTAGTCGGAATAATGATGCTCATAACTTTCCTCCCCACGATGCCGATCGGTAAGTTGATTTCAAGCATATTCCCTAGTTATCAATTTCTAGATACCGTACTGGCAGTCGTGGTGACGCTCTTGTTCCTATCGTCAGCTTATGCAATAAGGGCAGTCCAGATATCGTACTCCAGTGCAGTTATGAAATACGAAGACATAGGTCGTACCCTCGGTATGTCTCCGTTCTACAGTTATCTCGTAATCGGAATCCCAATGATGGGAAGAGCGTTGCTTCGGGGCCTGGTCCTCTCTTGGGCTCGGTCAATATCGGAGGTTGGCAGTCTCCTGATAGTCGCATTTTCTATTCTTCCGAGTGGGATACATATTGCAGGTGTATTGATCTTTTACCAGTTTACTTCAGGGAGCCTCACCTATGCGGTAGCCTCTTCAGTCATCCTGATATTCACAGGTCTGGTCACGCTGTTGGTGATAAAGGTTCTGGAGCGCGAAAGATGATCCGCCTCAGAAACTATGGGGTTAAAAGGGGTGAATTTACCATAGACATTCCGGAGCTTAACTTAGTTGGAAGGAGGAACTTCATCATCGGGAAGAACGGTTCTGGAAAGACAACAATTCTGCAGTCTCTGGCGGGTCTGATAGAGAGCTCCGGGGTCTTTGAAGTAAATGGTGTCGACCTGTCGGAATTGCCTCCGGAGCGAAGAAGGGTGGGATACTTGCCTCAGGATCTGCTGCTATTTGGTAACATGACAGTTGATAACAACCTGAAATCGTCGATAAAGTACGGTAGGGGGAAAACGAGCATCTACGCGGAACTAGTTGCAAGGATGGATCTAACCAAGCTCCTGAAGAAGAGAACTGGCGACATCTCATTCGGGCAGGCACAGAGGGTAGCGATAGCGAGGGCCATAATATCCAACCCCGCGGTACTCTTAATGGACGAGCCCTTTTCCTTTCAGGACGAGATATCAAGGCTTGGGCTCATAAGTCTTATCGATGAATTGTCTACAAAATACGACTTCGATTATCTATATGCGACTCACAACTCCAGGGACCTCGAAACCGGTTTTTCCAGTCTGGTCTCGATAGATGGAGGACGAGTGATCGAGGCAGTCGAATCTGTATCTATGATCCAACACTACAGAACCCTATCACTGCTCGACTATAGGAACCTCGTCTCCATCGATGGCCACTACTACGTGATAAACTGGGGTGCAATGGAGTTCAGCGATACCGAGGGAAGCGAGTACGATATCGTGGGAATAGAGCCAAACAAGTATCTGAGGTTCAAGATAGGAGATAACTACCACTTTTCTACCCTGGCAGATTCGCCCACTGGGAGGTTTGTTAGAGTGAACACAGAGAAGGCCAGGGAGATCGTCTTTTAGCAAACGTTTTAGGATTGCATTCAATTTTTGTGCATGGAGCTGAGATCGTTCATCGACCTCGATGAAGCAATAAGTATGGGGGCGAAATACAGACCAAAATTGAAGAGCAAGAAAGTTCCCGCCCTTGAAGCGGTTGGTAAATTTTCTTCCAGCGATGTCGAGTCGCCCTCGGACTTTCCACCACACGATCGGAGTGCGATGGACGGCTACGCCCTCAGTTCCTCCGAAACTATCTCGTCGAGCAGGACCAATCCTTCCCACTTTAGTGTTATAGGAAGGTTCTATCCTTCATCCAGAGTGCTCCCGTCTATCAGGAAGGGAGAGGCAGCTAGTGTAACGACTGGGTCTAAGATTCCACGAGGGGCAGATTCTGTAGCGATGTTGGAAGAAACAAACGAAGACGAGAATGGTGTGAGCGTGTACGCACCAGTAAGGAAGTTCCAGAACGTTAGTAGGACGGGCGAAGATCTGAAGAAGGGATACCGCATCCTGAAGCGTGGTGCCTCAATAAGTCCGCCCCACGTTTCTGCCCTCCTGGAGTGCGGGATGAAGAGGGTAGGAGTAATATCACTCTCAATAGGGGTGATATCCACTGGAGACGAACTCGTCGAGGGGTTGATTAGAAACTCAACTCAACCAATGTTGATGGCCTACTTCCAAAGAAAGGGATTTGAAACAGTTGGGCATGAACCAGTGAGAGATCGGGAATCTGAGATAGAGACTGCCCTCGCTAGGATCCCAGAGGACATAATCATAGCCACAGGGGGAACGGGTCCTGGAGAGAGCGACCTACTGCCTTCCGTGATCCAAGGGAATGGGGGGATCGTGTTCAGGGGCCTCAAGATAAGACCGGGAAGAACTACTTCTTTTGGCGTGTTCAGGGGCAAACCCGTCTTCATGGTATCGGGTCTCCCAGTTGCCGCTCTAATCGCGTCGGAGAACTTCATACTCAGAGTGATATCCAAATGGTTCGGATTGGTGTTAGGGGAGAAGGAGTACAGGGAGGGGATTCTTGGGAGGAGCGTTGTGAACACTCTTGGCTTCAGGAGCTTCGTCAGAGTCAAGGTTCAAAATGAAGCAAGTGGGACAGTGGTCTATCCGTCTAGGGTTACTGGGTCAGGGGTCATTTACTCAATGATAGACGCCGACGGAATCCTCGTAATCGACGAAAATTCTGAAGGGATACAGGAGGGGGAAAGAGTGACATACGAAGTGATTAGGTGGTGAGATGGTAAAGGTATTCCACTCTCTGAAGACTGCGGATGAAGCAAGACAACTACTCTCTATAAGTCTAGGTGCTAGAATAACCGACGGTCTAGTGACCATCTCCGATGCTGCAGGTTACGTATCTTCTGAAGATATTTTTTCTGCAAATGACGTTCCGCCTTTCGATAGGTCCGAGGTCGACGGTTATGCACTGAGCTACAGATCAATAGGCGGTGCAGATGAGGACAACCCGGTCGAGCTTAAGGTCGCCCGGGAGATAGAGATCGGGAAGAGGCCGGACATTGAAGTAAAGGAGGGAGAAGCAGCCTACATATCCACGGGATCGATGATACCCAGAGGGGCCGATTCAGTGGTAATGGTTGAGTATACGTCGAGAAGCGGTGAAAAGGTCAGCATTTTCAGATCAGTGAGTCCGGGTGAAAATATTGCTCATGCGGGCTCAGATTTTTTTGTCAGCGAATATCTTGCAAGAAGAGGAAACATGATAACTCCCGAGGGAGTTGCACTTCTCGCTTCTTCTGGTATCTCCAGAGTGAAAGTGAAGAACAAAATTAGGGTCGGGATCGTTTCAATAGGCAACGAACTTACTATCCCGGGGAAACGCCTTAAGCTGGGTAAAATCTTTGACAGCAATTCGTACTATTTCAAGTCGACACTCGAGAGGACTGGACTCACTCAGTGCGAGCTCCTAGGAACGTTGCCAGACGAAAGGGAAGAGATAGAGGAGTTTGTCAGAGATAGTACCAGTAGATACGATCTGCTTGTATCTTCTGGCTCAACCTCTGCAGGTTTCCACGACATTCTCTACAGGGTAATCGAAGACCTTGGTGGGGAAATGCTTTTCCACGGTCTATCTATCAAACCCGGCAAGCCCACTTTTGCAGCCACCTTCGAAAAATGTGTATTTTTGGGTATGCCTGGTTTCCCACTCTCCGCAGGAGCCGTACTGAGGTACATAGTTGTGCCGGCATTAAAGTCAGCATATGGGCAGCAGGACGATGCATTGGAATACGTCTCACTGCCTTTTCGGATTAATGCTGAAAGGGGGAAAGACCACATCTTGCCAGCGATAATTGGTAGAAGTGGAAGAGCCTTTCCGATATTCGGGGAGTCGGGTTCCATCAGCCGACTTGCGTATGCGGACGGGTTCATATTGCTCGAACACTCAAGGAACTACTACGAAAGGGACGAGCCCGTTCCGTTCTTTCCACTGGAGAAGGGAAAGCGAGAGATCCTCTTCATAGGCTCAAACGATCCCATGATGGAGCGAATACTGTTCGAATCTGTCAAGTTCCCAACGATCATCAATGCGGGTTCCTGGGGGGGATTCGAGGCGGCGAAGATCGGCGAGGCAGACGTTTCAGGTGTTCACCTGCTCAAGAATGGGGAGTACAATAAGTTCTTGCTGAAGGAAAGCGGAGGGGGGAATCTGGTTTTGGTTAGGGGCTTCTCAAGGGCGCAGGGGCTTGTGTCAAGAACTGGCATACATTCGTTCCATCAGATCAGAGATAAGGATCTCTTGTTCGTTAACAGGAACAGGGGCTCAGGAACTCGTGATCTCATTGAGATCGAGATTGAAAAGGAGCTCGGCCCAAATTTCGATAGAGATAGAATCAGAGGGTATCGCTGGGAGGCAAAGAGCCATGCGGCGGTCGCAAATGCGGTGAAGCAGGAACGAGGGGACGCGGGGGTCTCGATAGAATTTTATGCGAAGAGGTTGAATCTTAAGTTTCACAAGATAAGGGATGAAAACTACGATCTCCTCATGCAGAGAAGCTTCTACGAATCGGAAGTGGGTGGACTTCTAGTAAAACAACTAAGAGGTTCCAGGAAGTACTCGAAGGAATTTCCGGGATATAGCATTCCTAGTAATGTTGGCGATTTAATCCAATCGTGAAGCGTTGAAATTACATTCTCTCGACTAGAAAAAGTGATAAACTCAGAGAGGTTCTCCATCAAATGTTCGAGAACATTGATGGCAGACTGGACATGAGCCTGTTCATGTCTACCTCTTTGAAAAACATCGACAGCTCCTTCTTTTCAGGAACAGAATCGGTACCAATGAGTTTGCACCTTCACAAGGGAGAAACTGCGATCAACTTCTTCATAGAAAGAGGGTCCAAATATAGCACTGAACTGATGAAGTACTACAGCCACATCGTAATAGGGGACTACATAATGGTAACTAAGAAGGTTGAACTACCTGTCGTAAGAGTACTCTACGAGAACATCTCTTCTATAGGGACGATGGTTTTTGGAGGTCTCTACGCAAAGGGCGAAGACCTCATGATCGATTACAGGTTTCATAATTCTGACAGATCCAAGGTCGCTGAAATCGTGAAACTCCTGGTCTCTTTGAACACGGAATTCAAGATCGGAGGAATGGGAAAATCGAAAGGACTCAGGGACAAGCTCTCCGAGATCGCATCAAGGTTGCCCCTGACTGCAGTCAGGTTCGGATACAGGGACGGCGGTTCTGAGAACCAAATACTGGAATGGAGGGGAGCATCGGACCCGTACGGAGCAGTCTCTTTTGGCGAAGATGGGAAAGGCAAGATCGCAAAATTGGACATATCCAAATCGGTTATCGCTCCATTCCTTCGATCGATACTGAAGGACCAGATTCAACCGGCCGGCTATTTCGAGGAGCATATCAAGGGTAGGGTGCACGCTCTTTCTATACTTCCATCATTTCTGGTGAAACCGTTCCTTCTCCGAATGTTTGATAAGGCGGAGTCATCGGGTGGTATCGAGATCGAGAGCATTGAACCATTTGAAGAAGTCAGAGAAAGTCTGTAATTCGGCTATACTGCAAATTCTGTCATCTCTATTTGTCTCATTCCTTGCGAATTTCGTGGTCGACGTGTCCCATTATGGAAGTTATAGTCGAAAAGGCCAAGGCAGTGGCATCGGGTGAACCCGGAACACAATATATCTGCTTTCCATCCTTGATGAAGAGGGATGCATTCGATAGGTAAGCAAATCTTTCGTGGGATTCTGATCTGAAAAGTTCACCGAACCCGACCATCTCCTTTTCAGAAATGCTCCTGATGCTCTCGATCGTCACATCTCTCCTGCTCGGCCCTGTGCCTCCAACGAACACAAAAATGTCATATTTTGCATGGGAATAGAATGAATCCAGTATCTGTTCTTCATCGTCACTGCATACAACCCTGTCAACCTCATGCGAATCATTCAGGAACAGGAGCCTCAGGTTGTTACCTGAAGTGTCTGTTTTCTCCGTTCTCGATGTTGAGACAGTGACGATCAGTATCTTGAATTTTTTATTGGATTCTTCTCTATGAACCATTCTTATCAATCCCCTTCCCTTATCTCCCTTATGGCATCAACGGTCGTTGACTTCAGGGAGATGAAACCCTTTGCAGCTGCTTCCCTATTCACAATTTCTCTATCACTTACATCTATCATACAAGAGGATCAACTAAAGATGAGGACGTTTATCTAATATTTTTGCCAATCAACGTACTTTTCCTGAATGCATTCACTGCCTCCATGTTTTTCAAAACCTCCGCTACGACAGAATCGACAATTTCTCTTGCAGACCCTTCCTTCTCGGGGACTTTCATCACGAACTCTTCGCTCGTCTCTCCGCTTACCCTGTTGCATATCTTACCCCGAATCTCTATACCCAATGAATGCAGGTCCTTCGTTATCTCCGCAGACTGAATCAGTGAGAGTTCGTCGGTTGTCGTAACGATGAAGAATTTTGCCTTGAGGATCTCGTTCCACACCCTCTGTGCCAAAGACCTCCACTGCTCCAGAAGATCGATAATCTTGTCAGTGTGCAGAGCGTCCCTGAGCTTCAGGTAAATCTTCACGTCAGTGCCCAGGTGTTCATAGAATTCTTTCTGAAGAAGGATGAGATGCATGGTGGAAGAGGATGCAGCGGTATCCCAGACGACATAGTCATATTTCTTCGACAGCTCGTACTCGACTATGTTTGAAATTAGAAATTCGTCAGCGACTCCGGGACTGTTTGCCACGTGATTGATAATCCAGTCATCGACTTCGAATAGGTTACCGAGGACAGTCTTTACCTCTTGTCCGTATCTTTCCTTCCATCTTTCAGACACTTCACTTTCCTTGAGTTCGACCACGTCCAGATTCTTATGCCCCTCTGGAAACAGGTGCTTGAGGGAGGGCATAAAGTCGCTCGAGACTAGTAGTATCTTTGCCTCTCTAGATAGGCTTAGGGCAACGGCTGAAGAAATTGTCGTCTTTCCCACCCCTCCCTTCCCGACAAACGCCAAGATCATTTCACGTGACAATTGTTTCCTATTATAGAACTGTTGGGAGTTTGAGGGAAGCTCCGCTCGTAGGTGAAACTTCACTCTATGATCCAGGATCCTTACAGTTTTGTGAAGATGCAGTGGTCTCTATTGGAATAGAAGGTGTTGACGATCTTCTCCCAGATCGTCCTTGCAAACTGTTGTGTGGACCACGAAATCTATCTCCCCTTTTCTTTTCTGATGACTCTTACTTCGCTTATCTCTGTGGAAGTATATTGTCCCTTTTCATCCTTCTCTAGGTACTTTACCATATCCCATACTGTCAGGAGCATCGAATTAACACAAGAAAGTGCTTCCATTTCCACCCCCGTCTTGTATCTGGCGGTGACCCTGCAGGTGACCCTGATACCTTCCGTTTCTATCTCTATACTCGGAAGGACGGATTCGAGCGGTAAAGGATGGCAGTGAGGTATTAGCTGCGGAGTCATCTTTGCTCCTAGAACTCCAGCCACTCTTGAGACCTCTTTAACGTCTCCCTTCTTTACGCTCCCTTCACCTATGGCCTTCAGTGTGGTTCGTTTGAGCTTTATGTACCCTGAAGCAACGGCTTCCCTCTTTACAATTTGTTTGTCACCGATGTCGATCATTGGCGCGTTTCGAATGAAAATTGGGTCGTCCATCTAATAGTTTTGGTCATTTACTTTTTGAACCAGGTGAGGATATAAACTTTTCAGCACCTTCGCCCCCCTCAGCAGTTTCGTCAGAGTTCATTCAGACCATTCTACTGTTGCAGGTTCAGCCATGTCTCCTTTGGAGTTTTACAAACTGCGAGATTGAAAGAAATTCCTCTCGTGCACCAAGTGAGATTGAGTTTCTGTGGTATGGTGCAGAAGAGAGTTGTTACAAGATGCCTAACCATTCGAGTAAAGTCACGTAATAAACCCCATAAAACACTGATTCTCACGAAGATTCATGAAAATCGATGAGGTGATCTATAACGTAAAAAACTAAGAATTAAGGATTAATATATATCGGCGTCCAAACTATCGTGCGATGTCTCATATTTTTGTATTGCCTTGTAGATATCGTTCCTCGTTACTATGCCAATAACCTTTGAAGTTTCCTTTGAAACTATTGGAATCCTGCCGACCCTGTTGACGGACATCATCCTCAGGACATCGAGAAGTGAATCGTCTGGACGGCCGATAACTACGTTCTTTGTCATGACGTTCTTGACCAGTACAGTACCCCGTTCTTCAGGTTTGACTGAATCTATGTCCGATTTAACAACAACGCCAACCAGCCGCCATCCATCAAGGACGGGAATCCCTTTGATCTTGGATGTGTTCATAATCTCGGCAACCTCGGCTACGCTTAAGGAGGCCTGAACAACGATTGGGTACGGGTTCATTATTTCTTTGACAGATACCTTTTCAAGGTTGTGGACGTTGTACTCTCCGCGGTGTGCGGGAGACTCCGCCCTGTCTCTCACCTGGTTCTTGTATATTGAGTACTTGGGTCCCACTATGTAATATGCAATAATTACAGCAACCATTGAAGGGATCATAAGAGTGAGCGTTCCGGTCATTTCGCTCACCATCAGAATGACTGCAATGGGTACCCTACCGGCGCCGGCAAATGTGGCCATCATCCCCACTATAACGAACGGAGCTGGAGTCGGAATGATCGTCTTGTTGACCATATCGATGATGACCCACATGAACGCCCCAAGGAAGGCCCCAATCACTAATGAAGGTGCAAACACGCCTCCACTGCCTCCGGACCCAACGGTGAAGGAAGTCGCTATTATCTTTGCAAAGACCAGAATTATTAGAGTAGCTAGCAACGGTAATACAACGTACTCGGACCTGATGAGTGAGAGCTTTCCGTCGAGCAGGTACTGAACGTAACCATAGCCCAAACCCGTCACCTGTGGAAAAAATATGGCTATTATACCAGCTATTCCGCCGCCGATCATGGGCCTGAAGTACTTCTTGACCCTCAGCTTATCGAACAGGGTTCGGACCCTGTAGAAGGAAAAGCTGTACAGCTTACCTGTGAGGCCCGCCGCCACTCCAAGGATGGCGTAAAGTATAAGATTGAATGGATGCAAGAAGTTGTAGGTGATTCCGGATCCAAAAATGGGGGAGAAATTTGTGAAAGAGGCGAAGATCACGTATCCGATGGGTGACGCAATGAACCCGGGCACTATGGTCTCAAATTCCATGTCACCTCCACTGTACAGAATTTCAGCGCTGAGTATGGCCCCCCCGAACGGAGACTTGAAGATCGCTCCGATTCCCGCACCGATTCCAACCGCGACTGCAGTCCTTCTGTCCTTTATGGATAACCCAAGGAAACTGCCAATGAAAGAACCAAAACCCGCAGAGATCTGAGCGGTTGGACCTTCTCTTCCAGCGCTCCCACCAGAGCCTATAGTTATCGCGGAAGTTATCATCTTGATGAATGGGACTCTCTTCCTAACGTATCCATTCTTGTTGTGAAATGCATCAATTGCAGCATCGGTACCGTGACCCTCTGCCTCTGGCGCAAACTTGTAGGTGATAAGTCCAACTACAAGACCACCAAGCATGATAGATAGAGGGATCAGGAAGTAATGGGGGTTGATCGTTGCCGGTGCAGGAATCTCTCCCGCGGGAGACGGGGCATAGAATCCCGTGATCCTACCAAGGATGTTGTTGGTAGCAAAGTTCAGCAAATAATAAAATGCAGTGGCTCCAAGTCCGGATACGGTCCCGATAAGGATTCCAACGATCCCCCACTTCGCAAGGTAAGACGAGTTGATGTACTTACTAACGGAACCTCGTATATTCTTGTCCCCAAGAGCCATTTAGCAACCGTTTCTAGATAAACTGAGACTTAATAACCGTTCCTCAGGGATAGCCTCTGCCCGTCCTAAGTCTAAGAGATTTAATGCATCTCGAAGGAGTTAACAATGATAAAAGAAAGGGCTAGATTCCCAGTCAACGGTAATTTAATTATCGTATGTGGTAATCCCTCCGAGAATGGGAGAGGTCATAGGTAGGCAAAATAGATTTATAAGAAAGGTTGTCTCTTTATCGGCCGCTGGAGTTTTCCTCGACGGATATGATCTTTTCATCATCTCAGTAGTGCTCATATATATAGATTCCCAGAACTGGGTCACCACCGGAACCGTTGCGGGTGCCATCCAGACAGGCCTCATCCAATCGTCTGCGCTTATAGGCATGTTTGTGGGTGCACTCCTCCTTGGTAGATTCGCAGACAGGGTCGGAAGGAGAACGCTCTACATGATCGACCTAGTTTTCTTCGTCTTTTTTGGATTCCTTACTGCTCTTGCCACGAATGTCAATCAACTCATAATATTCAGGTTCCT
The DNA here is from genome assembly GCA_964389625.1 of uncultured Thermoplasmatales archaeon. Lineage (GTDB taxonomy): Archaea > Thermoplasmatota > Thermoplasmata > Thermoplasmatales. The sequence continues at coordinate 43,123 of CAYMEF010000003.1, forward strand.
TCTCGGCATAGGCATAGGAGCAGATTATCCCATATCTTCAACTTATGTAGCGGAGTTCTCTCCGAAACAGAAGCGCGGTAAGCTCATCACTACCACATTCATGTTCTGGGGAATAGGCTCGATCGTTGCGGCCGTGATCGGGTTCACGTTCGGAAGATTCGAGACCGTGGACCTCTTTGGAAGTCAAATCGCATCCTGGAGGATTATGCTGGCGTCCGGGGTCGTTCCAGCCATCGCCGTCCTTATACTGAGACACACCATGCCAGAGTCACCGAGGTGGCTGCTGGCAAATAACCAACCAGAGAAAGCGCGGGCAGTAATTGAGAAAATAAAAGAGAAGTACGACCTCGACTACAGCAAGGATCTCTCCGCTGTCGAACCGGAGCGGAGAGGAAAGATGTCAGAGTTGTTCAGCAGGGCGTACAGGAAGAGGACCATGTTCTCCTGGATCCCGTGGTTCTTCATGGACTATGGAGTGTACGGGGTGGGAATCTCTATACCCCTGATTCTGTACTCCGTCGGGTTCAAAGGCACTAGCATTGTTGCGAAGGTCAATGCGATCCTTGGTACCATATTCATAGACGTGTTTATCCTGTTGGGATTCATAGTCGCAATATTCATCGTAGAGAAAGTGGGAAGGTTGAAGCTTCAGGGACTGGGTTTCGTTGGGATGGCTGTCGGAGCCCTTGTCTTTGCATTCGGTTTCAACTATGGAGTTTACCTGATTCTAGGCACACTGATCTTCTACGAATTCTTCGAGAATATGGGACCGAACGTCACGACGTGGATAGTCCCAACCGAGATATTCCCAACTAGGCTGAGGGCAACCGCACAGGGCACTTCCTCTGCATTCAGCAGAATAGGGGCGGTGATAGGAACGTTCACATTTCCGGTGCTGGTCAAATTCTATGGTTGGGAGGTTACTTTCATTGTAGTCTTCATCTTCATGGTTGGTGGCGCACTGTCGACCTGGATATTTGGAACGGAAGTGTCCAGCCTATCTCTCGAAGAATCCTCAATGGTGTTCCTGGAATTCTCCAACTACCTCAAGAGACTTGGAGAGAAAGTGAAGGAGGCATCCGAGGAGCTGTTTGCTATGGTCTCGCGGTACGACAGACTAGAAGAGAGGGCAGAGTCCATCAAGAACCTCGAACACGAGGCAGATGAGATAGTGCACCAGATCTACAACAGGGTGAACCTTATGCCGAAGCCTTTAGAGTCTGTTGACGTGGGGAATCTAGCGACCAAGTTTGACGACATCCTCGACTTCATGGACGGGGTCGCAAAGAGGCTTGTCCTCTTCAAGGTTCCCAAGACAAAGGAGATGGACGAATTCGCCAGGGTGATACTCGCATCCGTTACCGAAGTCACCGAGGCTCTCAAGATGTTCGGAAACTTCACCGAAGGGGACTCTGCAGACATAAGAAATCAGATAATAAAGATCAACGACCTTGAGGACAAGGCGGACGACATTCTCGAGAGTTCGTACGGTTCTCTCTTCTCGACCCAGGACCCCATCATGATAATCAAACTCAAGGAGATCTATGAGATAATGGAGACGGTGACAGACAAGTGTGAAGACGTATCGGATATATTCAACGACCTCGTGATAAAGTACAGCTGATTGTCAAGTTTATCTATAAAGAATCCATCCATACCTATGGTGGAACTTAGGATCACCGTTACGCTCAAGAAATCAGTTGAGGACTCCGAGGGAAGTTCCGTCCTCAAGGCACTGAAGCTGCTTGGGTACGACAACGTTAAGGATGTCAGGGCAGGAAAGGTTTACTTCATCACCCTCACCAGCGGAAGCAAGAAAGTTGGTAGAGAGTTCTGTGAGAAACTCTTGGCGAACCCTGTGATCAACGAGTGTGCAGTTGATGATTAGAGAGGAAGCAACGACCGAGGTATCAATACTAGCCAAGTCGAGAGATGACCTCCTCGAAGTTTCTAGAAAGATGCACCTAGGTCTGTCCTCGGACGAGATGAGGAGGGTGCAAGAGCATTTTGAGAATGAAGAAAGGGAACCAACAGACGTAGAACTACAGGCGATTGCCCAGGCCTGGAGCGAGCACTGCAGCTACAAGAGCTCAAAGGTTCACCTCAAGAAATTCATTCTTGGGATAGGCAAGGACAAGATCGTGGCAGAAGGTGATGCTGGGCTAGTTTCACTGGACAAAGACACTGCAATAGCGTTCAAGATTGAAAGCCACAATCATCCCTCGGCCATTGAGCCTTACGGCGGTGCCGCAACTGGGGTCGGAGGTATTCTGCGTGACATCCTAAGCATGGGTGCGCAACCGATTGCGGTCACGGACGTCCTGTACTTCGGCACCAAGAAAGTCAAGGGATTCCCGTCTCCGAAGTTTATAGAAGGAGGGGTAATCGCGGGCATAAGAGACTACGGTAACCGAGTCGGAATACCAACCGTCTCTGGTGGAATAGTTTATTCTGACTATTTTTCACCCAACGTTCTGGTGAACGTGGGCTGCGTAGGAGTTGTAAACAAGAAGAAGATTATGTCTTCTGCGGTCAAGGAAGCAGGAATCAAACTGATTATCGCTGGCGGAAAGACGGGGAGGGACGGCATACATGGAGTCAACATGGCCTCCGCCATCATGGAGAGCGGAGAGGAAGACATCACCACCGTTCAGCTCGGGAGTCCCATCACAAAGGAACCTCTAATCCACGCCGTTCTTGAGGCAAGTGATAGGGGTCTTCTATATGCCCTTAAGGATCTCGGTGGGGGAGGGCTGAGTAGCGTCGTTGGGGAGATGCTCAATGCGGGAGGAATGGGTGGGAGAATAAACCTCGAGAGAGTCCCGCTCAAGGAGAAGAGCATGAAGCCATGGGAAATATGGATCTCCGAGAGTCAGGAGAGGATGCTTCTAGCAGTCAGGGAGGAGAACGTTGAAGAAGTGCTTGGGATAATGGAAGACTGGGACATCACCTCCTCCGTCATAGGGGAGAGCGAAGAGGGCAAGAGGCTCAGGATATTCTACAAAGGCACAAAGGTACTCGATCTGGTCACGGATTTCATGACTTCACCCAAGCTGTACGAGAGACTAGCAGTGGTAAAGCAGAGGCAGGTTGTCCAGGTTCTACCTAAATACCCTTCCGACTTCAAGAAGATTCTTTTGGCGATGCTCTCGGATAGAAACGTGCGAACCAGAGAGTATGCAGTCAGGCAATACGACCACACCGTTAGGGGAAGCACAGTCGTTGGTCCATTCACCGGCATAATAGGAAGGGAGGGCCCGTCCGATGCGTCGATTATAAGGCCAGACTGGAGCAAGGAAGTTGGGGTAGCTATCTCTCACGGATCGAACCCCTTCTATTCTGCAATAGACCCCTACCTGGGAGGAAGGGCGGCGATAGATGAGACAGTTAGAAATCTCATCGCAGTGGGGGCTGAGCCTCTCGGTTTTTCGGATTGCCTCAATTCGGGGAACCCGGAGAGACCAGAAGTGATGGGAGAATTTATCGAAATGGTCAGGGGGCTCCATGACTCTGCTTCGGGACTGGAATTACCGTTCGTATCCGGAAATGTATCTTTCTACAACGAGGCTGGCAGGAGAAGGATCCCGAGCTTCCCAACCATTCTGGGTGTGGGAAGGGTAGAAAGAATAAGGCACGCCGTTACACCCGACCTAAAGAGGGAAGACAACGGGATCTATCTGGTAGGTCTGCCAACTTCTGACCTCGGTGGTTCGCTGTATCACAGGAGGATGGGTATCGAGGGAGGAAGGGTTCCATACTCCGATCCAAGAACTCTCAAGAGAAGGGGATGGAATCTCCTCAAATCAATCAAGAGTGGAATTGTACAATCGGCTCATGACGTCTCGGATGGAGGCATTGCAACTGCAGTTTCTGAAATGACGATCGGCTCGGACATCGGCCTGTCTCTCGATATAGCAGTACTTGGACTTCGCTCGGATTTCGTTCTATTTTCGGAACCGCAGTCAAGCTGGATGGTTGAAGTCGATCGGAAGGGTGAAAAGGAATTCCTGGAAACGATGTCCGATGACGCGATATTCCTCGGGAGGACAGGTAGTGATGATTTGTCCATAGCTCGGGGAGAGGAGAGTGTTCTGGAAGTGGACCTGAACTCGATACTAGGGAGATGGAAGAGGGGATATTCGTGACGAGAGATATAAGAGTGGCTCTGTTGATAATGGAAGGCACTAACAACGAGGAAGAAGCCTACCTTTCGTTCAAGAATTCGGATACGCTTCCGGAGATGGTACACATCAAGAAGCTTGAAAACGGAAAGAAGAAGCTGAGCGATTACGACCTCATCTTCTTCCCTGGGGGATTCTCCGCTGGCGATTATGTAAGGGCAGGAGCCGTTATGGCCGCCAGGATAAAGTCGAAGCTCCTCAAAGACCTGGAAGAATTTGTGGAGAGCGGCAGACCGGTCATGGGTTCTTGCAACGGATTCCAGACACTGGCCGAATTGGGCATGCTCCCGAACGTCGGGGGAAAATACGCACTGGAAGCAGCGCTCGCCCCAAACGTATCGAACAGGTTCGAGGCTAGGACCATCTATCTCAAGGTTAGAAAGGGGAACTGCCTCTTCCTGAAAAGGTTCAAGGATGGGGAGTTGATAAAACTGCCGATAGCACACTCCGAGGGAAGATTCGTCACCAGGGACAAGGGCATACTCGGGAAGATAGTCGGGGATGGGATGAACGTATTATCGTACGTCAACGAGGTGGGCGAGGAGGCCGGATACCCATGGAACCCCAACGGTTCAGAGCAGAATATAGCCGGTATATGCAACAGGGCGGGGAACGTGCTCGGAATGATGCCTCATCCAGAGAGAGTCTTCTACAGGTTCACTGAATCGGACTGGACCAGGAGTGAAGAGAGGGAGGGGATGGGGAATCCTTTCTTTAAGAGTGCAGTAGATTTCCTTAGAGAAAAATTTTAATTTACTTAGCCATACCCATCCCAGTGAACCGAAGACTATTTGCTGCAATCATCGTCGTGCTGTTAGCCACAGTTATAATTGTCAACAGTCAGGCGTACGCACAGCCTACACCGACCTTTCCAACGATCAGCTACCATACCTTTCAGGGATACAACATCTCGATCACAAGCACGATGTGGAACAGCACGGTCTACCCGGTCATCTACAGCAAGAATTTTTCGTCATTCAACTGGAAGGATAGTCCTCAGAAGAACTACATTTTGTTCTCATATGGGCTGACGGGACTCAACCCGTACGGAGCTCAATTCGTAGAGGCAATGCAGACGACCGGAAATCTCACCGAAAAGAACGTCACCCTGGCCTTCCAGAAGATAGCGCCACTCGACGCCACAAACACAGGTTACACGAATCAGTACAAGCTGAATGCGGGAGCGCTCCCTGGATTCTCGAATTCGACTCCCACCAGTTTCAACAACCCGAGCGTACGCTCGCTATATGGATGGATATTCGCGGGAGGCGTAGTAGTATCCATCGTAGCACTCTACTTCATCCTGAACAGGAAGAAAGATGAATGAGGCTTCTTCGAATATCGTTCAGGGACTCTTTAGAAAGTACTATGAAGGGATAGGATCATTCGGCATCAGGAGCGTGGAGAGGAGGGAACTTGCCTTCTCGTCGTTTGGTAAGCAGGGCATGATCCGCCACACCTCGTTCCGTAGTATGTCGGAACTCATCGAGTACGTAAGGAAGGACACGCCACTGCACTTCTATTACTCGAGTGCGTATTACGAGAGCCCGGAATCAACGATGGACAACAAGAAGTGGAAGGGGGCGGATCTAGTATTCGATATAGACGGCGACCACATAGAGGGTGCCGAAAAAATGGGATACGGCGAAATGCTGCTCCTTGTAAAAGAAGAACTCAAGAAGTTACTTGTCCTCCTCGTTGACGATCTGAGCGTAAACAAACGGGACCTGGAGGTCGTCTTCTCTGGAAGCAGAGGGTATCACGTTCACGTCTATTCTATCTTCGAGTCGCTTGAATCTCAGGAGAGAAGAGAGATAGTCGACTACATCTCCGGCAGATGCGTCACTGCTGAGTTTAGGCCAACCGCTAAAACGAGATGGAACGAGAAGATCAACGCAGTCAAGGACTCCCTTCTCGAGATGGCTGCCAATGACAGGAAGTGGAAGGCTAGCATTGAGGAAGAGACGGGGGAACCCCTAGGAGGCTTGACCAAAAGGGATCTAAAGGGCAGCGACTACATCGACAGGAATGCCAGGAAGATTGCGGTGAAGAAGTATTCGTCAAGGATAGATGAACCAGTTACTATAGACATCCACAGACTGATACGCACTCCAGCTAGCCTACACGGGAAGTCCGGACTCATGGTCATGACACTATCTCCCGACAAGGTTGAAGAGTTCGATCCCCTGACAGAAGCAATACCCCCGATTTTCCAAGACAACTCGGAGGTGAACGTGACAAAGAGGATAAAGCTCGACTTTGAAGGTGCCAGGCACGAAGTCCAGGAAGGCTACACGTTACTCCCTACCTACGCTGCTCTCTTCGCCGTACTTAAGGGCTCTGCAGAATTTTCACCAGCTTCCAGATGAAATATTTAATTAGTTTGTAAATATATCGAGGTCAATGGGAGCCATTAGGCCAACACTAGTTAAGACAGTTGCAAGGCAGGTATACTATCAGTACGAGCAGTATCTGGGTAAAGATTTTGAACACAACAAGGAGATAGTCGACAAGGTCATACCCGATGCGTCAAAGAAGCTTAGGAACCTGGTGGCTGGCTACGTGACTACATACTGGAAGACAAAGAAGATACCAAAGAAGAGAAAGGAAGCAGAAGTCGAAGACTTTTCAATATAGCACTACTCGATTCCAAAAATTTTCTTCTTGGTGAAAATAAGCAGGGCAGACTTTTCTTTCTTTACTACCTCATTCATCAGATACCCTCTCTCCTCGAGGGAGATGATTGCCTTCCTAAGTGCAAGGCGCCACCTCTTCGCCAGTTCTGTGTTGTTGTTTCCCAGGTCGGATGGTACCTCTACCGAGAGCGATTCGCCCTTCACGTCTATCCCATTCCAAGGTTCCGGATAGTCCGTGATCACCGCAGCACTATCACACCTATCCACTGTCACCTTCTGCCTGTTCAGGAATTTGTGAGCTTCTATCCTGTCCGATTCTACCCCCTCATTTTCCCTTGAGCCCATTATGCCGTAGTAGTTGATCTTGTAGTCATAAGCGAACGCACCTAGCTTGTGGACATTGAAGAACGTGTTCCTTGTCTTCATTGGATCAAACGTCCACCTGACCTCTGAGTAACCCATCCTCTTCGCTTCCTCAAACTGATGCATCTTTATAAGATACCCAACACTCTTGTTCCTGTACTCTTGCAGCACACCTGCCATGTGTGAGTACAGGTATCTGTAACCCCCCGAGACACCAGGAAATGCGAGGCTGAATCCCACTATCCTATTGTCCTCGATTGCAACCTCGACCAGCCCTCCGTTGGAGTTAAGGGCCACGAGGAGAGGAAGAGGAGTAGGGGGTTCATCGATCATCCCCCAAATGACACGCTGGATGCTTTCCACTGTTTTGTATTCATCTACCTTGTTAGCCTTCCTGATTTCCATAGCGCAGAAAATGCACGCCTGCTTAAATCCTTAACTGGAATCGTTCGATTTCAGCCTGTTTTTTACAGCGATTCCCCTCTGAAACTGTGTCATTTCGTCCCTGTTGAGTATGGCCCTCCCGTAGGATAGAAAGGTGTCGTCTTTATCGACGATTATGACATCGTCGTGAGGCCTAATAGCGGGGTCTGCGTCCTCTACGAACTTCGCAAAAACGTTCTTTCCTTCCTTTATGAACTCTGTCACTTCTCTGTCTACGATCACTCTGTGTACTGGGTAATCGAAGCCGGAGTGTAGAAGTATGGCTCCCTCGTAATTGAGGCTGAACAATCCATCGGTTGCCCTCAGAGCAAGTATTGGTTTATCCTGGTAGAACACGCTCCGGATCTTCCCCGTGTTCCTGCTCCTCTGCAGCCTAACCTTGCTCCTGTCTATGAGTGAGAAGAGGCTCTTCCCAAACTGGTATTTGAATATGTAATCCACTTTGCCTAGAAGAAAATCTTCCCACTCCGGTCTTTCGAACTTTGTTATGTCCTTCGAACTTTCGTAATACTCTCCGGGGAAAAGCGACTGGGCAACCGGATAAGTTTCATCTAGGAATAGAGAGATCGTTCCAAACTGCGTCTTAACCATAGAGTCTGGACTCTCTGCGTAATAGGAATACGGCTTCTTTTCAATCTTCACTCCATCCACGTCCCTCACCGTTCTGGAGACAAAGCGCACAATGTCTGGTCTCTTCAGTGTCTCCTCTCCCGAGTAGAAGACGGGAGTCCTTCGAGATAGAGGCTCTGACTTTTCTAGAAATTCCTGGAATTCTAGGATCTTCCTGAATGCCTCAAGCAGGAGGGGGTGTGAGTGTGAGCGGTACTCCGCATAGTTCCACATGTTCTCGGACCTGATCTGTTGTCTGATGTTTTCGAGTTCCTTGACCGACACATACAGGTTGTGCTTACCTATGATCGTTGTCCGTACGTCTGACGTTTGTGACGCTAGTTCCTTTGCGGTATATCCGTCGAAGTATGGTGAAGGAGGAAGTTCGTCTGTGTAAGACTTAAGGTCAACAGTCCCCGTTTCAGTGAGTATCCTATCGTCCCTCGCATACTTGATGTACGCAGATGAATCGATCACGTCAACACCGATCAGGAATAGGATCGGAAAAAACATAGGATGACCCGCTCCAAAGGCATGGATAACGCCGTAACTTGGCAGGTGCATCTTTGAGGTCAGAACCGATTCTACCACGAGGGAATACATGTACCTCTCCATGAAGGGAACGATCCCTCCTATGGGGAAGTATTCGCTATCCAGTGAACCCATCCTCATTGCACTCTTGAGTCTCAAGTCAGGATAGATGCCTCCCTGTATTGGTAAGGCAATATACTTGCCCGTCTCGGATATGGCTTCCTTGCCTCTGATATAGTTCTCCTCTATGTCGGCCTCTATCTGCTCCCTGGAATGGTCCATCTCCGAGAACTTGTCCCTGATGGTTATTATGTCCGATCGTACGCTTTCTTGATACCTGACCATCTCGATGTTCCCAGCGTTTAGCTCACCGTACATGTGCTCCTGGAACGTACCGGAGTCTGTCATCACAAGGCCTGGGAAATTCAAGAGGTCGTGGACGTCTTTCCCCTCCTGAAATCCACCCTTCTTCAGTATATACGAATTCGTTATAACTCCACCCAGCTTCAACTGCTTCACTACTGAAACCCATGGTTCTGGTTTGAAAGGGTGCAGAACGGGCAAGAGTGCTGGGGTTACAATTTTCCTGTTGTTTACTTCCAACTCTCCGATTCTAGCTAAACCATCCCTATGGAGAATCTGGAACATTTATCAATTCAGATCAAAAAAATTGGTTGTAGGTGAAAATCACCTACTTCTTCAGGACGATTTCAATAGAGGAAACGTTGCTCTCTCCGTTTTCTCTTTGGACCTTTTCGGTTGCGATCTTTATGTCTTGGTACGTGACCTTTGTCTTCATCATTGATTCCATTCTGTTCCTCACGATTTCCGCAACATCTACCGCCCTCTTTATTGCCATCCCCCTGGCTTTTATTGAAACCTCGCTTGCTCCGTTGGTAAAGAGCATTATTGTGCTAAAAACGTAGTTTTCGGTCGGCTTCTGTCCGATGAATATAGTGTTGTTATCTGCCACGCGTATCACCAGAATTGTCCAAGTATCAAATCATATATAATTTTTGCTGTGGACTTCAGCTCGTGGGTGAAACACTTATATAAAAAAATCGAATGGATGAGAATGGACAGGAAGTGTTCAAACTGTGGCACAGTTATGAAAGATATGGGAAACATGAAGTTCAGGATAGGTGGTTATTCGGGTATTGGCGGAATGTTCCTTGGAGGCTGGAACCAACTTGCGGAAGACACAAAGACTTTTGATCTGATGAAGTGTGATAGCTGCGGAAAGATAGACTTCTACGAACCCACACCCTGAATTACCCACTCGACACTAAAGTCGTTCGGCAGCATTCAAAGGGTGCCTGTAGGATGATTATTTCTCTTCGAACCTGATTGAGCGCTAAAAAGTCACGAATTTTGAGCAATCCTTTCGCGTCTTGATACAGTTTAATTATGATAAATTATAAGTACAGATTTGCTCTTAGAATTTATGCCAACGGATAAGAAATACACTACGGTTTCTCTACCGACGCCACTTTTCGAGAAGATTCAGGAGAAGATCAGGGGAACCGGATTCACTTCCGTCAGTGACTACGTTACATTCGTTTTGAGAGAGATACTTACGCACGGAAGTGAACAGGAAGCTTTCAACGCAGAAGACGAAAAGAAGGTCAAGGACAGACTGAGGTCTCTCGGATATCTGGACTGAGTGGATTAGATGAGAGTTGCAGTCATCGGGCTCGATTGCGCAGCCCCGGACATAATATTTAACAAGCTGAGGGATCGCCTACCAAACCTTTCTAGAATGACGGCGGATGGAATCTCGGGCAAGCTGAGGAGCTGCGATCCACCCATAACAATACCTGCCTGGATGGTGATGTCGACAGGCCGATCCCCTGGAGAACTGGGCCTGTACGGATTCAGGTCGAGAGTTCCAAATTCGTACAATCAGATAAAGATCCCTTCCTCTAAAGACATCAAGTTTGACACTGTCTGGGACATCTTAGGGAAGAGGAACAAGAGGAGCATCATAATCGCCGTTCCTCCCTCCTACCCGCCGAAACCAATCCCTGGTCTCATGGTCACAGACTTTCTCACCCCAGACAAGAACAAGGAATTCACATACCCGCCCGGATTGAAGAACGACATCCTACGCGACTTCCCGGACTACCAGTTCGATGTTAAGTTCCGGAAGCCGGAGAAGAAGCAGATAATAGACGAGATATACAAGATGACGGACACGCGGTTCAGAATGGCGGAGAAGATGCTGGACGAAAAGCCCTGGGACTTCTTCTTCATGGTTGAGATAGGGATCGATAGGATTCATCACGCGTTCTGGAGGTACATTGACGAGGGGAGCCATCTATACGAGAACGATGAAGAGATGCGTGAGAAGTTCATCTCTTATTTCGAGATGGTAGACTCGCATATTGGCAAGATGTTAGAGAGATTCGATGATGAGACCGTTGTCTTGGTGGTATCGGACCACGGTGCCAAGGCGATGAAAGGTGCATTCGCGATCAACCAGTGGCTAATCAGGGAAGGGTACCTGAAACTTAAGGGAGGAATTCCCAAACAGGGTTCGTCGCTCGATGATCTTGACATCGACTGGACACAATCAAAGGCATGGGCGTGGGGAGGCTACTACGCTAGGGTATTCCTAAACATCAGGGGGAGGGAGCCGGAGGGCACGATCGAACCAAAGGATGTCAGGAAAGAACTCGATTCCCTAAAAAGGAAGATCCTCTCGATCAAGGGACCGAATGGAGAAGAATGGAAAACGAAGGTGTTCGAGCCAGAGGAAGTCTACCAGGTGGTAAACGGGGATAGGTCAGATCTCTTTGTGTACCTTGACGATCTCAACTGGAGGACTGCTGGGACTCTGGGGTACGAAACCGATTATCTCTTGGAGAACGACACTGGACCTGACGATGCGGTGCATGACTACGACGGAATCTACATACTGTACAGGAAGAACAGGAAGATTGGGAAGGTAATAGACTCAAGCATTTTCAGGATTGCACCGACCATCCTGGAACTTTACAGGGTCAGGAAGACCTATGGAATACAGGGCAAACCACTGGAGGGAGTCGATTATGTCAAATGATAGTGGATACGTATTGTGGTTTACGGGTCCGCCTGGTGCGGGCAAGACTACACTGGCTGAAAGGCTCAAAACAATTTTGGCTACTAACGACCAAAGGGTTGAAATCCTTGATGGAGACGAGATCAGAAAGGGCCTTTCGAGGGATCTTGGGTTCTCCAAAGAAGACCGGGAGAAACACAACGAACGCGTTATTTTCGTAGCGAAATTGCTAGCTAGAAACGGCGTCATAACGCTCGTACCATTGATATCTCCATACAGGGCTGTGCGAGAGAAAGCAAGGCGGGAGATCCAGAATTTCGTGGAGGTATACGTTAGCTGTCCCCTAGATGTGCTGATCAAGAGGGATCCCAAGGGATTGTACAAGAAAGCACTCGCAGGGGAGATAACCAACTTGACCGGTCTTCAGGATCCTTACGAGGCTCCACTAAATCCAGAGATAACGCTGGATACGAGCAATCAGTCAGTAGAAGAGAGTGTCAACACTATACTCACCTATCTGAGGTCTAGGGGTACCTGAGTTCTAACTGATCAACACACCATCTGAACACCTGTCACAGGGAGAGGCATCAGCAATACGATAGACGCTTTCGAGAACTAACAGCCCGCTCATCAGAGTACTCTTCCACCGGTCGCCCTTCGGATCCTGTTCATGATCGCCAGACCAATCCCTCTTTCATCAAACCCTTCGATTATCCCTGCTGGGTATTCACTGTGATCCAACTTTCTGAACGAAGGGAAAAGGTTTTTTGCTATCTCATAGAGGTCTCTTTTGGACCCCAGTATGATGGACTCCGAATCTACCATTCCGGCTGTCTCTGAACTGCCTATGAACAGAGCATTCCTCCTCTTACATTCGACGATCGCAGTTTCCTCGTCCCTAGCAAGGTAGAGTTCCTTCTCTGGAGCATAGTGCCTGTACTTCATTCCGGGAGAAACTGGAGTCTCAGCCGATTCGCCAGAGATCATGACCTTCATCCCAAATATTCCCTTGATTTCTTCAACAGAAAATGCACCCGGTCTGAGAACTATGATCCCATCGCCCTTGAACATGATCACCGTCGACTCGACCCCAAAAGTGGCAATTCCGCCATCGATAATCATGTCTACCCGACCATCTAGGTCTTCATAAACCTCTGCCGCAGTCAAAGGGCTTGGACGACCTGATTTGTTCGCGCTAGGAGCCGCAATAGGCTTTCCGCTCTTCCTTATAAGTTCCTGTGCTACCCTGTGGGCAGGCATCCTGACCGCAACCGTCCCGAGTCCTGCAGTCGGAATCTCCCCCACATTTTTCTTTTCGAGTACAACTGTGAGTGGCCCGGGCCAGATTCGCTCGAACTTTTCTCTAGTCCCACGGGGAAGGCCCTGAGTGACATAATCGAGCTGTTCGAAGTCTGTTAAGTGTACGATGATTGGGTTGTCCTGCTGTCTTCCCTTTACCATGAAGATTTTCTTGCACGCAGTGTCATCCAGAGCATTGGCGCCCAGTCCATAGACTGTCTCCGTCGGGAAGGCAACAGTTCCGCCTTTCTTGAGGATCTCCGCTGCCTCGTTGATCACAGTGGAGTCTGGCGATACCGGGTCTACCTTTCTGACGTTGTCCATTTAGCCTCTATTGAGCGCTGTACTAAAAGCGTGACTCTAGAAATGGTCTCCCCTCTTGACGAAAAGTCTCAGGAATAAGAGTGAGATGAATGCATCAAGAACGATCGTGAGGGAGTACCCCTTGAGGTAGTCAGAAACGTGGAATGTTAGGATGTATCGTGAACCCTCGAAAACGAGGGCATTGACTACTATTATGGGAACTGCTATGAGGAAAGTCTTTAGGAATATCTGTCTACCGCCTATTCCTTCCTGCGACAGCGAATAGACCTCGTTCGGAATGGCGTTGACCAGGTAACTTCCACCCGCAAACAGTACGGCAGTGAGTATGAGGGCAAAGAATGGGTAATTGATTAGCAGGTATGATACAAGGTGCCTGTTTGCAAATGCAATAATGACCACCAGAGCTGCATAATAGACCATGCCAACGCCGAATATGGTGACCAGCTTCGAAAAGAGGAACTGCCTTCTAGTTATCGGCAGAGCCGAGAGGTGCCAGGCTGCCCTTCCCTCGAGTCCAACGAGAAGTATGAGATCTATCAGGAACACTGACGAGACGTATGGTACATAGAATGAGTACTGTAAGGAACTGGCAGTAGTGGAGAGCAGCTCCGGGACGATGGGGATTATGAATGTGATTGGCAACACCATTATCATGATTGCACCCCTTCTCCTGAGAACTACCTTGAAGTCCTTGTCTATGAGAGAGCCGACTGGTTTCCTTAACCTCAAAGAGGGTCTTGTCTTTCGTTCCATAGTTATGTCCGCAAATGTTTCCATCCTTTCTGTGAAACTTCTCTTCTGAAAAAATGAATAGGTGGGGTATACGAGCGCAAAGAACAACCCAAATGCTGCGAAGGGGTAGAGGGATAATGTAGTCAGGTACTGGGAAGTGACTGGTATGAAATAGTACAGGAACTGGGGGATCTTGATGTATGTCTGGTATGACTGATTTGTAGCAATTTCGATCGAGAGGATGAAAATAAAAAATATCAGAACTTGAAAGATCTGACCAAGGTACAGCCTCTTGGTTTTCCTGTTCGTGTTGGTCCTGACAAATGTGACTCCCAGTAGCAGCGAAATCAACCTGGCAATGTAAATGAATAATACTGTGAAGAGAACAAATACTATGATTGGAATGGGGCTCCTCTGCCCGAGAGAAATTATGACTCCCGCTGGTAGTGTCACGAACGGGAGGTAGAATTCATTGTAGAGAAACAGGGAAAAGGGCACTATCCTCCGTTCCACCTTTATTGGAAGCTGGGTCAATGGTGTCAGTAGCCTCATATCCCATATACCGCGGTAGAACTGCGTATCGCTCATTATTGCTAGAATCAGGAGGAGAAGAAACAGTATGAAATAGTCGCCCGGAATCACGGACTTTGCTGCGATGCTGCCGTAGCCAAAAAAGACGGAAAGAGACCCGTAGATCATCGAGTTAACATATATGGAAGAACGGGCGTTACTCGCGAGGTATCTCTTAGCATCCTTGACGGATTCACTATCGCTCTTCTGGAACCTCGACGTGTTTTTAAGAAACTGGTACTTGAGTTCGGTATTCAACACCTTTGCCAGAAATAGGTCATTTTGCAATTTCATCGAGAACCTCGGCGAGGACTCTCCTCTTCCTCCTGCTTAATTCTAGGACGGATGAATCTATCATCGCGGTTCCGGAATCCTCCTCAAACTTCTTCAGTCTAAGTATCTCCTTGCCATCTGAATTGAATACGGCACTTCCTCCCCAGAATACCTGGTTACGCTGGAGCCCTGCGTTGTTCACGTACACCAGATAAGATTGGTTCTCTATCGCCCTCGCTGGGAAGACGCTCTCAAAGAATGGATACGAGGTGAATGGGGAAGCTGATATGTTTATTAGAACATCCGTGCCCTTCTCCGTGGAGTCGTCAAAGAAAAGGTCGTAGCATATCTCTATACCAAGTTTGAACCCCTTGAAGTCTATAGAAAGAGGTTCGTTCCCCTTCCTGAAATACCTCATCTCTTCGAATGGCCCAAAATTTGGAAGGTGTCTCTTCTTGTAATAGTTGACAGAGTCCTTGGTTATGGCAACGGCGGAATTGTAGAGGAAACGGTCTGTGTATGGAGCTCCGAAGATCACCATCCTGTCGCCGGCCCCATCCTGGATCTCGTTCACAAATTTCTGATTCAAGAATTTCAGATTGAAGTTATCCCTGATCATGTATCCCGAGTAGAACATTTCTGGGAATATTGCTACATCAAAACTCTCTTCAAGAGTGTTGGAGATCAACTTTTCGTTCTCCCCGATCCCTCTCGACGGATTCAGCTGTTTTAGCAAGACAGAGAGCCTTGGCATATGGAGTGTAATGGAATCACTTGATATCTATTTTCCTTTACCTGAATTTTCTCCACCATAATTCCCGTACTGAACCGGGATGCATAATCGAACTTGTTCTTCAATCTTACACACCTTATCTTCCCTCTCCTGTCCCATCTTCGAATGGTTGTCGGATCTATTTGCAGTATTTAGCGCGCATCTCTCGATGTGTAAAGTTTCTCCATTGTCTATCACAGGACTGCTCAATATCATTTAATAACTGCCTTTAGCAATTAAAGTCCATTTAAGATACGCAATTGTTTAAGTAACCTCATTAAGCATCATACAGCAAACGTATTGATGTAAATAAATAAAAAATATAATTAGAGAGGTTTGGAGATCTCTGTCTCCAACGGGTCAATTTCGATGTCTATCGTGATCGACTGCTCGCTCAGGACCTCTTCCAGTGTCTCTTCGATTATTGAGTCAAATGAGTCCCTGTATTTCCCGTATATCGTATCGTAGAGCTTGAGCTGGCTCTCCATGGTCTGGTCCATGTCCTCCTTGATCCTCTCGTTGATATCCCTTATAGACTCGAATTCGTTGTTATCGTAGACCTCTATGTGATCCGTTTCTTTTCTCAGCTGGGCAAGAGCCCTGTCTGCGATCTCCTTCCTGTGATCCTCGAACTCGAATGGTCTGACCGCAAATACTTTGTAGGGTGTATTCTCCTTCTTCAACAGTTTCACCATCTCAATGGTTCCTCCTGACCCAGTTCCTCCGCCAAGTGCAGTAACCAGAAGAACTAGGTCGGCCCTCCTGAGCACTTGAAAGTCGATCAGAGCGGAGTTTTCCTTGAATGCCTTCTTTGCGACTTCAACGTAACCGCCAGAGTCCCTGTTGTCAAGAATGTACTCTGTACCAACGTTGATGGACTTGACGTCACCTCTCTTCGCATTGGAGAGAGCATCTGTGTTCAGACAGTACAGATTGACCTCCCTTCTCTTTTTGCTTAGCTCGGAAACTATATTGCAGCCCCCTCCACCTATACCTACGCATACTATGGAGGGTTCTAAGAACTTTTTGTCCCTCGTAAGGCCGTTAGTCAACTGGTATAACAGGCTAGACCTGTTACTCTCATCTATCACTTTTTTCACCCCTCTGTTTTTCCTCTCTCCTCTCCTCGAAAGAGAGATCATCAAAATTCAAAAGGTTCCTATCGTCTATGTATCCCCTGACGAGCTTGTTGAGCCACATGGGCAGGAAGTGCTCTTCGTTGACCTTCCTGACTATAAACTCAAGCGCATCGTATCTATCTCGGAAGAGTCCCTTCGTTACCATTTGGTCGAGTGTGTTCAGGGTCGCTTTTGAAAGCTTCATTTCTGTGTCTTCAAACGATGTCTTGGATTGCGGGTGCTGTATGTATGAGTAGACAGCGGCCCTGATAAGTTCAGATTTCGACTTGAATCTGAGCGAAGTGCTCAGGTAGTCGTTTATCTCATCGTCTTCCTGCGGTGTTAGACGAAGTGCAATTCTCCTGGTACTATTAGAATCCACTTGGA
>CAYMEF010000004.1:0-57113 GCA_964389625.1 uncultured Thermoplasmatales archaeon
ACCATCCTACCAGCTTGGGGTGTTGGTGACCCGAGTTCAAATCTCGGTGGCCCCACTTAGACTAGGGGGATATAGATAGAGCCGAAAAAATGTCACCCCTATATAAAGTAATATTTCCCTGCCTAAATTTTAATCAGTCTTAGCAGTTGTACCAGATTTGTAAACCTGTAAAAGAATACTGTTAATCTTCGTCCTGAAATTCGATCGTTTACCTTTCCTGATATCTGCTTTTTTCCTCTTCAGTTCCATTTTAGATATACCCCTATCCTTCACGTCCTTAGGCTTGAGTGCCAAGACCCATTTCCTGAAATCGTTAAGGTTTTCGTATTCTAGATACGAATTTCCATCTAAACCTGTAATTGAAACTTCATCCAGGTTATTCGATTCTTTCCCGATGTACCTTACCTTATCCACAATGATGTGTTTCCTTTTGGCAATACTGTCAACGTAATCGAATTTCTTGTCATTGTGCTTCACATATGATGTTAGTACATCTTCAGGGGATTTCCAGTATTCGTTAGAGGGTAAAGGTAATTCAGAAGATGATTTTTCCTGTTTTGTAGTCTATGAATGGCAAATATTGAATTCCTTCAATGTCTTTCCTAAATGGTAAACAGGGTATAACACCATTGGTTTCAGACCCAATCAAGAAGAAATTGAAAGGTCTGATCTGCTTTGATAGTGGTTTATCCTTATTCATCTCCCTGAAACGCTTTAGAATAGAAGGTTTCGTGATTGTAATCTGTGATATTCCCATCTTGTCAGAGTAATTTTCAAATTTATTGTTCAGGATGTCTTTCCATATCTGTTTGGGATCAATCTCATCTTTACCAGAACCTATACCTTTGAGATGACCGAGACCATGCGTGTAATATTTGAGGATTTTAATCTCTCCATTCACAATCTTATACATGCAATACCGTTTTGCAGATATTCCATAAAACATCACATTTTCAAGAGGGTTCTCTTCATCATCATTTTCAATTTTAAACATCTCAACTTTTGCAGAGTAAGGAGTCAATGGTCTGAAAAAGTATTGTATTTCGTTTGCTATTTTAGGGTCTACAAATATACTGTCGGTATCACAATATGCAAAGTATCCTTTTGATTTGTTCCCCGCCTAAATAATTTGCTCACCTCGGAGATACTGATGGTACAGTAAGGCATTTAAGATTATGATGTATCAATCACTAACTGTAAAACTCCATTATAGGAACTAGTGGGCATTTGAAAGTTCACAGTTATTGTAAATGTCGAGCCTGAAGAAAATGTGTAAGGTAAATTAGGAGAAAATGAGCTGATACTAAAACCGGAAGTAGTAGTATAGATAGATGTAATTTGGTGATTAAGGAAAAGAGCAGATGAGGTAAATGTTATTGAATAAGAGAATCCGCTGCCGACTGTTGAAGTGAACCCGCTAATGCTCTGACTTGTTGGTCCTATGTACCCACTACTAATCCCTTGATAAACTACTGACATATCAACTGCTGTAACATTCACCGAATTGGAGCCCGTCAGAGATGGGATAGCGAATATTGCAATGATTATTACAATGATAATTACAACACCAACAACAACCCATTTCGCCTTGGATTTCTTCCTTGGAACGGTTTGAGATGATTGCATAAAAATCCTTCATAATAATACGAATTTGACATATAAATAGTTTACTCATTCCTATCTTCAGGTAAGCTTCTATGAGCATCGTCCTGAGGGACAGCCTCGCTCCTGGAAGTGAGCTGGGAACATCAGGCTCGTACGTCTCCTTTTGCACTTCCTGCAGTACATCCTCTCAATACGGTACTGTATTGTGGTGAATGTGATTGGAGGAATGCATCCTATCACTCTCCTATGTATACCCTTCCTGATGAGTATTGAATAGCATATCTATCAGGTGAATTTTGATGCCCTCAGAGTTGTGCCTTCTGTTATGTGAGGTATCCTTCTGAAATGTCGCTTTTGCACAAGATTACCCATGAACAAGATTTCTCCCAAGCATTATCGATTGCTTGTGTTATGTACTTTGGATTTTGTATGTTTTCTTCTTTCAGTGATTTCGCTTCAAGGAAGAATTTGGGGATACCATTTAACCTGAAACTGTAATCGCTTCTTTTACCTGCTATGTTTTCTTCTTTGTTTACTGAGTCATTTCTGTTAAGCCTATTTTCCATATTCCAACCAAGAGCCTTAAACAAAGGATTGATGAAACTCTCTCTGGTTTCAGTTTCACCCAGTCTTTTGATTTCCCCTGATTTTTTCTTCTGCTCATATGTGGATACGAGTTCTATAACCCTTTCAAAGTCAATATCATAATCATCAATTGAGTTTGTATATTTCTTGTTCATTTTTGATACATCGTCTTTCCGCCTATGAAACTTATGATGTTCTGACAATTTTGTAAAAACATCAACCATTCATTTATGTTGGAATGTTCTTTGACAATCTTAGGTTTAGAGTGCATAACTTCGTTTCTCATCTCTTTAAGAGTCTCTATTCTAGGACCCTCAAGGTCAATAAAATCCCTGAATTCTGCTATTTTACTCGCGTCCAGATTAGACTTGACGATTTCTCTGAACAAAATCAATTCCTCATTAAAGTAGAGTTCATCAAACAAGTCAGTTTCTATATGTAAACTCTTCTTTTCTTCGAATTTTCTTTTAGCTTCTACAACATTTATTTTTACTCCGCAAGAGTTATTAAGGCCATTAAGGAACTTTTCACCAAAATCCAGCTTATTAGGATTTTTAGACCTGGCAAAGTTTCGTATTGCCGTCTCGCAATAAGCAATTTGTGTATAGATGCCTATTGAAACCAAGGGGTTGTTTAGGTCTGAGTAATGCACCATTCGGGATATGACATTCCCGCTAAGAATGAAGTAGAAATCTCTTTTTGAAAGATAAGTCAAAGTTTCAAAAATGCCCGTTGATTCCGAAAGGGTATATTCAGGTGTAATCTGAATTTCCGAATTCTTATTAGAATCATAAAAGCTATCGATATTTCCATCTTTTTTTATCGGAACTCGGTCAAAATCCCGTTCAGAACAAACCTTTTTTGCTTCATTAATATTTTCAGCAGTTTCTAGTACGCTAGAAATATCTTTCACATTGAAAATTGTATTTAACTTGAAGATTACATAATCGACCGGTATATTATAGGTCACTAGATTTTCACCCTCGTCTTTCCATAAACCTAAATCGGCTTACCTTCTTTAATCTTCTTTTGCTGATACCATAGTGTTGATTTATTGATCTTGAGGGCTTTTCTTTCCTCAGGGTCAATAGATGCTATTTTCTCTCTTACATTGACGGTATCATTTCTTGATATGGCAATCTCAGGTATATTGAAGTCCAATGATTTAGATAGTCCTGAAATGTATTTGCCAAATTCCCTGACGTTCTCAAACATTATGTTCTCAAGAGTATGCTGTTTGCCCTTAAATGCATAACGTTTATTGAAATTTTCCTGAATTTTTCCAATTAACAGTTTAGCAGTATCGGGTTTCAACCGGATATGATAATTCTCAGTCGTTATGAAATCTGTTTTTTTCAAGCCCGATTCAAGCATCTGGATAACAGAATAATCAACAACATGCCTGAACAGTTCCTGTAAATCATAAACTAAGGGGTGCTTTGACGATGCTATCTCATGCAGAAATCCAATCGATGGATCAAGACCTATTGTATTGATGTCCTTTCTTATCGAAGATTCAAGGATAGCATATCCATAATTCAGCATTGCATTTACTGGGTCAGATGCATTCATATTCCATGAATATGATTTATTCTTACGAGATTGGAAATTGAATTCGGGTGCTAGTTCATTTAATATTCTGGACAGTATAGACCAGTAAGAAGATGCAATGCGTCCTTCATACATCATTAGATTAGTTATATCTTTGAAATCAGCTCTTTCAATCTCTTTTTTCATGTCATTCATATCTATTTCATAAAAATCTGATAGCACAGTTAACAGTCTTACAGAGTGTACTGTTTTTCGCAGTTTGAGACAAATCACGAGTTGAATTAAGGTGTGGCTCCTGCCATTACACCTCCTTTTCTTTTTATCATATTACTTTCCTTCCTTGATATTCTTCCCATCCTTATTTTCTCTTCCCTTATCCTGAGCAGATCATCCGGATTACCCCTGTAGTAGTCCCTTGGAGTCAGGTAGTTCAGAGATGAATGCATCCTCTCGTAGTTGTACCAGTGGACTATTCTCGATATCTCACTCTGTGCATTCTGGTAGTCAGTTATGATCAGAGGGGATAGTTCTTCCCTCATCGTCTTGTTTGCCCTCTCCACTATACCATTCTGCTCAGGGGCATGAGGGTGGATCCTCTTGTGAGTGAGACGGTTGCTGTTCAGCACCATCTTGAAGTCCATGGAGACAAAGGCAGATCCGTTGTCCGATTGTATTACTGGTAGAGCCAGGGAATCATTCCTGAGATTCTCTATCGCTCTCTGAGCTTCAAGACTGACGGAATTGGAGTCCATTGACGTCATGAGGGCGTGGTGAGTTATGTAGCGTGAATACTCGTCTATGAATATTATCAGGTAGAAGAATCTCTGTCCTATCTTCACGTACATGATGTCCACCTGCCACATCTCATCTGGATTCTTTGCCCTCTCTGGCCTTGAAGATGGCCATGTTGGTCTCTCCCACGGAGTGATCAGCTCGTATTTCCTGAGGATCTTGTATACCTCTGAAGGGGAGAGGTATGCTACGTCCCTGTCTATCATGGAATACGCAAGAAGACGGAAGCTCATCTTCGGATGGTCGTACCGATACTTCAGGACCCTGATCTCTTCATCGTTGACTTCAAACGGGTTGAACCTCCTGTCTATTATTGGTGGAAGGACCAGCTGCCTGCAGTACCACGCTCTCTATATCCCAAGTATCCCGAGTATCCTTGATAGCGGGAATCCCGACCTGGCTGCACTGATCTCAACAGTCCTGCTGACGTCATAGAACATCGAATTCATCTTTCCACCCTGTAGTTGCCAATCTTTTTTTGAGTGCCAGATTCTCAGTGGTGATCTCTGCAATGGTGTCCTTGAGCCTCGTCACTTCCTGCTGAAGCTCCTCCGTTTTCCTTTCGGTGGCGGGTTTCCTGCCCCTCCTGTCGTCGAACACCGTGGCTGAATTCTCCAGCAGCCTCTCCTTCCATCTGTAGAACATGGTTGTCGTTATCTGGTGCTTCCTGCACAGTTCCGATATCTCTTTCGCACCGCTGAGACCCTCTAACAATATACTCAGCTTCTCTTCCGGAGCAAATCTTCTTCTTTCATTCATTTCCCAGGCATGGAGTCAACTGACACCTTAATTATTTTCGCGTTTTGTCTCAAAGTGCCATGAACATATCAATATCACGTCATTTCTAACGCTCAGTCCTATTGTTTTTATAACATCAGACAAGGTAAAGTTGCCTTATGAACATTAACTCTTACCTCTGAGTCATTCGCTTCTAGTCTTCCTGTTGCTTATAGATGAGTCGGGATATCTTTCCTTACAGATCTTGCACTGCTTTACAATAAAATGTTAAAGAAGAATAAAGAGGACAAAACTATATCGAATTTAAATTTCATTAACGATTGCTGATAGCTGAGGTGCGAAGTCTTGTATGAGCAGCGTTGCCCCACAATATGAACACTTGATGAACTGGCTAATCGGAATCGGCAAAGGGGCCCCACATTTTTCACATTTCAGTTCAATAATTGGATTACTTCTATTATTCGTAATCTTGGTAGGGTCCTCTGTAACTTTGGACGTCTCGCCCTTTAGAATGCGATTTGAAATGTCTGTTAACTTGTTTTCTATCTCTTGCTGAAGCTTGGCGATTTGGTCCTTGAGTTTGGGATCATCCTTATTGTGTCGAGCTCTTGAAGCCAAGCTTAGAATTAAACTGCCATTTATTCGTGCTTTTTCTCCTCTCGAAATTTCTTGAATGATGGACAGACTTCTTTCAACGGCTGCAAGTGTCGATATCCCTCTCCGTATATCCGGAGACAGAGTACCCTCAGAAAGAGGATATCCAACTTTAGAGCTTAGTCTTAAAATTATCTCCTGCTTAGCTTGACCAGATAACATAGCGTCACATAAACTGCATTATCTGCTGATAAAGCGCTTTAACTGATGCTGCAGGTCCTCCTAATTCCATCTTAGTTTTTCCTTGAATTTCTATAACGCCCTGCTTGCTGAAGAGCCCCTTCTCTTTGTATTTTACTCCTTGGAGCTCATCGAGTTTCTGAGTCACCACGTCATCCTTCTTTACAATCAGACCCCTAGCTGAATACAAGAGAATTCTCTTATCAGTCAGTACGAGAGCATAATCCTTTCCGCCATAGGTTATATTGACATTACTATGAAGTTTAATTTGTTCCCCTGGCATTAAATAATCCTCTAGAGGCATTTTTATTCAACATTCAGGAGGATTTAAACCTTGTCTTTATTAGTGCTGTGTTTAATGAATCGATAATATTTAATCTGATCCTTCTGAATTGGTTCTGCTCAGAAATTTGGCTTCCTTCTCCAATATTTCGACCGTCCAGGAGAACACTCTTGCCTCGTTGAACCTGAGGAAGTGTATTACTCTTCTCCATCTTGTACCGGGACTCGTTAATAGAAAGGCGGCTCACCCCGGGTGATTTGCACACATCACTGACCTATTACGAAAATCGTATATACTTTAGCTGGGTATATTAGCGGTGGTCAGATGAACAGAACTATAAATATGGTGGCTGTTGGAACGGTCTTGATCATACTTGTAGTTAGCTTTGGCCTCGTGTCGGCAACTAGTACAACCCAACCTAAGATGACAGGGTTACAGTGGGCGGTATATGGGGAAACCACACTCCCTGATGGTGGGCTGAACTTTCATCCGATAGCGCATGCAACAACAATCTCTTCTGGCGGCGTAGAATTCGATATGCCAGACGCCACTAGTTCTAGCCCTACCTTTGTTAACTACCTGCTTAACACCTATACAGTTTCTTTAACGGAGGCAAGTACCATAAGCGCAACTATAATAGTTGAGACTTCCGCTGGAACTCCGACATTCCAGGGCAATCCGCTTTGGACAGCAGAATATGGCAGCGGAATAACACCAGCTTCAGTGAGACTCTTTATACAGTCGAACCTGCCTACGATGAAATCTGGTACAGGTTACGGAGATCTCTACAACTACTGGTGGGCAGATATTCAGGCATACATTTTCAATTCTGGGTCTAATACAATGACAATGACCGTCACGTTTAACCCGGCAGACTGGTCAAGCATATACGGACTTCATGGTAATTACAATTCAAGCGTGAATAAGGCATTCTCATCAGCACTATCCAACATCAAGTACGTAGGTCTGTCTTTCGGTAGTGGGTCTTTCTTCGCTGACGGTGTTGGGGTGGATGGTAACACGGGTTCAGCAACATTCCAGCTGATCAGTTACGAGATCACACCATGATATTTTTCTCTTCTTTTCCATTTTGGTTCTTCGCACTTTCATGTAGGTAGTTTTATCTAATGATCAAATATGTCACCTCTTGACTAATATCGATCGTATCCCACATTGCTTGGATTGAAGTTACCCTTTAATATTTACAATCCTGAGAAAAATATATATTGATTTTCAGTAAAATAATAGCGATTAAATGATAGAATTGCTTTCCCCACGTGATGCGAATACTTATATGGCCCCAAACAAAAATGGAAAATTTATTTTACAACTGGAAGGAACAGGAAAAGTTGCTTCCGTATCGCTAAATAATCATTCTTATACGTTGAATGAAGGCAATCATCTTGTTTCTGGGGCATTTTATGAGTTCGAGATCTCTGCAGTATCAGACGATCTATTAAGAGTATTATCAGATGCTAGCGTGGTCAGGGTACTATTCAAAAGTGACTCAAATTTCATTTGAAAACCCGTTTCAAGTGTTATTTCTTGGGATTCAAGGTATCAGTCTAACCTGCTAATTGAAAGTAATATGTTCTTTCCGACGGAGAATATGATGTCCCAGCTTATGGATATTTTACAATTTCTGTAAAGTCATTATCGATCTTTTGCTATTTAAATGGCTCATTGACCCGGCTATAAATTCCTAATTTAATTTCTTCCGTCTCCCGGATTAGCGTTCCGGAGATGATAAGATAAGTCAATGTCGAAACGGAAAAGCCAGAAAAAGAGATGAAAAGATGGAAGAAAAAAGAAACACAAATGTAGGACGGCAGAAATGTACATAGTCATAAATTTATTAGTAGAATCAAACCGAATGTTATGACGCTTTTCGTACAGTGGTATTCCCTAGGTAATGACCCACTACTTCCCTTCTGTAACAGTCAATTATTGTCCTGTCCCCTGGAATCAATGAGATGAACTCAGATATGAAGACTGACACCTTTCCCTCCATACTCCAAACAGTTATTTTTATTCAAAATGACTTTATAATGGCGAAAACGTCATTTTCTGGCCTCTTAAGGAAAATATTACATTACTCTTTCATGTTAGGTTATAGCTGATGTCTTGCAGTTGTAGAGAGGTTATAACAGCATTAGGAGGGCAGCCGTACAACCGCCTCGTCTCCTCTGGGAAATATCTGCACAAGCTCCAAGCCACTGTTAAGATACGTTTCAAAATCACTTTCTGGCACCGTCTTGTGCCTGTTTCAGTTGTTCAGTACCATGGCCTGCTTATCCCTTGTCACTTCCCTGAGCCTCTCCAGGAACTCCTCTGTTTCGAGGAACTTCGGGAGAAATAGGGTGTCCGTCCTAGGACGCTGAAACAACAATATATTCCCCGATAGAATGTTAATTTTAGCAAACTAAAATCTATCAAATCTTTATTATAATCGAGGTGACCCCAGTATGTAAAATAGCCCTTAACAGGCACGAAACATCAACCCCGAATTCTGGGGTAAGTGAGTTGACTATCGCGATGAATAAGAACGGAGAAATTTCTCTTAGGGTTCTGGCGTCCGTGGATACCCCGCGAATGCAGGAAGCGATGAACTGGTTCAACAAGGACTTCTCTACAAAGTATTTTGCAGAATTCGAGAAGAAATATCCGCAGAATATAATAGGAGAGAGCTGCATCGGTAGGATTCGAGGTACATTTGAAATGCAAGGCGTACCTGTAAATCGCTGACTGCTGAACGAAAACCTGTCCTTCGACTTTAACTGAATAGGATTCATCTGGCCAGACTGGAGAAGATAGTGGTAGGGATGCGGAAGGAGGTGGACCCAACGCATTGGGAAAATGCAGTTTATCCCGCAAATCGGCAGAAGGTGCGGGGAAAGGAAGTATGGAAGCCATACCTTGAGTGGGAGCTGTAATCTACAAATGGAAAATCCGTAAAGAAAAAGAAGCGACCTTCATTCGAGTTTATTTTTGAGCTTTCAGAAATTAAGCACGTAGAGCAGGGAGATTGTTGTTATGACCACCAGCAGGAGAAGAGTTTCGGTGACTCCTACCGTCCTCAACCACTTTGACTTGATAGCTACCGGTATCCTTACAACAGACAGCGAGAACACGAGGAACACCGGATTGAGGACAACTAGAATTGTGGGAATAAGGTCATAAATCAACAGGGTCTTGTTATTAGAAAGCTTGGCCCTAACAGAGAATTCTGATCCGATCATGTAGACGAATAGGGCCCCTAAGAGTAAAAATCCTCTCGATCCACCCAAGTCTGTGGTCTGTGCGAACAGTACAACAAATGCGAGTATACCCAAGGAGGTTCCAACGTAATTTAGTTTCCTTGCAGCCATCTGTAGTCTCAGTGCATAGGTGGCGAAGAAAATGACATACGGTATCAAAAGCAGATAGTCCAGGTGAATGGCGAAGATGGATAATGCTGTGATCAGCAGCAGCCACGCCACATCTACTTTTGATTTAAACAGCCTTTTGAGCGGCACATCATAAAGGAATAGGCCCATCCATATGGGAATCCAGAAGAGTATCGAGTAGAACTCTCTCTTAGATACGACTGCAATGATTATCGAGGAGACCCCTAGAATTATCGAGGTAAATACGTTCCCGTGTTCCACTGGTCTCTTCACTGCGGATTATAAAATTGGATTAGATAGTTATTTAGGCAGACATGTTCGCCCTTCCCCCTAAGTGAAGTTCACCGTCTCGAGCAACTCCCGGGTTGAAGACTTGTCAAATGTCCTCCCAACTTCGATTATACTCTTCACCCTCTCCGGGTCGTTCATTATCCTGTTTCCCTTGCTTTCAAGATCCTTCCAGTCGTATGGATTCTTGAAGTGTCCCTTTGGTACAGTGACCTCCCTTTCCAGTTCAGAAGTCTTTGTTTTAACTGTTATCCTGACGGGCAGATACTCGGGATACATTGAGTCATATTTTTCGGTGACTGTGAATTTCATTGAGTCTATCAATCTGAGTATTCTGGGGTCTTTGAGATGCTTCTGTTCAAACGATGTGATACCGGGAGCACCGTACAGTAGTGTGTAGGCTATTATGTACGGAAGGCTGTGATCTGCAGTCTCCTTAGTCTTTGGACGGAGCTTTTCCGGATCCTTGACTATGATCTTGTGGGCCACAGAAAACGTGTCGACACTGACGCTTCTGATCTCATCTCCGTTCAACTGATCCTTTAGCCAGAGTGCAGCTTCCACGGCGCTCATGGCGTGGTACTCTACCGGGTAATTCTTGATCATGGTCTTGACTATCCTGTTCTCCCTCAGATCAATAGAGATCTCCCCGGTCACCTGCTTGAAAAAACCCATTTCTCCTTCGAAGATTGGAGACGGACCGGTGAACCCTTCGCCTGCGAGTAGCGACGCAAATACCGAATTTCTGGTGGCATTGGCAGCGGTGCAACCCTTCCACATGCTAAGCTCTCCGGCTCTTGTTTGACGCATGGAAATGTTGTTGTTTAGAGCAAGATTGAGATTATTTATGAACCTCACCTTGTCAAAACCGTTCAATACCCCTAGACCGGCAGCCGATGATATTGAGATGTAAGTCACGTGGTCCCAACCCTTGTCCCGGATGGAGAATGCATCGGCAAATGCTCCAACCACTTGATACGCTGCAGCGAGCGCCTTCAATACCTGTGAACCGCTCCCATCGCCAGAATACGAATAGCTCAGGAGGGGTGGAATGTTGTCTGAGGGGTGGAGTGCTTCCTTTGAGAGGTAGGTATCGTTATAGTCCAAGTACCTGGTCATCGCGCCGTTGATGTAAGTGGCAATGTCCACCGATGCCCTTCTTGAATCGAAATATATTGGCGCATTGAGTCTTCCTGATGAAGGGAGGAGAGCACTCTTTGAGAGCTCTACTGCGTCAGATTTCCTAGCCCCATATGAAACGAAAAGGGAATCTACAATCCTCTTCTTCAGTTCATCCACAGTTTTTGAGTCGCTGGTTAGATCTTCTATTCCAGTCGTATACTGATATATTTGCTCATCGAGTTTCAAGAGATCACCCATGGGGGAAATGTATCCTTCTACAAAACTGCTATCTTTCCTTTCAATAAGATGTGTGCTTCTCTGCAATTATCGCAGTACATCACCTCAACTGGATGGTCGTTGCGTAAAAGAGTGATCGATGCCCCTCTTTGAGAAAAACGGATTTAATGGAGGTGGTGATTTCTACTGGTGAACAGGAAGACGAGATTTCTGAACGTTGCAACCATTGTTTATGCGCTGTATGTGATATTGCTCATCGGAACATCCATCCTCCTAAATGTTTCACGTTTGGGACATTACAATTCAGTGCTGCCTGGTGTTCTGCCGAACGTTTTGTTCATAAACTTCGTTTTCTCTGTGATATCTCTTAGAGGGTTGCTGATTCGAGCAAGGTACTCTTACTACTTGGCCATTGGAACTCTCTTGGTGACAGCCGTTCCGTTGATAGTATCCGGGATATTCATTTCGATATTCACCGTCCCGTTGCTCGTGGTCTCTCTCATATCGCTGGCACTTCTCATCAAAGAGCACAGATATTTCAACTTCCCAACGAAGCTCTTTGATAGACCCGAAGTTTCCGTGTCGATAGTCATAATAATTATGGTTCTGCTGATTGGCGTCCTTGGCACAATATTACTCGGTAGCCAATTCAAGCCAAAAATAACAAACTTCGAGACAGCACTCTATTATACTGGAGAGGTTGTAACAACCCTTGGATTCGGGGATATACTTCCGATAACGAGAACAGCCCAGCTTTTCAGCATAAGTATGTCGCTCATTGGGATCGGCTCTCTCTTCGGAGCAGTAACAGTTATAGTGGGCCCGCTTATATATGAAAGGGGAAAGAGAGTTGTGGGAGTAATTCAGAATTATGAAAGCAGGAGGATGGCCAACTACGTTCTATTTATAGATTTCAACCCTCTACTCGACTCCCTTCTGAGCGACCTTATCAAGAACGACGAACTTGTAATAATCGCGACTGATGATAATTCCAAGGCGAGAATGCTGGAAGACAAGAAAATATTTTTAGAGACAGACGGGAACATCGAGAAGATCGTGGCCCCTCTCGACCTCAGGAGGGCCAGACGAATAGTCCTTGGAAGTGAAGATGACGGCAAGAATGTGCTGTACGCTCTTCACATCCTGTCAAAATACCCGGGAGATGAAGTAAAGCAGAAGGTGATTTCGCTTGTTAACTTGTCTTCGAATGCTGAAAGAATAAGACCGCTCGTCGGTAACATAATCCATCCCTCTAGTCTCATTGCGGAACATTCTAAGGCGCTCTTTTGACCCGTCCCCTTAACTTCCCATCTCTGCTGCGTTAAGCGTTTCAGTCCCTTTGCCCCGAGGTGCGCTTTAGGACAGTTTCTGTCAATTTTAAGTCGCGTATCTCTCTCGCAAAATGGCACCGTGCGAAGTGGTTAGAATCCACTTCACTTAGCTCCGGCCTCTCTGCAGTACACACTTCCTTGACGAACTGGCAGCGGTTGGAGAATTTGCAGCCATTTACGTTGACCCCATCGCTCTGTACAAATATCCTCTCTCCAAGTCCTTCGTATATTGATCCCTCTACGCCTATGCTTGCCAGCATCAGTGCGATCGTGTATGGATGAGAGCTCTTCCTTATGATATCCTCGGTGTTTCCACTCTCCACTATCTCTCCACTGTACATCACATATATCCTATCGCTCAAATACCTTGCAGATGCGATGTCGTGAGTGATGTACAGAATAGATATCCCTCTCTCTCTCCGCAATTTCTTCAGAAGATTCAATACCCCCGCCCTGAGGGAAACGCCCAGAATCGATATCGGTTCGTCGGCTAGCAGTATCTTTGGATTGACCAAAGAAGCCGAGCAGAAGCCCCTCACCTTCGGGCAGTGGTTAGCGAGGGATCACTATGTTTAATAAACATAATGTTATGTTTATCAATATGATAAAAGCCCTGAAGGTGCGGCTGTATCCAACCGAATCACAGAAGATTCTATTGGAAAAGCACTTCGGGGCCAATCGTTTCATCTGGAACTATTTCCTGCATAAGAGAATGGAGTACTATGCAGACAGCAAGGAGAACGGCAAGGCACAGGGGCTCAATTATTTCAAGACGTGCAAGATGCTAACAGAACTGAAGCAGGAAAAGGAATGGCTGTACGATATTTCAAACCCCAGCCTCCAGCAGACACTGAGGAAACTGGACAATGCCTTCACATCGTTCTTCAGGAAGAACAATGCGTACCCAACATTCCGTTCAAAGAAGGGCAACCAGTATTTCATCACACCGGAGAATGCCAGGACCAGCGCCGGCAGGCTCATCATCCCAAAATTCATGGAAGGCATAATATTCAGGGACAAACACGCAATGCCACAGGAAATAAACCAGGTCATTGTAACAAGGGAGGTTGACAGGTACTACGCATCTGTATTCTATGAAAGCGATGACCATCCCGAAAAGGGAAATGAACAGATAGGCATCGATGTTGGACTGAAAGCATTCGCAACGCTTTCAAACGGTATGCGATTTGAAAACCCACGCTCTATAGAGGAGTTTGAAAAGAGGATTAAAAGACAGCAGAAGAAGTTGTCGAGGAAGAAGAAGGGATCAAACAACAGGGGAAAGCAGGTCAAGCGTATAGGAAAGCTCTACCAGCACCTCAATGACAGCAGAACTGATTTCATTCACAAGGTATCCACAGCGATAGCCAAGCTGTCTGATACCATAGTGATGGAAGATTTGAATGTGCAGGGAATGATGGGGAATCGCCATCTCGCAAAGAGCATCGGCGATGCATCATGGTATCGGTTCAAGCGGATGCTGGAATACAAGTCTAACTGGAGAGGCATTGAGTTCATAGAGATAGGCAGATTCGATCCATCATCAAAGGTGTGTTCAAGATGTGGTTGGTACAAGAGAGATCTGAAACTCTCCGATCGGACATTCCACTGTGATAGTTGTGGTCTTGAGATAGACCGTGATCTGAACGCTGCATCAAACATACGCAATATTGGATTGATAAAAATAGGGAAGGGCATTCCCGAATTTACGCCTGTTGAAATCGCAACATCGGCGGAACTCTAGTCTGGAGGTCTACGAGGTGTCGGTCAATGAAGCAGGAACCCCACACCCTTCAGGGGTGAGAGGATGTCAGTTCTTCTGTTCTAGCTATGCTCCTATTTATGCTGAACGCCACATCGATTGCATTGAACGGATCTCAATTGGAGAAGGTGACGTTGTGTCTTGGATTGAACGTTCTAGCACCCATGTTGTTGTTCATGCTCCAGCTGGTCGAAAGTTCCGGCACTGGGGTAAGAGAACCATATGTAGTGTCATTGACCATTTTGTTCCATGTCCCACCAGAGTCTGATATATTTGGTCATCAAAAAGGACCGAATGCGTATCGAAAGCAACTGCCGGATCCAACGACATGGGAGTTGCAGAGCTTGCAATCGTCAGTGTTGCACCGGTTGCTGCTGAGAGATTTGTTGGTTGCTTGTCGTAGACCGCGTAATATGCTCCGAGACCGGCAACAATCACTATGACGACACTATCACGACTCCGACGATATTCCTCGCTCTAGGCGTCACAGACAACACTACTTCATTGGATGTAGTTAACAATTCCTCGAACAGGTACAACTTTGTTTTATATACTCAAGAATATTAACAATGCTCGAAATAACTCATAGGATAGACCGCTTCTAACCCCAGTCCCACTGTGTCTCATCACAGTGCAGGAATCGAAACTCCGTCCCCTCTGCTGTCAGAACCTCCTACTACAGTTCCATTATTGAGCCTGGCAGTGATCTGGGCATGACCGAAGTGCGATGATTGCCCCAAGTTTTTCACTTCCCTGTCCGGGAAGAGGGCCTTTATCTCCCTCAACAGCTCCTCATTTTCTACCATTATGACTCCTGGTTTCTCGTAGATAGTATAGGGGAAGGCCCATCTGGGGGCATCGATAACCGATTGAGGATCGTCCTCGTTCTTCATCAGGCCGAGCATCAATTGAATGTGCAGTTGAGGTTGGATGTCGCCTCCCATCGATCCGAGGGAAGAGATGTAACCGGACTCGTCCTCGATCATTCCGGCACAAAGAGTGTGGAACGTTCTCTTACCGGGTTTCAGAGCGTTGTGATGCTCTGGATCCAAACTGAAGTAGCTCCCCCGGTTCTGCAGGACGATTCCTGTACCCTTGGGCACGATTCCGGATCCGAACCCCATGTAGTTGCTTTGAATGAAGGAGATGCTGTTGCCATCCGTATCAGTAATCGAAAAATAGGTCGTGTCTCCCCTATCCAGGACCTGCTCCTCCGAAGTTCCTTGCATAGAAGGCCTTTCCAAGATTTCCTTTGCATACTCCGCTGAAGTGAATTTTTCAGGGAATGGAAAGAACGATGGGTCGGCAACGTATTTGTCTCTCTCTCGATAAGCGATGTGTCCCGTTTCCAGAATCTCTCTGAGTGAAGGATTCTCTCCCTTCAAGCTCAGGAGATTGAGCCAGAGTATCGATGTCACTGCCTGACTGTTAGGGGCGGTCTCAAAGACTTCGAAATCTCCATACTTGGTTCTCACGGGTTCCTGAATGGTGGACTCGTGTCTTTTCAAGTCCTCCTGCACGACAGGCACTCCAAGTTCTTTGAGTCCGGTAACAATTCGCTCCGAGAGTGGCCCATCATAGAAGGATGACAGCCCATCCGAGATTAGGGACTGGAATGTATTTGCCAAGTGTTCCTGCTTGAATATAGCACCGGGCAAAGGGGGAGAACTCCCCTTCATGAATATTTCTTTCCAGTTGGAGTATTCTCCTAGGTACATAGAACTAAGTTCTATAGACTGAGAATAGTTTTGAGTCACGGGAAAACCTTCCCTGGCATACCCGTGTGCGTACTTTAGCAAGTCATTCACGTCCATCGTTCCATACTTCTTGTGCAGGTCCTCCCACACCCTTACAAGTCCCGGGACGGTCAGAACGGAGTCTTTCCCCCTTTGGGGCAGTTCACCCATACCCCTCTCCTGGAAACGTTCGATGGACAAATCGTTGAATGCTCTCCCGCTGCCATTTATGTTGACCACCTGCCTGCCGTCCATTTTTAGAAGCACAAACGCGTCTCCTCCGAGTCCGCACATGTTGTTTTGCGTTACACACAGAGTAGAGCTCGTTGCAATGGCCGCGTCAACTATGTTTCCGCCATCTTCCAGAACTCTTGCTCCCGCCATAGAAGACTGGATGCTCGAGGAAGACACGACTCCCCTCTTCGAAAATGCATTTGGTCTCGTTCTCACGACTCTTTACCGATTCTAGAGTTATAAATTTATGTTCTAGGGCAGGGACAACTGCATCCCACGGCCTAATGCTCTCTTTGACCTTTGCATGAACAGTTCCTTCTCCGCCTTCCTCAGCCTGTAGGAGAGCGTTGCCTTCGGGAGCATGGTGTGGTCACTCAACCCCGAGAGAGATATCTTCCTTGGCCAGTCATAATAACCCTCCAAGACAGCCTTTTCGAGTATCTGCCTGTTCGACGCAGGCAGGTCCTCTACCTGGTGAATCCTCCACATGTCTAGGAATAGATGAGTATAGGTCTCATAGAACTCCGAGATGCTGAGCTTTCTCCACTCGACTAGCTTCGTAGTTTCGTCATTGATGGAGGAGAGCGTTGTGTTTATATTCTCATCTGTCAGGTGGTAGAACCACTTCTCGATTCCATCCTTCGCAAATAGGGGATAGAGCCTGAACCCGAATTCTGATAACCTGTGGAGTGCCGACGTAGTTGGAAAAGAGTAGATTGCCGAGAACAGCTGCTTCTTGATTCCAACCACTTCGTGGATCTCGAGATCCGGAAACTTGGAGAGCATGTTGATCGCCTCCTTGGTGCTCTTCTGATTCGGGGCCCTGAAGATGCTGAAGTTCATCTGCACGTTCTTGCTTTCTCTGACTGTGTTCATCACCAGTATGGACAATCCCTTCATCTGGGAGGTCAGCACGGGATGAGGACAGTCGGTCTGAGAAATGGAGAGTTCTAGTATCCTTCCCACAGTACTGTACTCCAATTTGCAAATTAAATTATCGCAGGAAAATTGCGTACTCGGGATGATTTTGAACCACGGGATGCAAAGATCCCGGTGGATTTCACACCTTTTACTTTTTGCGATTCCCGTTAGCCACTGAAGAGTCGTTAGAACTTTCTACGACATCGGATTGAACCATGGGTCGAAAGGTTTCAAATGAAGTTCTACCTTGAAAACTACGGGTGCACTCTGAATAAAGCACAGGGAGAAATGATAGCCAGTTCCCTGGTGTCTCAGGGCAACCAGATGGTGGAAGACATAGAATCTGCAGATTCAGTATTACTTTCTACCTGTGTGGTAATCAAACACACCGAAGACAAGATGATAAGGAGGATAGAAGAGATCAGGAGAAGAGGAAAGGAGGTTATAGTTTCAGGCTGTATGATCCCCACCCTGAAGGAAGGCGTTCGGAGGCTTGACTTCTCTGCTTCCCATGGGAGCCTCCCTCTTGTAAAGGAGGAGAATCTCAGTGTGGGAATACCAATAGCAGAGGGGTGTGATGGGGGGTGCTCTTTCTGCATATCTAGGATCGCGAGGGGAAGATTGAAGAGTTTCGACGAAAGCAGAATAATCGAGAGTGTCAGGGAAGTCGTGATGAAGGGCGTAAAGGAGATCAGGCTGACTGCTCTAGACACTGGCTCATACGGGCAGGATACGTCCACTACCCTGCCAAGACTCATTTCTAGGATCGCGGAGATTGAGGGTGACTACAAGATAAGAATCGGGATGATGGAACCCGAAAATGCGGGATCGATCATTGACGAGCTGATAGAAGTCATGAAGTCAGAAAAGGTGTACAGGTTCCTGCACATCCCATTTCAATCTGGGGATCCCCTCGTCCTCAGAAAGATGGGAAGACAGTACAGAATAGAGAGGTTCATCGAAGTCGTTAGAAAGTTCCGGAAATCGTTCCCGGCTGGATTGATCAGCACGGATGTGATAGTTGGTTTTCCATTTGAAACGGTGGAGGGACTCAGAGCCACCGCCAGTGTTGTAAGGGAAGTGGGACCTGAGATCCTGAATGTGACGAAGTATTCTCCAAGGCCAGGTACTGCGGCCTATTGGTGGAAGACTCCGCCCAGCAACCAGACAGCCCAGTGGAGTCGAATCCTGAACGAACTTCACAGGGACGCAGTCCAGAGGTCCTTCGGTCGTTTCATAGGTACCGAAAGAGAAGTGATACTGATTGAAAAAGGAAAAAATGGCACCTTCTTGGGCAGGGATCAAGAGTATCATCCCATCGTAGTCAAGAAAGGAAAAATCGGTGAGAAGAGGAGGGTCAAGATCATTGACATCTCGCAGTTCTACCTCATCGGAAGGTAGAGAATGAGAACACTATTTAATGAGATTCTCATCAATAAATGTGCACTATATTCTCTTCTTTGACGGGTGTGATGATCTCTTGAGCGAGGGAGAAAAGTTCTGGAAGGCGCATCTCCACCTTGCGAGAGCGACTGAAAAGAGGGGCGACCTCGTGATAACGGAATCTCTGATGGGGCCCGGAGGCAAGGTGGTGTTGACCTTCACCTCTCAGTCCTCTGCAGAAAACCTCCCAAAGATGGGTCCGTATAACCTTGACGGCCTTGCGAAGTCACACAGCATCAGAAGGCGGAATGCAGTCGTCGGTCCGGGTGCTGTGCCTCCATGAAACTGAACATCGTAGTGCAACGTGGTACCGGAGCCATAGAGGAAAAGAATGGCAAGCTCATGGTATATACAAACGAAAAGAGAGAAAACAATAGGGCAAACGTTGACGTTATAAAGCAGATAGCGAAATATTTTTCCGTCCCTCAGACTGCTGTAAGGATAGTCTCGGGTTTCACCTCCAGAAAGAAACTCGTTGAAGTAGTGACAAACGGGGAAACTGCTGACAGGTGAAGATTGTACTCTTTAGAAATTCTATCCCGACATCTCTGATGGAGTGGAAAGGGAGGGAGACGTTCACCGGGAGTTTCGAGATTTAGCTCAGCCGAGCGGTTCGATAGAAGACTGGCCATCTGTGCCTCTCATGGTGACCGGATCGAATGGTTGAAGAAAACTTAATTTAGCCCGGCTCTCTGATCGATCGAATATTATTTGAACTATTCTATGTACAGCCTTG
Source organism: uncultured Thermoplasmatales archaeon (assembly GCA_964389625.1). Taxonomy (GTDB): domain Archaea; phylum Thermoplasmatota; class Thermoplasmata; order Thermoplasmatales. The sequence goes on from CAYMEF010000004.1 coordinate 19,585, forward strand.
CTATGGAGAAGTGCCTCTTTGCAAGCAGCATGGCAGTCTTGAGGTTCTTGGCCTCCTTCCCGATCGCGGAAGCTTTGTAGTTTGGATCGACCTTCACGTTCACTACGTAACCGCTCTCTCCGGCAGTTATGTTGAGCGAGACCACCTTGTACCTGTAGAAAAGGTTCCTGAAGAACTGTTCCGGTTCCGGCGAATAGTCGAGAACGTTGACTCTCTTCTTGACGTTCTCCTTGATCTTCTCCAGTGCCCTCTTCTTGTCGTCATTCGTGAAGAGCTTGTACGTACCTCCCTTTTCCAGGACGTAGAATATGACGTCTTCCGTCTCCATTACGTCCTTCACCGGGAGACTCGTGGATCTCTCAAAGAGCTGTATAAGGTCGAGACTTCTTGTATCGAGTGTGATCTCGCCCAAAGTCACTCATTCTCCCTGAACTGGGAGACTCCCGAATCTATAACACCAACCACGGACACAGCGAACGGCTTTCCAAAAGCATTGCCGAGCTGAATCGAGTTGAGTGGAACAATAAACTTTGCCGCCCTTTGTTCATCGTACTTCTGTTTTAGGTGGGGCTCGTCCGCATAAACTACGGCCTTCACTCCACCCTTCTTCTGAATCTTCAGCGTTTCCTTCTCTCCAAGAACGAATTTTCCTGTCTCCTTCAATCTTGCTAGTTCCCAATTATAGTCCATCTATTCCTCTCTCCTGTACGAAAGTTTTACAGCACCTGTACCGAGGGTTATCGGTTGTCCCACTATAATATTTTCTGCGACCCCGTTGAGTTTGTCGACTTCACCAATCAGCCCCGCATTGAGGAGGTGCTTGCTGGTAATTTCAAATGCCGCTCTCGCGAGAACTGACGCCTTCTTACCAGAAATTCCGTGCCTTCCTATGGCCTCCACTACTCCAGAGAATGTCATCATGTCGGCGACAAGCATCAGGTGTCTTATGTCGGTCGTCAGGCCCGCATTGTGTAGTGTAGATGTGCTCTCCTCGATTATGGCCTCCCTGGCCGCTTCGACTCCGAGAACCTGCGATATCTCGATTATGTCGTTTGTCTTGGTCCTCGCATAATCGACGTCCTTCAGCTCCATCACTCCTGCGAGATTTGAACCCTGGGTGTAGATTATCCATTCCTTTGCCTTCTGGTCGAACTTGACTATTGCCCTCTTGATCCCATCCAGTCCCTTTACCTGGAATGTCTTCAGATTCTCATAGAGCTGGTATATTCTCTTGAACGATGGTTCGTCCAGCGAGAGTCGTATCTCATTCTCTTCCTCCGTAATCGTAGTCTTCTGCATCCTGATCTTCTTGAGCCTCGGAAGTATCTCCTCTCTCTTCAGCCCCCTCTCCTGCATTTTCTGCCTGTCGAGCATGATCAGTACGTAGCTCTCCGTTGTGTTGACCTCTAGGTCTGCAATGTCAAGGAGAGTGGTTGATTCTATCGAGCGCGCGAGCCCGACCGCCTTGTCCTCGTCACCCCTAGTCTTTTCCGTCAGGAATATCGTCATCGATGGCGTGCTGGGAGTCTTCCTGGCATCGACAATCTCGATCAGCCTGGGCAGACCAAGGGTAACGTCCATTTCTGCGACACCCGCAAAGTGGAATGTCCTCATCGTCATCTGTGTTCCCGGTTCCCCTATGCTCTGTGCGCCGACTATACCAACGGCTTCAAACGGTTCGACCCCGTTCTCATTGTACTTCTGAATTGTAGCCCTTATGAGTTTGTCAAAGTCCTTCTCCCCAATCCCGTACTGTTTTCTGGCGGCCACCAGCTGTTCGGCTATCTTGACTGGCAGGTCGCTACCATCCTTTTCGAGCTGTCTGAGTATGCTCTTGACCTCAGCACTGAGCTTTCCCTCCATTGGATCTCGGAGCTCTATCTTAGCCTCCTCTTTCCGCGCTAGGACAGCGAACGAAAGTATCTTGTCGATTGACCCTCCGGTGATTTCTTCGTAGTTGACGATGTCGTCCTGTATCTCCTCAATTTTTTCTATCTGAACTATTGTCTTGAGCCTGTCCTTCTTTTTCTTAAGCACGTTCTTCTCGTTTTCATACGGCGCTATCTTCGATATCTTTGCCCTCGCAACGAACGTCTTGCCCGTAACGGTGATGAGCGCCTCCTTGAGCGTCTTGTCCGGTGAGATCTCATAGTCAAGGACGTAGCCTATGGGGGCCTTGTCTATGATCTCCTTCACCTTCTTGAGCGTGTCCTTCCATGCCAGTATATTGGGTGTCATTGTTTCCCTCCGTACTTCTTGCCGAACATCTCTTTGATCAGGTAATCGACGTCCACGGCATCCCCCTCATACGACTTCGAAGGATCCGTCCCATCCTCCCCATATTCCAGCTGAATTACCGAATCCTCGGTATCGAGCACCTTTCCTTCCTCTGAGACCTTGAGGTCCTCCAAGGCGTTGATGAGCCTCCTCTGCATGTACCCCGACCTAGATGTCCTGACCGCAATATCCACGAGTCCCTCCCTTCCGCCGGTCGCATGGAAGAAATACTCGGTAGGATTGAGCCCCTCCTTGTAGGATGAACTCACGAATCCCCTGGCGTAAGCGCCTATGTCACCCTTCTTGAAGTGAGGAAGAGTTCTGTTGGTGTATCCCCTGTGCTGCCTCTGTCCTCTGATACTCTGCTGACCTATGATTCCTGCCATCTGTGCCAGGTTCATCATGTTAGCCCTGGCGCCCGACCTTGCCATTATGACTGTCGAGTTGTCCATACCAAGGTAGTGGGAAGCGATTTCTGAACTCTTTTCCCTGGCCTGCGAAAGCGCCTTCATTATCATCGATTCCAGTGTGTCCTCGAGGGTCTTGCCAGGTTCCATCCCGATCAGGCCGGCCTTGTAGTTCTCTATGAGCTTCTCGACCTTTTGCACCGCTTCGTTTCCGACTTCCCTGAGCTGGGCCTTGGCCTCTCCTGGTACGTCCTCGTCGTCTATCCCTGTAGAGAACCCGTTGAAGCTTATGACTCCGGCAGCAAGTCTGGTTAGATTGTCCAGGAACTTTGCGCCCTCTGCGTTGCCGTACTTCCTCAGCACGTAATCGAGCAGGACTCCCTTGGACTGACCTATTGCGTTTTCATCTATTGCACCGTTGACTAGCTTGCTGTCCTCTATCCTTATGACTCCCTCTGTCCCGTTGGGGTCAAGGCTCTTGTCGGCCAGCTTTCCCTTGAACTCAAGGTTGACTCCCTTCGGAAGTATCAGCGAGAAAATGTCCCTGCCCCTTAAGTATCTCTTGCCATCCACCTCGACGGGTTCCGGCGTGTGGTCAACGTTTATGTAGCTCATTATGTGTAGACTCGCTTCGAGCGGTATCAGTGGGTTCTTGTACGTAAGGGTGAATAGGGCCGTGATGTGATCATGGATCGCTCCCATTATCGGTCCTCCAAACCTCGGAGAAAGGAAGTTCTCCTGAACCTTCATGAGTATCTCTGCCTCCGCCCTCGCCTCCTGGCTCTGCAGAACGTGGAGGTTCATCTCGTCTCCATCGAAATCCGCGTTGTAGGGAGCGCACACAGCGAGGTTGAACCTGAACGTCCTATACGGAAGTACCTTGACCTCGTGTGCCATCATTGACATCCTGTGGAGGCTCGGCTGTCTGTTGAAAAGAACGATATCTCCGTCTTCCATCTGCCTCTCCACCTGCCACCCGAGTTCCATCTTTTCAGCAACTTCGGCGGCGTTCTTCTCGGAAATCTTGATCCTGCTTCCGTCGGTTCTGTAGACGTAGTTGACTCCGGGCCTGTAAACCTCTTCTTCCTTTCCAGGTCCGTTCTTAATGAGCTCCTTCAGTTTCTCGGAATTGTGCTCCGTGACTGTTTCGGTAACAGTGAGTTCCCTCGCGGCCTTTATTGGGACTCCGACCTGGTTTATCGATAGGAATGGCTCTGGGCTGATCACTGTTCTTGCAGAGAAATTGACCCTCTTTCCTGAAAGGTTGCTCCTGAACCTTCCCTCCTTTCCCTTGAGTCTCTGGACGAGCGTCTTGAGAGATCTACCTGACCTGTGTCTCGCGGGAGGGGTACCGGGGGTCTGGTTATCGAAGTAGGTGGTGATGTGGTACTGTAGCAGATCCCAGAGGTCCTCTATTATGAGCTGCGGGCTGCCCTGGTCCCTGTTTTCCCTCAATCTCTGATTGATCCTGATAACGTCCACAAGCTTGTGGGTAAGGTCGTCCTCGCTCCTCTCTCCCGTCTCAAGCGTTATCGTGGGTCTCACGTTGACTGGTGGGACGGGGAAGACTGTGAGTACCATCCACTCTGGTCTCGCGACCTTAGGGTCGAGTCCTATCAGTGGGAGGTCGTCGTTCTGTATCTTCTCGAACCTCTCCCTGATCTCCTTTGGAGTGAGTTTCTTTCCCTCTTCCCTGAATGTAGTCGGTTTATCTAGAGCTACCTTCTGGTTCTCGAAATGGCAGTGAGGACATATCACCACGTCAGAAGCGTCCGACTCCACCTCAGAGACAATGTCGTCATAATCTATGTCGCTCAGCCTGTCTGCGGTGTCCCTTATCCTCTGGAAGTATTCTTTGAGTTTGTCGTCAGGGAGCTTGATTCTACCACAATTCGAACAGGTGCTTGATAGTATCGAATATATCTCCTTGATGAATCCTATGTGGACGACCGGCATCGCCAGTTCTATGTGCCCGAAGTGTCCCGGACACTGGTCGACCTTTCCGCCGCATGTCTTGCACTTCAGTCCCGGTTCGATGACTCCCATCGAAGGGTCCATGAGCCCCTTCTCTATTGGATAACCGTCATCGTCGTACGTGTCTGGAGTTATGACCTTGACCGCAGACATCCTCCTTATCTCGTCTGGAGACAGCAAAGCAAACTTGAGTTCCTCTATTCCCTTTGAAATTTCTACCTTCACTTCAGATCACCCAACCTCAACCTCATTACGACCCCAAGCGACATCAGTTCGTCCCTCATCAGCTTGAACGCGTAGCTTGTCTCTACCGGCCTGATGTTGCTCGTGTTTCCGCAAACGGGGCACCTGAGCTGGTGTGTCTTGTAGTCGTATATAGCAACGTGTCCGCAGTCCGGATCTCCGCACACGTAGACGGTGAAACCATCGCTCTGGTCGAGCAGCCTGTCCTTAATGGCCATTGCCGCACCGTGACCTATGAGGGTATCCCTCTCCATTTCTCCGAACCTAAGGCCACCCTGCCTCGATCTTCCCTCGGTTGGCTGCCTGGTGAGTATCTGTACTGGCCCCCTGGACCTTGCGTGGAATTTGCCCGCCACCATGTGGTGGAGCTTCTGGTAGTAGACAACGCCAATGAAAATGTCCGCCTTGAACTTCCTACCAGTTATGCCGTCGTACATAGTTTCCCTGCCCGAGTACTTGTATCCGTTCCTCTCCAGGGCTTCCCTCAGAGATTCCTCCGGTTCTCCCTCGAAAACAGTTCCGTTGATTGTCCTGCCCTCGAGCGATCCGACCTTTCCTCCGATAGTTTCTAGGAGGTGTCCCACAGTCATTCTGCTCGGTATGGAATGGGGATTGATTATGAGGTCCGGGATTACTCCCTCCTCTGTGAATGGCATATCCTCCTGCGGGATAATCGCACCGATGACTCCCTTCTGTCCGTGCCTGCTTGCGAACTTGTCTCCAAGCTCCGGAATCCTATCATCCCTAACCTTGACCTTCAGTAGCCTGCTGTTGTTCTCAGAGACCGTCAGTATTACGGAATCTATGTGCCCTGTCTCCCCAGGTCTGGTGGTGATTGAACTCTCCCTCCTCTTCTGTATCGATATTTTCTGTTCTTCCTCCATGAACCTAGGTGGTGAAGTCTTTCCAACGATGACGTCTCCACCCGAGACATAGGTCTCTGGAGCCACCATTCCGTTTTCGTCTATGTTCCTGTAAGATTCTTCGCTCCTGACTCCCCGGACCTCCGGTGGCGGGATCTCGAACTTGTCCTCCTGCCCACCTGGATACCTCTTCTCCTCTGCCTTGTAAGTCCTGAAGAATGCCGATCTGCCGAATCCCCTCTCCACCGACGCCTTGTTGACAATTACGGCATCCTGTATGTTGTAGTTGTGATACGATATCAAAGCGACAACTGCGTTTTGTCCCGACGGCCTCCTGTTGTATCCAATGTACTTAGCTGCACCCGTGGAGACCATCGGTTTCTGCGGATAGTGAAGCACGTGTCCCCTGGTATCGGGCCTCAGCCTGTAGTTGGATGAAGAGAGTCCGAGTGACTGTTTCGTCATGGCCGCCCCCATAGTGACCCTCGGGGACTGATTGTGTTCTGCATATGGTATCACTCCGACTACCACACCCTGGATCATCATTGGGTCAATCTCCATGTGGGTGTGTTCGGGCCCATAGCTCTTCTTTCCGTCGAACGATGAATTGCACTTGAGGCACTTCAGCTTGACGTTCTCCTCGCCTGGGTTGATCCACTCGGTGAGGTCACTGTAGAGGTAGGTTCCGCAGTGAGGACACTTCAGCGGTTTCTCGTAGGGATATATGGCAACGAATGAGTTCTCCTCTTCCTCCGCATCGAGCCACTCGATGACGCCATTGGAAATCAGGTCCTTGATTCCCATCTTGCCAGACAGGAGGTTGTCCCTCGTCGTCGAATTGAATTTCGTTCTTCCATTGTAGACAACGAGCAGGGGTCTCCTGATCCTTCCCTTGTCGGTGTTTATGATGACCTCGTTCGTGGTATCATCGAATCTTACGTTCACCTGATTGGATATGTTCCCTGACCTCCTCTTCTTCCTTATTTCAGCAACCACGCTCTGCCCGTCCTTGTGATACCCTATCAGGTTGCCGTTGACGTAGATCCTGGATAGCCCTGGTTTCTCGCCAAGTATCTCTTCCAGACCCATCTTCTTCAGCATTTCAATGATGTTTTCCTCTGGAAATCCTTCTGTGATGTCTATGACCAAACTTGCGTTCTTCACGAGCCCGCAGTTCTGCCCTTCTGGCGTCTCGTTCGGACACATCCTCCCCCACTGCGTGGGATGAAGATCCCTGGCCTCGAAGTGGGGCTGCGACCTAGTAAGCGGAGAAGAAATCCTCCTAAGATGAGAGAGAGTTGCGATGTACGAAGTTCTCTCGAGCAGCTGCGAGACGCCAGTCCTTCCGCCGATCCAGTTACCGGTGGATATTGCGTGCTTCAGCTTTTCGTTAAGGACGTCCTGCCTCACCGCTGCGTTGAGCCTTATTCCCCTCTTCCTGTTGTACGTCTTTTCTAGCTGGCCCTTGAGATCCTTGAGCAGCGCCTGCGCTGAACTCCTGAAGAGCTCCTCCAGCAGGTCGCCAGACAACTTGATTCTCTTGTTCGCGAGGTGGTCCTTGTCGTCCTCCTTCCTGATGCCCAGGTATAGTTCAAGCAGTGCCCTTGCCATCCTGCCTAGGTAGATTCCTTTTTTCGTCCTGTCCTGAAGGGAGTCGCCTAGGTGCGGAAGTAGATTCTTGTCAAGAATCTGTGACATCTTCTTTTCCCTGAACTCCTTCGCCTGACCTGCGGCGAACCTCTTCTCGAGGTAGTTTAAGGCATCCTTCTCACTCATGATTCCCGCTGGGGGATAGAGGTCGGTGTTCTGGGAGTCTTCTATGTTTGCGAGTAGGACAGGTACCATACGCTCGTCCGTGACGATTGAATCGTAGATGTCCTTGTCCTTATCGACGCCTAGAGCCTTCATAAGAACAACTAGCGGGATCGTTCCAGCTATTGAAGGTACTGAAACGGTGAGTATTCCGTCTGCTTTCCTCTCAACGGCTATGAGCGCCCTGTATCCCTCTTTCTGCGAGAATATTTTTGCGACTTCTACCCTCGAGTCGTACTTCTCTTCGTACTCAACTATGATCTTGTTCGGTGCCAGGTCTTCCATCGAAATGAGCGTCCTCTCCGTCCCACCGATGATGAAGTAACCTCCCGGGTCCTGTGGGTCCTCTCCGAGAAGCTGAATCTTTTTCTCGTACGGGAGCGAGAGGAGTTCCTCCTCTGTCATACCCCTTATCCTCTCGTCCTTCCTCATGTTGATTCTTCTGATGAACTCGTCTGTGTTGTTCTTGTGAAGGATGCAAATCTTTGATCTCACCATGACCGGAAATTCCCCGATCTTGATCCTCTCGTTCCTGACCTCGGTGTCCTCCTCGAGCACAGTGAAGTCGAGGAACAGAGGTGCCATGTAGTTCAGGTCCCTCAGCCTGGCTTCGAGCGGCGTAATGTAATTCTCGGAGCCAGTTGGCTCCCTTATCTTTGGAAGCTCGATCGAAATCGTAGGCTCAGGCTTCTCGACGCCTTTCGGTCGCCCAAACCTGATCCTTATGTCCACTCCTCCCGTCTTCGATCTGTCCAGTTTCATCTCTCCAGGCAAGTCATCCTCCGTCACTCTAAGAGTATCGAAGACCTGCTGCATTCCAGAATCAGGGTTATCATCTGTTGGGATAAAATCGTTGTAAGAAACAAGCTGATGGTTGACTACTTCCATCTCTCTAAAAAACGTATTCAAAATACTGTACATTCTTTATTCACCTATCACGGTTCTGTATATCTTGGCAATTCCCCTCGTCCTGCTCTTCCTAACTATCTCGACCATTCTGCCTGGAATTATTTCCCCCTTCACCTTCTCCAGAGTCTTTATAACGGGGTCAGACTTCCTTATTTTCGGAAGCTGTCCCTTGGTCACTCCCAGTGACTTCAGAATCTTCTCCTCTTCCTTTACCGGGATTAGCAAGTGCTCTGGAACCATCTCGTGCATTAATATATTGTATTTCGCCATAAAATTTAGCCCTCCAGCAATCCAAAGCTCTGAGACAAGTCAACGATTGAATTCTCACACAAACTCATTTTAAACCTCTGGAATTGCTCAACCTTATCTATTAGTCGTACATATTCTTTGCGCATTCGATTATTAATCGAAGTTAATATTTTAAACAGTAAATTATATTAAGTCGTAGATAACTAAAGCCTTCGAGATCCTACCAGAAATCTTATTACCGTTTCGGTTGACGAAGAGTTTGAACAACAGGTTTGTCAATGTTCCAGCTTTACTTAACGGGGAACGGATTGCGAGCCTTATACAGTGAATCCTTGCCAACGAATTTTCTGAGAATTTCAGTCTTTGGGATTAGAGCTAGATTGCGGATCGTTTTAAATAGAATTTGGGGTAGAAAAACATGAACGATGACATTAAGACTCAGGTAGCCAATTCAAGAAGGCGCAGCATGGATGGGTCGAAGATCACATACGACCTATCAAATGGAGTTGACTTTTCGCACCCGAGATGGACCGCAGAGGCACTCGCAGAAGTGGTCTTCGAACAGGACATTTCAAGGTGGATCACTGAGGACTCGGGAAAGCTGGCAGTGAACCCTGCCTACAAGGCGGAGATACTGATCACTTCGGAGAACAGCAAAAAGGTTGAAAAGACGATAGACGATTTCAAGAAGGACCTTGAGAATGATGAGCTAAAGAACCACTACAGTGGAGCTATGGAAACTGCTGCTACATTCAATGCAGGCATTGGTACCTACCTATTGGCCGGCTTCATGGATGCCATGCTGATCGAGTCGTCTCAGCGCAACCAGGAAAAGAGGGATTATCTGGACAAGGTGTTCAAACAAGTGATGGTGAGTATAGATGTCAAGACTCTGATCTGATTGTTGACGATTTAACTACCCTATGGGGTACCGCGACTGGAATTTTTCACTCAGAGACGAGGGCGATTCTGTCTAGTATACTGCCTATTTCTATCTCGAGGTGAACCTTATACGGGTTCAATATAGCCGATTAATGGGTAGAATCATTGGATCCTTTCCAGCCATGGAAGGACTTCCCTTATCAGAGACGGCCCGTGATGGGCAAAGAAGTCGTATTTCCCAGGAGTGACGTAGATTCTACCGTTCTTGAAGGCGGCTAATTCATCCCAACCTCTGTCTTTCACCATCTTTTCAACAAGATTTTCTGCCCTCTTTGCGAACATCTTTGGCTCAATTATCACAACATCTGGATCCATTTCAATCACAAAATCAAAGTCGGGATAGAGCCACTCCTTTGCAACATTTGAGTATATCGACCTGAGATTCATGAACCCGAGAACATCTGTTATGTATGACAGAGAACCGAAAGTCACCGGTCCGCCAAGATTGCACTCGAAATAGACCGTTTTCTCATCGCCTATCACCAGCCTTCTCGTATCCTCCCATAGCTTTCTTTCTAAGATAGTCCCCCTCTCTCCTACGCCCGTGACGACCGAGACCTTTGTGACTAGGTCGATGACCCCTGCCAGGGATGAAGGTAACCTGAAGGAAAATGTTGGGAAGTACGCCAGAAGCTGATCAGCGACCGCATTCTGGTAACCCGTGACAGTGAGAACCAGATCTGGTTTGAGTTTCTCGAACTGTTCAACGCTAGCGTACCCGTAACTCGCCACTTTCTTCCTCTTGGTGGCCTCTGCGGGTCTCACACAAAAGGGAGTGACTCCTACTACCTTCTCGCCAAGACCAAGCTCAAACAAGATCTCCGTTATTGCAGGGCTGAGACTGACTATTCTCTCTACCCTTTCCGGAACTATGACTTCCCTGTTCCGATCATCTATCAGAGTGACCAATTCGATTGCGATTGTCTACGGATATTTTAACATCTGGTATCTTCAACGCAGACTTTTCGGTGATAGCACCGATTGATTGTGCGTGGACTCTACGTTAGTCCTAGACGCGAGGACAAATATTTCATAGGGGTGAGCATCTCTCTATTGGGGTTAGAATGGTGAGGGTAAAGATCTTCGGAGAGAACGGGGAACGCAACATAGAGGGCAACAACAGCGGGGAGATTATTCTGAAGAAACTTGGCCTGAACGCCAGCTCGACAATAATACTCAGGAATGGAAGGCCCATTCCAGAAGATACTATAGTTGAAGAGAACGACGAGATAACAGTCATCAAGTCTTTCTCAGGCGGATGAATAGTCCATCCTGTATCTCAGGATGGCGACTACTCCACCGTACGATTCCACGATCTTGCCGGTCTCCCAAGAACTGTGAACAACGAACAGCTTGCATCCGCCCTGGTAGCACTTGTTCATGAAACCAGCTGCAGGTCGACTTCTGAAGAACTTATCTGACATGAGCAGAGTCGATACCGCCCGCACATCAAGGGCCCTTTCGATTTCCGTCCTTCCATAGGATGATTTACCTTTAGCAACTCCCCTGAGAAAGTCTGCAATTAGCTTGCTCTCGGCACTCCTTCTCAGATTGATAACTCCTTCCTGAAGGAGTTCACGTATCCCATCTTCCTCGGAACTTCCAATCTGGGTGTTTATTGTTCTGAATCCGTTCTGGACCAGGAGTTTCGATGTTGAGTCCCTGAAGATTGACGGCCCTATTATGTAGATATCTGACTGCCTGAATCTCTCCAAATTTTCAAGGAATTCGAAACGGATGCTGCTCTCCTTTCCCTCGTACATCTTGCCGGATCCAGTTGGGATCCTCCATAGGAGATCGTTCTTTGATTCGTTTATCCCGTAGAGCGTCACGTTCTGGTCATCGGTAGACAGGACGAGTACCGATGAGTTTGTGAGACTGGAAGACTCCTCTAGGTTTCTCATGAATGCTGACCACTCCAAGGGGTGAACGGAGAGAGATGAGCTCGATTCAACGTTGATCGATTGATGCTCGCCCATGTAGTCCTCCGGGCCACCGACTATCTCCCCCAGAATGTGCAGTCTCGAAGACAGCTCCATGAACTCTGTGCTTTCTATCCGGATGGAGACCTTAATCTTCTCTCGTTCTGTCTTTTTGTTCCTGATCACGTCTTCCTTTCTCTCTACCCTTCTGAGAACATCTGCAACTATAATGTCCCCCGGTCTCAGAATGAGTGAGACGTACCACAGGTCTTCCCCACTCATGATTTCTACTTCTATCAGGTCGTCATGTTCAGTGTATTTCAAAGCCTATTCTCTCCACCATCTTCCGGAAGTTTGCTGTGTGACTCCCGTTCCAATAATACCTATCGCACCTCTCGCAGTAGAACAACTCCGTTGTGTCTCTATTGACGTACTCTGGCAGTCCATCTTTCCTCTCTGTCTTGACCACGACACTTCCGCACGAACTGCAGAGATCCATGTAACCGTGCTCGGGCGACGGTAGCTTGCCCCTGAGTTCTTCCAGCTGACCGATCGGGCTGTATGACTGTATCAAGAGTGAATTTGTCAGCCTTTCGTGAAGCTGCTTGTCTCGTGTCAGTACCAAGTTGTCTTTGGATGTGTTGATTATATATGAATCATCCTTGTCGTTTTGAATGTATTCTACGTCATAGCCCAACATCCTGAGGTACCTTGACAGCTTACCTAGCATGCTATCGACGATGATCATCTTAGAACGTAGACTATCTCTGCACTCTTTACGTTATCTATTATCAACCTGCCGAGCTGCATCTTCCTGATCTTCAACTCCTTTGGTTCGTCCACAGGCTCCGAATAATCGAAACCATGAATGAGTATCTTCTTTGCGCCCATCAGTGTGCCCATTATCACACTCCTGTCTCCGTCCGTGAACCCTCCTATGTTCATTACGTTCTTGAGCGGGATGCTCTGTGTGGTCCCGAGGACCACTCCCTTTAACCTGGGAATCGTTTCCCTGAGCTTGTTTATGTTATCACCGTGTGCATGTATCACCTTGATGCTCTCGGTGTTTTCTATTATCTTATCGACGGGCCCATCCAGATCCGAGACTATCATGTCGAATCTTCCTTTGTAATAATTGAGAGCGGAGTCGGCAACAATAACATATCCTTCGGGATGATCCGCGGGGTGCGATGGTCCCACAACACTCACAACATCAGCGCTTGGAAGTGTGTCCCAGCGATTAGATCGTATTAGATCGTTTAGTTCTATACCCGCGAGAAAATCTCTGTATGGGTTGAAGCTAAAGGTTGTGACTATCCGCCTGTGTAGATTCACGCTCTGAGCTGAGTTCCTGAAAACTCTTTGCATATCTCCTCCTGAAGATTGAAATGATAACCCCGAAACTCACCCCTAGCACCGTTAGTAAGATCGCAAGGAAGAGGTAGTACTCCTTTGCAGCCCCCGATTGATAGGAGGAATTGACGAAGGACAAGAGTCCGAGCACCGCAGCAAAGAAACTTATGTAGAAAGAGGCAGAGAGGAGATAGGCCTTTATCATCTGTGATCTCTTCCCTTTCTCAAATATCAGGAACCCCTCAACGATTCTACCCGTATCGAATATCAGGATGGATGCTATTGTCACCGGGACTATTGTGTATATCATGTATATGAGCGCCAACACTGTGATCCTGGTGTGGAAAGCAACCTCCAACCCGCTGTATATACCATACGCAAAAACTGCCACGGAGATCAAGAGGGAGAAGACCGTGACCCTGGTATTAACGAATTCCTCGACCAACCTCGATAAACCATCAGAAACCCTCTTGCCCGCCGAGTATGCCTTGCTCAAGAAGTAAATTCCAATCGCAGATACAGCAGCCATTACCCCAGTAGTGATGGGGTCGATACTTACAAGGCCGTATAAGTAGACTCTCAAGCCCAGTACGAGAAGTATAGTAATTCCTAGGACGAGGAATAATACCCCAAAGGGGACCAGTACTTTCTTTAGGAATTTCTCCTCCTTCAGAGCCTTCACAATTATGTAGTACATTGACTCGATCTGAGGGGACTGCCTAACAGTAACCCTCTTGATTGCTCTTATCTTGATCCTGCTCTGTATGAGCGGGAGAATGAAGTCGTCCTCTGCACCATCAGAAACCACGACAACATCGTTCGGTTTAGCGAGTGAGACTACATCGTCGATCTGTCTCCCAAGTATTTCATCTGAAACTGTTCCAACATTCTTATTGCCGCAGATGGTTGCGAGTTCGACGTCTTCCCCTGACTTGACAAGGGAGTCGTATGTAGATATCGCTGAAAAGAGTGCATTTGAATCCGAATCTTCGGCATCAGCCAGCATCAGGGAGTTTGCTGCAGCGAGGTTCTGACCCCTTCCTATTATGGGTGATTTTACCCCTGCTTTCTCTCCAAAATCGTTGTCCCTGTCTACGCAAAGTACTAGAGTTTTGCTCATTTAACTACGAAGTATCCTGCGCTTTTCTGCCTGACGACCCTCTTAACATACCCCTTGTTCTGAAGCTCCTGGAGCGCGTTGGTGACTAGACCCTTGCCCGTTGAGCTAGCCTTCATAATGTCGTCGGCAGTTTTCATCTTGTCTTCAGCAGTTGATCCAAGTCTCTTTAGTGTGTCATAGACTTTCTGAGCGGGTGGTGTGAGATCTCCCATTAATATTCACCGTTATAAAGTATAGCTATTGAATATAAATATAATTTGTGTGACAGTCCTAATCCGCAATTAAATATGAAAAGCAAGTACACGTTACGCAGCGATGAGTCGTGATTGGAACATTTGCAAACTGACTTCCATTTTGTACCTCTGCAGATTTCATTCGAAACCATATTCCTCCAGTTTTGTTGGGGAGACGGATATAATATCATTCTCCTAGCGTCCTCTCTACAAACCTATTGATTAAGCGTAAGGTTGGAAAGGGAAGACCCACCTCAATTGTACTAGAACACTTGGATCTGGGACACTCGAAGGGCAAGGGAGGTGGCAAACTGAGTGAAAAGTAAAACCGGATTAATTTAGAAGGGAACGTCTTTTCGAGGATTGTGTTCCTTTCCGCATCCATTTAGTCGCCCCGATGTAGCACAAAATTTAGATTATAGGAGATATAGCATCTCAGATGCTTGAATCCCTCGACGGCAAAATTGGTTCGGTGATATCAAATGAGCAGATTCTTGGAAAAATTCTCGCAAAGAAGGAAGAGTTCACAAAGAAAAGACGCTCTGGAATTGAAGAGAAATTTTCGGAGCTTGTTTTCTGTACCCTAACTGCCAATACATCTGCCGAAATGGGAATGAAATGCCAGGCACACCTCGACAGGCTAAAGAGATTCGATGAGAGGAGCATAAGGGATGCTCTTATAGAATGCCGTTACAGATTCCCCAACACCAGATCTAGATTTATAGCAATGAACTATGAGAAGATTCATCTGCTGGAAGAAATAATGACGTCTCCCAATCGGCGAGACCTACTGGTGGAGAATTACATCGGGATTGGCATGAAGGAGGCATCACACTTCCTGAGGAACACGGGCTACTTCGATTATTCTATTCTAGACAAGCACATTCAAAAATTTCTCTCTGCTTACTATGGAATTGACGTCAAGGTGAAGAGCAGGAAAGACTACGAGAGAGAAGAGAAACTATTCCTGGACATTTCAGCAAAATACGGCATGGAACCTGGTATTATGGACCTGGTAATCTGGTACATCATGACTGGTAAAATACTGAAGTGATTCGACAATGTAATCCAGTCCCATTAGAAACAGGGGACCCTTTTGCCCGCGAGATCTAACTCGAAAGCTCGATGAGAGCGCTTGCTGTCTCATCTGGTTTTGTCACCATCGGGAAGTGGGCAGCCTCAATTATCTTGTATCTCCCTTCGATCTTGCCCCACTTTCCTGCAAGTATCTCGTTTACGTCACTCCCGCTCATTGTACAGAAAACATGACCGCTGTTGATTGCATCAAATTTTTCAGAGAGTGTGATGGGATCGGTTGCATATCTCAGAGGCCATGGAGTTGCGAGAGAGTGCATCCATTCCTTGTCTGCACCCTGTACGTCACTACCTATCATTCTAAGTACTTCGTCTGTGAATGGAACAGTAATCTGTCCCGGCCCAAGCTTCCCAAATTCATCTGGCTGAAAACTCTGCTGAGGTGTCCTTATTTTTTCGGGTCTGAATGTGTCTAGATAGATCATCGAACTTACAATGTCAGGAATCCTGTCTGCGACTGACGAGACGACCTTGGATGCAAAACTATGACCAACAAGGACTACATCTTCGAGCTGGCTGTATTTTATAACATTGAGCACATCTGTGATCGCGGTATCGATTCCGATCTCGCTGGAAAGGAGATGCACCCTTTCACCCATACCAGTCAGAGTGACCGGAGTTACCAAATGCCCCTGCTCCTCAAGCTTTGGAATGATTTTCTTCCAGACCCAGGCTCCTAACCAGGCCCCAGGCACCAACACAAAATTCGACATTTCCGATCTTCCACTTGTTCTATTCAATCAAATATTTATGTATTAGGTCTCCGGGATCCTGACTATATTTCGTGGAACTCCTTAGAGAGAAACGATTCAGTAACTTTGAACTTGGGAATTTCTGAGCATCTCTGTTGCAAAGGAAATTTCATTAGGGGAGAAGAACTTAAGACTCCTCTGAGTTGGGCTATGAGGGCAACACTAGCTGTTGGCGGAAACGCGTTATTGGAAAAGTACGATAGGGGGACTGCCGAAGAGCAGATCCTCCGTGCTGAGGCAACTGCCAAGAAAACTGCAGAGTTTTTTCGAGACAATGACGTTGTTCTAACCCATGGGAACGGCCCTCAGGTTGGAGCGATATTGCTCCAGAATGAGTTCTCCAGTTCTATAAGCCCTGTTATGCCACTCGATGTTTGCGGCGCGATGTCTCAGGGAAACATAGGTTATTTCTTGCAGACATCGTTTCAGAAGGTGTTTAATGAATCTGGGATTAACAAGAAAGTTGTGACGCTGATCACCAGAACGGTCGTAGAACGGAACGATCCTGCATTCAGGAACCCCACCAAACCCGTTGGGAAGTACTACACCAGAGAAGAGGCGAGGGTGCTGGAAGTAAACAATGGATATGTCATGAGAGAGGATGCTGGAAGGGGATACAGGAGGGTCGTTCCATCTCCAATTCCAGTTGACATAGTCGAGATCGAACAGATAAGATACCTGATGAACGGTAGATTTGTGCCAATTGCGGTCGGCGGAGGAGGGATTCCGGTAGTGAAAACGGACGGCGGGTATTACGGCGTCGAAGCTGTCATAGACAAGGACCTCGCTTCTTCGTTGATAGCTGTAGAACTAGACGTGGACATTTTCATAATCTTGACTGCCGTTGACGCAGCCTACATCAATTTCAATAAGCCTAACCGACAGAAGCTGGGTGAGATTGGAGTTGCAGAGATCGGGAAACTGAGGGACCAGGGTCACTTTGCACCCGGGAGCATGCTTCCCAAGATAGATGCTGCAATAAATTTTGTCAAGAGTACAGGAAGGAAGGCACTGATTACAAACGCAGAGAATATGACCGATGCGCTGAGGGGCAGGGCAGGAACTATAGTTACCGCCTAGATCTTTGAGATCCTGTCGTCCTCAACCTTCAATTTGTTGTGATGTTCGAGCCACGAGATGGTCTCTTCGAACTCTCTCTTTGAAATGAAGAGATCGTTCTTCTTCTCCAGACAGTGTTCGATTTCTTCTCTCGTCACGGAATTCCCTGTGCACCCGAGGACCAGGTTTCTGAAATCCTCCTTCTTGTTCCAGGGAAAAATGAACCACTTCCAATTGTCAGCTGTGATCTCTTCCGCGAAGTAGTCAGGGACTATCTCCGACTTGTTGATGTGTAAGAATGTTGCAGTCTTGACTACCTCTGGGTTCTTCTGCTTCGTAGCCTCTATCGCGAGCTTGATGGATTGACCCGTGTCCGTGATATCGTCCACGATAAGCACTGACCTCCCCGCCAGGTCCCTAACAATTGGATACGTTATTGCGGCCTTGCCATCTGGCGTGGCGGTGATCCCCCAGTGCTCCGTCTTGAGGGTGAAGATATCCTTGATGCTCAGATAGTCTGCAACAATCCTCGCAGGCACTAGACCTCCCCTGATGACGGAGATTACACAGTCGAACTGGAAGTCTCCAATCTTCTCAACAATAATTTCCGCCCATCTCTCGATTTCCTCCCAGCTGACTACCCGCGAAGGGACCCTCTGAAAATCCATTATTATCAGGTCAAAGTGATTCTCTCTATTTAAGGAGTTGTTCGGTTTTCCTTCGTTCAGAGATGGCTATTGGAACGGCTCGATAAAAGAGTTTAAATCGGAACTTCATTTGAACCTCGATGAAGGTCGTTTACGGCAACGAGGATGTTGCTGGTAGGAATATGAGTTCATTCCTCGAGAAGAATTTCTCGGTCGACGTGATCGGTCTCAGTGAGCATCCAATCTATCATGACTTCCCCGAGAGGGAAGCTGGAGCGAAGAAAGGGGAGCTTATAATAATTCCCAGTCAACACAAGAGTCTGAAGAACATAAGGAGCCTCACCGTTCACGCAGCCGGAAATTTCGACACGAACGATTACGGAGGAGCGAAGAACAAGATGACCTTATACGACGGAAAGTACGCGAGAGGCATATTGATGAACATCAGCAAGTACGCCAAGGGATTGAATTTCGAGGTCACGTATGAGGCCACCCACCACGGACCATACTCAGAGAACCCTCTTGTGTTCGTGGAGATTGGGTCGAGCGACCTGGAATACGGGGACAAGGAGATCGGATACATTATGGCTAGGGCCATATACGAGTCGTTCGACGAGGAAGCCGAAACTTACTGCGGAATAGGCGGACTGCACTACTCCAGCAAGTTCACCCGCATGGCAATAAACGACGGCTTTGCTTTCGGACATATAGCTTCAAAGTACAGGTTTGCGTCCCTCACGCCAGGTTCGCTTCAGGAAATGCTCCAGAAGTCCATAGGTGCGGAAGGCTTTCTGATAGAGAACAAGTCCTTTGATTCACTACAGCGGAACTCGCTCAAAAAGATGCTTGACTCCAGGTCCCTCAAATACAGGTTCGTCTGAACTAGAGAGACGCAACAATGATCGGTAGTATTACCGTCGCTTCCCCTTCTATCAGTACCTGCTTGGCTCTCGGCTTTATCTTTCCCCAGGAGACCGCTTCTCTGGGTTGGGCTCCAGAGAGGCTCCCATCGAACTCCTGTGCGGTAGTTACGTAGACCGCATAGTCGAGTCCCCCCCTGAACTGATTCCACCAGATGACGTGGTGTTTGGATATCCCTCCCCCGATAATGATAGCTCCCATCTTCTTCTTTGCCGAATTGAAAACTATCTCGCTGAGCCTGTGTTCGTCTTCGAGTGAGTCGATCGCGAAGTCATGGTTCATCTCCCAGAACGACCACAACTGCGAACCGAAAGATCCATCCGTGTATCCGGGAATAAAGACGTCAACTCCATTCTCGTAAGCAGCATTCAGTATCGTGTTCCTCTTCATTTCTTTCCCGAGGTCCCTGAGAAGGTCAGATATCGTCCATTTCTTCTTCTTCGCGAACTCCTTTTCCAGAAATGGCATCATCTTTTCCTCTATGACCTTTCCATAGTGATCCTGGGGGATTACCACGTTTCCGAGTCTGTATTTCTTCTCCCTCAAGAGCAAGGCGTCGTTCAGCATGAAGTCGCCACGATAGTAATTCTTGTAGCTCCTCGCCAGGTCGTGGTCGACCGTCCCAGCAGTGGTGATTATGTGGCTGACAACTCCAGTATTTATGAGGTCTACTATAGCACCCCTAGTCCCTGTGGAAACGATGTCGGCTGTGAAGCTGAGGAACGTCTCAACTCTGTTCTTCTTCATCTCTCTGATTAGTCCCACAGCAGCTCCGAGCTTGGGTGCAGTGAATCCTCCAGAAGACGAGAACTGGTCTATCAGCTCCGAGACCTTCATCCCTCTCCTCGTACGGACGTCAACAACCGGTCTCATCTGAACTCCTCCATCAGGAGTTTCCTCTCCGGATTGCTCTCGAAGTATCTCTTAGACGGTTCGAGTATCTCTATCAGTTTGTTTGAAAGGCTGTCCTTGAGGTCAGACGGATGAATTTTCCCCTCAACAAAGTCCTGTTCTAGATCGCGGTAACTGGAATATTCTTCCCTTTCGCCAATAGCGAGTCCATCAGAATAGAAATTGAATATTATGTTCCTGTAGATTTGAAGGATTGGATTCCCTTGGGCCGTTTTGTCCGGGCAGAAGGCAGACTTTATCTTCTTCGTGATTTCCTCTGGCGAGTCGTGAATGAATATAGCCGAATCGGTCTTGCTCTTGCTCATCTTGTTCAATGGATCCATTCTGTTCCCCCCCTTGAGCGAAGATATGAGAGGACTGTGGATCGCAACGAACCCCTTCTTTCCAACCTTCCTGTGGATATCCCTAGCTAGCATGTGGACGTGTCTCTGATCCATTCCACCGAACGCAACGTCCAGATCCATGTAAAAAATGTCCGTTGCCTGCATCATCGGGTAGATCAGCTTTGAAGAGTCTTTGTCAGCATCCTCTTCGCTCCGTCCCATTATTGGAAGCGCCCTCTTTATCCTGGATATAGTAAGAGCCTTCGCAACCTTCAGGAGAAGAGCCCAGTAGTCTGAGTCCGCAACCAGTTCTGATGCATACAGAAATTTGACCTTTGGATTGAGACCGCAGGATAGGAAACCTTGTTTCATGTATTCGGCATTTCTCCTTATCTTTTCCATGTCCCCTCCAAACTTGTCGTTGACCGCTGCGTGCCAGTCAGCGAGTAGAAGTGTCATCTCTATACCTGCCTCCGCAGCGAGGTTGAATATGTTAGTCCAGTAAAGACCAGTTCCTATGTGGAGAGGACCGGATGGCTCGAAGCCTGCGTACCCTTTCGCCGTTTCTAGAGATCTCAGTTCCTCGGCAGTAATTACTTCCTGAACAACCGACTCCAGTCTTGAAAGGTCTTTAAGCATAGTCCGGTAAATATTCGCTTTATTTCAGGTTTCCTACAGCCAGATCGCGTGGCGCTTCCTCAGATCTGCTTCCTCTTCTCCCTTCTCCTTCATGAGCAGGGCGACCATGGAATCGAGTAGTACGTGACACGAGGCCTCAAACAGAGTTCCTAGTGGAGCAAGATCGGACGACTTGTTCGTTTTCAGCACTATCCTGTAATCGCTCGCCTTGTAGATCGAGTTCTCTTTGGACGATGTGATAGAAATGATCTTCGCATTGACTCTCCTGCATATCTGTGCAACCAGGAGCGCACCCTGCGTCTCTCCCGTTCCCGACAGGAGAATGACGGAGTCACTTTCTGTTACGACGGGAGCTATGGTCTCACCTACGAAGTACGCGTTGAATCCCATCTGCACGAGCCTCATCGCAAACATTCTTCCAACGATTCCGGATCTTCCCACTCCGTAGACGAAGATGTTTTTTGAACCGATTAGCAATTTACATACCCTTTCTACAATCCCTTCATCCAATTCTCTAAGGTTCTCAAAATTGCTCATGATGTATTCGAAGGAGTCGGCTAGTGTGGACATCAAGTGAAAAGTATTGACGACTAATTTAATTTATCTTAGCTCGGCTCGTTCAGGACTGCATTCCTTTTAGGATGGTGTTTCTGTATCAGCGCCCTCACCTGTACAGCTCTACGAAGTCGTATCCTCTATCCTTTCCGTAGCAGTATTTTATTTCCTGGTAACCTTTCTTGAAATCTGAAACTTCGCCCCTAACATCCTTTCCCTTCAGAGCCCGATCGATTAGGTCAGCAATGTGTGACATCTCGCTCTTCCCCATACCTACTCTGGTCGCTTCCTGCGTGCCTATCCTTATTCCAGAGGGGTTCTGTGCTTTCGTGTTTGTATCTCCAGGAATCATGTTCTTGTTTAGGATTATGAAATTCCTTTCGAGCTCCTCTGCAACTAGTTTCCCTCCTCCCTGCTGCTTGACATCTATGAGGAGCGTATGACTCTCCGTGAAACCGTTCTTTTCTGCAAGTACCTTGAACCCTCTGGAGTATAGCTCTCCGCCTAGAGTTTTGGCATTTTCTATGATCGCAGATGCATACGATTCTCCGAAATCCATCATCTCCGCCGCAGTGACTCCCAGGCCTGCCATTGCACCGATGTGGTGATTTGAGATCACTCCTGGGAAGACCCCGCGCCTGACTTTCTTCCATCTATCGTCGTCGGTGTTCCCGAGGATTACACCGTGCTGGGGGCCAGGGAATGTCTTGTGGGTGCTTCCCGAAATGACGTCTGCGCCTTCCCTCAGTGGATCCTGGAACTTCTTGCCTGCTATAAGCCCCAAAACATGGGCACCATCATACCACACTATGCTTCCGACCTCGTTGATTGTGTCCTTGAGTTCCTTGATCGGGGCAGGAAACAGGAAGACGGAGAAGCCGAAGAGGACAACCTTGGGTCTTTCGGCCATAATTGCTTTCCTCGTGCCATCAATGTCCACCTTCATCTCTTCCGTGTTGAACGCCATGTTCTTGATGTTGCAGCCCCTCATTCCGACCGCACCGAATTCTGCAGACGAAATGTGTGCGCCTGAGTCTAGACTGGGTGTCAGAATCGTTTCCCCCGGGTGAAGAAATGCAAAAACAAGGGCCTGGTTCGCATTCGTTCCTGATATAGGCCTAACGTCCGCCTGCTTTGAATTGAACAATCTCTTGACGAGTTCTTCCACTTTCGTCTCCATCTCGTCAACTATCTTGTTTCCCTGATAATAGCGGTGACCCGGAAGTCCTTCCGCATACCTGTTGTTGAAGTCTGATATGACCATCTCTCTGGTGAGAGGACTCATCAGGTTTTCGCTTGCAATCAGTGGTATGGAATTTTTGAAGAGTTCTGTGTGTTCGACCGCTTTCTGCCGGATCCACAAAGCTTCGTTGAGCGAGGAGTTAAGAGGCATATACGAGCAGTCAAAATGAACTATTAAAGATTTAGAACTAATCCTACTCCTTCAAACACATTTGAATTCAGAAGGATTGGAGACTACTAGACTTTCCTGAATGTCATCCTTCCTTTGCCATCTTAAGGGCCAACTCCACCGCTTCCATGGGAGTCTTGACCTTTATGAATTTCCCTTCGTTCTTTTTCTTTGGTGAGAAGTCGAGGCTTCCGATCGAAATGACGTTCTTGCCTTCGTTCAGAGCAAAGGATGCCTCTGATATAGTCCCAACCGAACCGTCTATTGCGATCACAACCTTACCAGCCCTGACTACAAGGAAATTTCTTGCATATCCCAGACCCGTGGGGATTGCGGCCGAGAGATACTTGTTACCCTCTTCTGTTTTACTGCCGGGGAGGATCCCGATGACCAGCCCATTTTCTTCACGGACTCCCTTTGCCACACACTCCATAACCCCAGTGAGACCGCCACAGTAAACTGTAGCACCTGCCCTAGCTAGCAGTCTCCCTACTTCCTCTGCAGCTACACACATATCGGGAGGTATTTCACTCCCTCCGATCACTGAAATGTTGAGCATCAATCAGAATCCAATCCTGAAACTTAACCTTGAACGTCTCTCCCCTAGCTAACCGTATATGGACATTTCGGACTGTTTCTGTGCCTTGTCTTTCTGAATCTGGTTGTATTTATTGATTATCTGATTTGCCTGTTCTTGTAGCTTTTTCACAGAATCTTCCAGGATGTCGGTACCTATCTTCGTGTCAAACGCCTTGTTGAGTATTTCCACGATAGAAAGAACGGCCCCTGGGTCTGGAATGTCTACCGACGTCTCCGTCATCAGAGATAGTGCAGCGATCTTCTTTCCGATGCACTCGTTTATCAACGCACCGCCCATGCCTGATATGATAGCCGAACCTGCACTCTCGACGCCAGTACCCGAAAGTATCTTCATGTTCGATGTTTCCGCAGCGGCATAGACATTCCGCTTTTCAACGAGCCCCTTTGCAGGTATTCCGTCCACTACAACGATCACCTTGGGAATTATTCCCTCCAACCACTTTACCAAAACGGATGATATCTCGTAGAGCCCCTCGTCATCTATCGGCACTTCACAAGTGATGACCACAACGGAACCCTCCTTGTTCCCGTATATCCGGAATGGTGTCCTCATCTTTCCGCCGACGAATACCGTCACGGGTGGAATATGAACGCTCTTGATCTGGGCGATCTGGTGTAACTCTTTCTGCTCGATCATATAGGATGCCGTCAGGAGGCCAAGAGTGGTTGATTCCACAAACCCGAGTATGACGAGTGGATTCTTCGGCACAAAATGATCTATTTCAATTATATGTGGATCGTCGTGGTCCATGTGAACTAATCAGTACTGGCAATAAAAACTTTCTAGTCCATAAGGGACCTGACCCCGATCAGCTACTAACTTTCTTGTACTGCCCGTAGAGGTTCTCGTATATCTTTTCCATTCTTCTGAGGCTTCTCTTGAGCGCCGCCTGGGGCTTTCCCTGCTTGACCTCTATGTGGATCTTGGGGTTGGAAAGGTATGGGTGTTCGAAATAGTATCTTACGTTGTCGACCATAGAGTCATTCTCTATCTCTTCCATGAGTGGCCTTAGTATCGTGTTGTCGTTGTTCATGACCTCGTAGACTATGAAGTCCTTTCCCTTATCTACGACCACAAATTCCATTTCTTTCATTCAGACCTGATTTTCATTCACCTATTAACTTCATCGGTCTTGGAAAGGTCCTGTAGCCTCTTGACCCCATCTATTTCCATGATCACCTTGTAGACCCCGTCGGGTACCAGGTCATCCCACTTTTCTCCCTCAATGATCTTCTTCCTTATCTCCCTCCCAGAGTATTGCTCCCTGGTCTTCATCTCCGGCTCAAGGACGTTCTTTCCCGCTTCCAGGAATAGCCTTTTGACCAGTGGATTTCCGGATATTGCGATGTCAAACGGCGGTGTCAGTGAGAGGATGTGACTGACCCACAGGCTGTTCCTGTAAAGGTCTTCGATCGGCACGAGATAGTAGTCCCTAATAGAGTGCGATTCCATGGCTTTCTGGATCATGTACTGCCTCTCACCGGCGGTGAACGGGTTAGCGAGTGTATGGGACTCCTGCGCACTACCGATTCCGATGATCAGGGAACCATACTCGTTTATTATCTTCCTTGCGAGCCACATATGTCCATTGTGAAAGGGCTGAAATCTCCCGATCAAGAGGGGACGCATACATCTGAATTAACACTACGATTAAACCATTTCTTTTCCAACCGATTCCCGAGGGAGGAATTTGGTCCAGGTTACCGTTAAGTTTTCGGCTGATTCGAGCGGAGGAAAAACTAACCAGGGTGAAAGATCCTTCTTTTTGCAAACAGGTAAGACCGACTCGTTTGTCGGCAAGTCTTTTTATTAATCAAGCCATCCCTAACCGTGTCCGATGTTTTCGAATCGGGAGACAGGGTCGAGGTCCAGTGGAAGGGGACAAAATTCTCTGGGATGTTCATTTCGAGGGACAGCAGAATTACTGTGATAAAGCTTCAAAATGGGTACAACCTGTCCCTTGAGAACTCGAGCATCGGATCGATCGACCTGGTTTCCAGGTTCATACCAAAGAATCCTGTTGGGAGTAATATTTCAGGGAAGGGAAAGCGCGTCCACATACTCGGGACCGGAGGGACGATCGCCAGCTACGTCGATTATGAGACCGGTGCCGTCAAGCCTGCCAAGACTGCGCAGGAGATGCTGTATGCTCAACCAGATCTCGGGAATTTAGCCAACGTGGATGCAGAGATAATACTCAACATCCTCTCCGAGGATATGCAAAAGTCCGATTGGGTGAACATAGCCAAGCGAGTATTTGATAAGGTCATTCAAGGTGAGGGCGTGGTGATAACCCACGGGACCGATGTGCTTTCCTTCACCTCTTCCGCCCTCTCTTTCCTGATAGAGAACCCGAAGACACCCATAGTCCTGACGGCCTCGCAGCGGTCCCCTGATAGACCATCCTCTGATGCTTTCTTCAACCTATCTGGAGCAGTCAAGGTCGCTCAGACGGATGTTGGTCAGGTGTGCGTCGTAATGCATTCTTCTACCAGCGACGACAGCCTTGACATCCACTCAGGTGTCAGGCTCAGGAAGATGCACTCGTCCAGAAGGGACGCTTTCAAGAGCATCAACTCGGAACCGATCGGTTCGGTGGACAAGAAGCTGGAAGTCCACTGGAGAAGCTATGATAAGATAAGCGGCAAGCCAATGAAACTCTACGACAAGATGAGCGAAAAGGTGGGACTTCTGTACTTCTATCCAGGGCTGAGCGAGGAGATGTTCAACAAGTTTGTCGAATCTAACGATGGCCTGATCATAGCGGGAACGGGCCTGGGTCACATCACCAATAGATTTGTCTCTCGGGTCAGGGAATTCACCTCACAGGGTAAGGTAATTGGCATCACAACCCAGTGCCTCTATGGAAGCGTCGATCTTGACGTTTATACCACGGGAAGGAACATGCTCGAGGCAGGGGTGATTCCGCTCCGCGACATGCTCCCGGAGGTTGCGTACACCAAGCTCTCTTTCCTGCTCGGTAACTTTGACGTTGAAAAATCGCGAAAACTGTTGGCAACGAACTTGAGAGGGGAGATGTCTGAAAGAAGAACAGAGTGATGTGAAGATTGGCCTCGAGATACACTTTCAGGTGAAGGGGAGGAAGCTGTTCTGCGAATGCCCAGGAGAAGAAGACACCAAGGAGCTTGGAAGGTTCACCAGAAGGCTCACTGTCGTGTCTGGGGAGAAGTCAGACAAGGACACAGCAGCGCTTCAGGAATCAATGAAGGGGAAGGAGTTCGAGTACATCAAGACGGACAACTCATGCCTCGTCGAGATGGATGAGGAGCCTCCTCACCTGCCAGGCAAGGAGACCCTTGAAACTGCAATCGTAGTCTCTCTCATCCTGGGCTGCAAGATCGTGGACAACCTCCACTTCATGAGAAAGATCGTAATCGATGGCTCTAACACATCCGGATTCCAGAGGACAGGCATTGTTGGCTTGCACGGTAGCTTCAGGACAGATTCCAAGAGCATTGGGATCGCTTCGATAACGCTTGAGGAAGAGGCATGCAGGAGGGTCGGCGAGGAGGGAAATAAGGTCATATATTCCCTGGGCAGACTCGGCATTCCGCTGATAGAGATTGCCACTGACCCAGACATACGTTCACCGCGAGAGGCGAGGGAAGTTGCCCAGAGCATCGGTCTAGCGGTAAAGCAGAGTGGAATGATCAGGAAGGAGACGAGCAGCATAAGACAGGACCTGAACGTTTCGATAAGTGGTGGGAATCGAGTCGAGATCAAGGGGGTTCAATCCCTCTCCCAGATAGAGAAAGTACTGGCAAAGGAGATCGAGAGGCAGGAGTCGCTGGTAGAGATCGCAAGCATTCTGAAGGAGAGACGAGTCAAGACGGACCTCCTGTTGCGGGATTTTACCAGCTCCAGCTACTTCAACGCATCGGATATATTCGTCAAGGGAGTGAAGAGCGGCAAGAGGATCTACGGATTCACGCTCCCCGGACTGTCTGGAGTGCTCAATAGAGGCAAGTACAGGCTCGGCAGGGAGATAGCAGAGAGGCTGAAGGCTGTCGGAATTGGAGGGTTCATACACTCGGACGAACTGCCAAACTACGGGATACAAGACGAGCAGAAGCAAGAGATCTTCGAGATACTCGGATCGAAGAGGGAAGATGCGTTCGGACTGGTCATACTCGAAGAAAAAAGGATCGAAGAGTGCATCGAGATAATCCAGAACAGGATAAGAGATGCACAGAAGGGTGTACCAGCGGAGACCAGGGGCGCAGTGGAGAACTCTACGAGATTCCTGAGACCGCTATCGGGGAGTTCACGGATGTACCCTGAGACAGACGTCCCACTGATACCGTTGGATTCTTCCTATGTGGATGAAGTCGAAAAGCTGGTTCCGCCGACGGTGGAACAGAGGGTGCAATACCTTGAAACACTGGGAATACCAAGACAAGAGGCATTCGCATCGCTCTGGAAGGAATATGACGATTTGCTCGAGAAACTCGTTGTGGAGTTCGGAAAACCCAAGGTGTGTGCGAAGTTCCTTTCGGTTGTTTACTCGTCTGATGTCCCCGATGTCGGAAAGGCAAAGGAACTGATTGAAAGGTTCTCCAAGGGGAATATTCCTTCAGAATCCCTTGAACCGCTGTACCTCGAAGGAGAGTTCAAGTTGTCTGAGAACAGCAGGATAATCCTGGTGAAGAGCAAGTCGCTAAATTTTTCGCTCGAACTAGAGGGAAGGGATGGGAAGAGGGAGATAGGTATGGACTTCAAGATAAAGGGCGAGAGCAACGGTCAGCTCTTGGAGGTCATAGAGAGAGTGGTGAGGGATAACGAGGCTCTGATAAAGGAGAGGGGGGAGGGTTCGTTCAAGCTCCTGATGGGAACTGTGATGAAGCAGGTGAGGGGTCAGTTCGAAGGAAGGGAAATATCTGATCTACTGAATCGGAAGATAAGGGAAGTATTGGACCGATAACACGTACTTTTATTGCTCATTCAGTTCATCTGTTTCTTGGGAATATTTAAAACCTCAATTCACTTTTAGGCGCGATTAAAATGGAAGAAGGGATGCAATTTCCGAAGTTCAAATGCCTGATAACGGACGATATGGAGGACTTCGACTCAGGAGTCTGGGAATTCTTTAGGCACTTTGACAGCATTATGGCTGACATGGGCCAACTGATTCACCTAGACAGCGAGTGGAAGGAACACTACACCAAGCTAATCCATTACTTCTCCGATCTCGGTTCTTCGATAATCCTGAAGAGAGATGCTCCAGACGGAAGTTTCCTGAATCAGCACATATCGGATCAGATCGAGAACACGGATGTGGAGGACGTTCTTTTCAGGGCAAAGAGCAACCTGCCAGCATTCCAGATAGGAATTGGGGCCGATCTGGAGAGGTTGATGGGGGAATACATCAGGCTCTCGAGGATACCGCGGTTTTCCGGTAGTTTCGAAACGAAGAAGATTGATGGGCTGAGGTCGCTCGCAAAGGTGATCTACAGCAGGGGTATAGAAATATCTAAACGGTGATTCGTTTCAGAAAAATTCTGTAGACAAACAAATTAATTAGAACGAATACGTTGCCAATCTGTGATAGACGTCAATGTGCTCAGGAAGAACCCGGAAGTTCTGTTCGACAGTCAGAAGAGAAGGTTCCAGGATGACGCGATCATAAGGGACGCAATCAGGCTGGATACAGACTGGAGAGAGCTTCTGAGAAAGTCTAACGAACAGAAGGCGGAGAAGAACAAGCTGGTCAGGGAGATAGCGGCAAAGGTGAGGTCCGGGGAGAGCGCAGATTCGATAAAGCAGAGGGCATCGGAGATCGACAGGACGATAGATGACTACGAAAGGAAGCTGAGAGAAGTTGAAACGAGCCGTGATGAGGTCCTGAAGAAGATTCCAAACATAGCGGACAGCCGTGCACCAGTTGCAAAGGACGAGTCGGGCAACCTTGCCTTCTATTTTGAGGGAAAAGCGAAGGTCTTCGTTGGCGACGTCGATGGATTTATGGCCCAGAGCGGAGGAAAGATGGATTTTGTGGAAACGAAGTTCAAGCCTCAGAGCCATGTCGACCTGCTGGTGAAGCGGAACCTGACAAATCTGGAGAACGCTGCGAATGTCGCGGGGTCTAGGTTCTACTACCTATTGGGGGACATGGTACTACTGGAGATAACGCTTGAACACTACGCACTCAAGTTTCTTCAAAAGAAGGGGTTCACCCTGGTGGAGCCACCGTTCATGCTGAACAGGGAAGCAACGAATGGCGCTACCGATTTCACTGCGTTTGAAGACACGCTCTACAAGGTTGAGGGAGAGGACCTGTACCTGATTGCCACCTCAGAGCACCCGATTGCAGCATACCACTCCAACACGATCCTCGACGAAGGCAGGCTCCCGCTGCTGTACGCCGGCATATCACCATGCTTCAGGAAAGAGGCAGGTGCCCATGGAAAGGACACGAAAGGCATATTCAGGGTCCACCAGTTCAACAAGATAGAGCAATTCGCCTACGTGAAACCGGAAGATTCGAACAGGTATCACGATGTGCTCCTTGAGAATGCCAAGGAGTTCTACAGATCGCTCGAACTCCCTTTCCGAATAGTCGACATCGCAACGGGAGATCTTGGAAACGTCGCTAGCAGGAAGTTCGATATAGAAGCATGGTACCCTGCGCAGGCACAGTTCAGGGAAGTTGTGAGTGCGTCGAACGTGCTCGACTATCAGGCGCGGAGACTGAAGATCAGGTACAAGGGGAAGGAGGGTAATACCTACGTACACACGCTCAATTCAACCCTCATTGCGACAACCAGGACACTCGTCGCAATAGTGGAGAACAACCAGCAAGAGGACGGGAGCATAGTCGTTCCAAAAGTCCTCAGGGAATCGATGGGAAAAGAGGTAATCTAGGCCTTGGAATTTGATTTTCAGGTGCCAGAAGAGATCATTAAGTACCTAGTTAAGGAAAATATAGACAGGCTCTACCCGCTCCAGCTGGACGGGATGAAGATACTGTCCAGAGGTGAATCTCTCCTCCTTGCTACTCCAACTTCTTCAGGAAAGTCTATAGTTGCCTATTACGGTATGCTGAGGGCATGGAAGAGGGGACTCCGCTCTCTCTACGTAGTTCCACTCAGGGCACTCGCAGAGGAAAAATTTGAAGACCTCAGGTTTTTCGAGGAATTCGGCTTGAAAATAGGAATAAGCACCGGGGACTACGATCGCCCATCCAACTATCTCAGGAACTATGATATCGTAATATCTACATCCGAAAAGGTTGACTCTTTGTTGAGGAACAATCCATCCGTCTTCGACAACCTCGGATTCGTGGTGTTTGACGAGATCCATAATATCTTGGACGAGTCAAGGGGGAGCACGCTGGAGATAGTCATATCAAAGATCAGGTATCTCGTTGAGGGTGCACAGTTCATAGCGATGTCGGCCACGGTGAAGAATGTGGCAGACATAGCAATGTGGTTGAACTCGCTCGAGGTGACCAGCGACTTCAGGCCCGTCCCTCTCAGGAAGTACGTGCTGACTCCAGATTCTGTTATAGACGAAGACGGACTTCTGGTCGACGACGTTGATTCGTTCGAAGACTTCGTCATAGGAACACTCGACAATTCGGGACAGACGCTCATATTCGTCCGCTCCAGGAAGGCAGCCGAGAGTACGGCAGAAAAGATGAGCAGGTTTGTGGAGGGCAGGCCAAGCAACAGGGAAAGAGATGAGATCGGGGAGTTGAAATACGATCCTGATTCTCCCGGCTACGACAAGCTGGTTCCAGTTCTTAAGAGAGGAGTTGGCTATCACCACGCCGGAATGCTCACGGAGCAGAGAAGACTTGTCGAGAGACTGTTCAGGGAGAAGAAAGTGAAGGTCATAGTTGCCACCACCACTCTAGCTGCGGGCCTAAACCTTCCAGCAAGGTCTGTCATAATAAAGGACGTCTACAGGTACGATGGTTTCTCTTCTGTCCTGATCCCCAACCTTGAGGTTCAACAGATGCTCGGAAGGGCAGGAAGAGCGAAGTTCGATCGGATAGGTAACGGATACATCTACTCGTCAACGTCTAGGATAAAGGAGATCTTCTCGACTTATATCAACGGAGAACTGGAGAGCATAACTTCTCAGATAAATGAGAGCAAGATCAGAATGCACGTCCTCGGACTCATATCATCGGGGATGAGCAAGAACCGGGATTCTATAAACAAATTCTTTTCGACTACCCTCGCACACCACGAAGGGTTGGAGCTCAGTGAGTGGATCTCTAACAGCCTCGATTTCCTCAGGGAGAACGACATGATAAAGGGAGACGATCCCTACCGCCCGACACCCTTCGGAAGGAAGGTATCGGAGCTTTACATAGACCCGCTCACGGGGGTCATACTGAGGGATACCGTGGGTCTCGAGAACAATGACGACATACTCCTTGGCATCTGCTCGACCCCGGACATGCCTTCACTCTACGTATCCGAGAGCGAGTCTTTACCCTACATACCTCCCACGCACCTTCCGTTTCACCCCGAACCGGAGCAGATGAAGGTCGCCCTCATTCTCGGGGACTGGATAGAGGAGATGCCGGAAGATGCGATAGTGGAGAAGTACCACATCTGGCCAGCAGATCTTAGAAACAGGACAGAGATCGCAAAGTGGCTGTCTCACTCCCTGTACGAGATCTCTAGGGCCCTCAACGTCGGGAGGACGGAGCTCAGAATACTCAACTACCGGCTTTCCAGCGGAATACAACAGGATTTAATACCTCTGGTTTTCCTGCCAAACGTAGGAAGGGTAAGGGCCAGAAGGCTCAAGATGAACGGGTTCGATCTCGAGAGAATAGCCAACTCAGTGCCGAGGGACCTCGAGAGGATCCAGGGATTCGGTGAAAGAATGTCGGAGAGCATCATTAGGGAAGCAAAGAAACTGGTCGAGAAACAGGTCACACACGGATTGTGAAGTGACAGCTGTGTCAGCTTCTCGGCACACTTTCAACCGTAGCCGTGCGCGATAAATCCGAAGACCATATCTTTCCGGGTCTATCATAATAAGGCAGGATGTGCCTCTCTTCGTCTATAAGCCATATATCTCCCTTCTTCTCTTCCCCATGCAACTGTCATAACTCAAGAGAATACCATTTTCTTCCTTTAGATCGGGATGATTCAAAAATAAACTTCCAAATGACCTATAGGCTATTCCAGAAAACTGAAGGATCACCAGAATCTCCACTATAAGAGTGTTGAAATATTTTCTCTTCCTGTCATTGACACAAACAAGAGGAGAGGAATTGTTCCTGAGAGATTATCAGTGAACAGGAAGATTGGGATTGATCTCCGGAAGGAATATGCATCGCTCTATTCCCTCAGGTGGGAAATAGAGAGAACATTCAGCATACTTGAGGAGATCATGAAGGCTGAGAATATCTGGTATGTCAGGAACCGATCTTATTACTCCGCAATTGGCCTGAAGACAATTGCATATAACCTCATGGTGGTGTCGAACATAGAATTTGGAGAAAATCCCACGGAGGTAATGAAAATCGTCGCTTGCTAAAACATGAGACACCCTATATCATGTTGTGTAAAAAAGGCAGATTTAAGGTTTTAAATCCTCCCTGTTTTCAGAACCTTGACTTTGTTCAGCGCCTCAATTATTCTCTCCTCCGTTGTGCTCTTCTTCCCGATTTCATTGAAGAATTCCTCTTCGTTGATTTCTTCATTTAGATAGGCCTTTGAGGCTCTCTTCAACTTCTCGCTGTAACCTTCATCTGAAATATTTGTAAATACCTGTTCCACACCAAACCCTTTGCGACCAATATTGAAACTGCGATAAGATATGAAAATTGTAGTAAGTGATACTACGAATATGATCAAAGCGAAAATGGTAGCTTCAGTGATCTGCGCATCAGTTGGACGAAATACATATATGTAGATTAATAAAGCACCAAGGACTCCAATAGAAGCGATGATAAGCGAGACTAGGAACCTCTTCCTATATTGCTTGTCCTTGTCCATACCTGTCGACATTGTGTATATTCTAGACGCCGTGCTACTTAGATTCAATTTTCAATATATAACTCTATTGTAGTAAGGGGCTTTGGGACATAAGTAATCTTACCCATTCATGAACATAAGATTGTGCCAGAGACTTAAGGACAATAGATACAACCTTGAGGTTGTATCGAACATGAAATCAGGCGAAAAGCCAAGATAGATAGTGAAAATCGTCGCTTGCTAAAACAGGAGACACTCTATACCGTAATAATAAAAGTGAAAAAAGGAATGCCTTTCGGTGTCAATTATTGAAGAACACCCTTAGGGCCAGGATTATGCCAGTACTGGGTGACTCGATTTTTCACGGATCTGGACATTCAAAGCCATACTCAAGAAATTGCAATTGGCTTCATCTGGAACCGATTTCTAGACACTCCGTATAAGGAGAATATGTCCTATAAGATGCTACAACTTAATCCCAAGCGACTTCAGGAATCTAATGTCATTGGGATAGCCTTCCTCCCCCTCCGGAGTCTCGAGGAATGCAGGTACTTTGGCAAGTCTAGGCTCGGAGAAGAGGTCTACGTAGAAACTCTTAGAGAGCGTCCCCTTTCCCAGGTTTTCATGCCTGTCAAGGTGCTTGTTGAACTGGTATTTGGTGTCGTTGAGGTGAAATGCCCTTAGTAGATTCAGTCCCACCTTGGAATCGAATTCTGAAAGGAATGCGTCCAGATCGGTGCTGATATCGTATCCCGCCTGGTAGGCGTGGCATGTGTCGATGCAGAAACCTATTCTCTCCCTGTTGGTACTAGCCTCAGCAATGAATCCTAGGTGATCGAGGGAGTAGCCAACAACCGATCCCTGACCTGCGGTATTCTCGACAAGAAGCTTCACCTTCGAGTCCTTCGTATCCTCGATTGCGGAATTCATTGCCTCCGAGATCCTCTTAAGGGCGTTCTGTTCACCGGAGCCCATGTGTGCTCCCGGGTGAAAAATTAGGAACGGGACTCCGAGCTGATCTGCCCTCCTTATCTCATCCACAAATGCACCGTACGACATCCTGAACTTGTCATCATCTGGGCTCCCGAGGTTCAGGAGATAGGATGCATGGATGGATTCGTCTACCACCTTCGCATTCCTAGCTGCCCTGACGTGGGCTTCCGCTTCCTCTTTGTCGAGGGGTCTTGCCTTCCACTGCATCTGGTTCTTCGAGAAGAACTGGTATGTCTTCAAACCAAGCGCGTGGGCTTTCTCTGGGAGCATAGCAAAGCCCTCCTTAGTGGAAAGGTGAGCCCCTATGTTCACCGCTTGATCAGCCTATCCGTGAATATCTTCTCCATCCTAGCGATTGGCAGCCCGTCTGCATTAAGGATTGGCGAAAGAGCTGGGGGCACCTCGAAATAGTTCTTTATGTGATCCGCTATCCTGTCTCCAAAGGATGGAACAAGATCGTTCTGATATATGATTCCAAGAGGTATCTTGTCCCCCCATTCCAGAGACTTCTGGATTGCCTGAAGGTACTTCTTTTCCGATGCCTCAGAGGTCGCTTCCTTAACGTATGGGTCCCAGCTAGGGTCTTTATCGAGGTAATACACCCTCTTGTCGTACCATTCCTTTGTGTTTATGTCGTTGTAGGTAGGGCACGGTTGCAGCATGTCTATGACGGAAGTTCCCCTGTGCTTTACTGCCTTCATAATTATGTCCTTCGTATTCTTCACATCGAAGGAGTACGCTCTTGCAACGAAGGTGTATCCAACAGAAAGTGCTAGTGCCACTGGGTTCAGTGAGTCGAATATGTTCGGTCTCTGCAGACCCTTGGTCTTTTCACCCCTGGCTAGAGTGGGGGATGCCTGTCCTTTCGTGAGGCCATATACTCCATTGTTGTGGATGATTATGGTCATGTCCACATTTCTTCTTCCGGCTGCTACGAAGTGTCCTGCACCGATGCTCAGAAGATCTCCATCTCCTCCATCGGCTATCACCGTGAGGTTTGGATTTGCGAGCTTTACCCCTGTTGCAAACGGTATTACTCTACCGTGAAGGGTGTGCATACCCGGTGCGTTGATGTAATGCGGAGTCTTTGCAGAACAGCCGATACCAGAGAATATAACAAAATCTTCAGGTTTCTTGTTCGACTCTGCCATTGTCTGTTGCAGAGCTGCAAGAATTCCGAAGTCGCCGCATCCCGGGCACCAGTCTACCCAGAGATCTGTCCTGAAGTTATGCGCCACGGACCATCACCACCTTGCTTTCTTTCTTTTCAAATATTCGTTTGATACCCTCATAAACTTCATCATCCGTCGTGTGCCGTCCACTGTACTTCAAAATGAAATTGTTTATTTCGATTCCGCAGTTCTGCTTCACCAGGGTCGCGAGCTGCGCGGTATAATTGTTCTCCAAGTCTATCAAGAGTTTCGCCTTGGAAAGATATCGTGATACGAGTTCTGAAGGGAACGGGGCCATCAATTTCACGTAGACTAGGTTTGCCTTTATCCCCTCTGCCCGTAGTCTTTCGAACACGCTAAGGATCACTCCCTTGTTGCTTCCCCAGGTAAGCAGGGTCAGATCAGCGTCCTTGTCTCCGATCAGCTCTGCCTGCTCTTCTTCGGGTATCTCCTTCAGGATTGTCTTGAGCTTGGACATTCTCTTCACCATCATCGCATCCCTGGTTTCGGGGTCTTCGGTGATGTGACCAAGTTCACTGTGCTCGTCCCCGGTTAGCCACATGATGTTCTTCCCAAACGTACCCATCGGGGAGATACCGTCGTCGGTGAGCTTGAACCGCTCGAAATTTTCGGTGTTGTCTGTGAGCTTCCACCTTTCTATCTTGACTTTGCTGTAATCCAGTCCATCCACCAGGAAGAAGGAGTTCGCGAGATTCTTGTCGAGGATATGTATGACCGGCACCTGGAACTTCTCCGCATAGTTGAATACCCTTATTGCGTCGTAGATCGCTTCGGGTACATCGCCGGAAGAGTAGACGATCCTCGCAAACTCTCCGTGGCCCGCGTTGATCGCAAACATCAGGTCTGCCTGCGAGTTCCTGGTTGGAAGTCCCGTGCTTGGGCCGCCTCTCTGATAGAGTGTTACGACGACAGGTACTTCGTTTATACCCGCATAACCTAGAGCCTCGGCCATGAGGGCGAACCCCGGGCCGGAGGTACCTGTGGACGTCCTCGTTCCTGTCATCGCACCCGAGATCGCCATCGCTATAGCGGATATCTCGTCCTCGGCCTGAACGACCACGACGCCAGTGTTCTTGAGCACTTCGTTCTCCTTGTCGATGTCCTCGGCCATTACGGGTTCGAAGTAGTCGTGACCCTCAAGGAAGAAACTCTCGTCCGCGGCAGGTGTTATTGGGTAGTAGGTCTGGAGCTTTAGTCCGCCGACGACC
Organism: uncultured Thermoplasmatales archaeon; assembly: GCA_964389625.1. Taxonomy (GTDB): domain Archaea; phylum Thermoplasmatota; class Thermoplasmata; order Thermoplasmatales. The sequence goes on from CAYMEF010000004.1 coordinate 56,160, forward strand.
TTTCCTATTCCGATCGCTTCGTTACCAGTGAGTATGTACCGCTCCTTCGCCGGTCTTGTAGGCAGCTCCTTTATGTTTATCGCGTTGTGCGATTTCACGAGATCGTATCCGGCCTTCACTATCTTCTCGTTGTCTTCGATGACTTCCTTTTTCTTCCCAAATACGCTCTCTATTCCCATCGATGTGAACTCGGCGGGCAGTCCCATCAATGCCATTGCAAGTGAAGCACCTAAGGTGTTGGCATACCTCGCTGGGGCCTTGTTCGGTCCGAGCGCGCCTACCACAAGGTTCCTGAACGAAACCGGGTAGGGTATTGCGCCTCTCTTCTTCATGAAATCTATTGCGCCAGCAAGTGTGGTTCCAAATCCGCCCTCTCTCAGTTTATCGATGACGTGCTTCTTCGTCTCTGGCTCCATGGTCAGAACCTGTTCTATCTTCGTGTTCACGAGGTCCTCGTCGTAAAGAACTATCGTCTTGCTGGAGACGTCTTCCATGTGGACGAATGGACTCTCAGAGTCCAGGCAGGCAAGCAGATCAACTGGATACCTCAGGCTGCGAACGGGAGTCTCTTTTACTCTGACATGAAAATAACTGTGCCTCCCCTTTATGTTTGAATAATATTCTCTGATTCCATAAGCTTCATATCCAGCTATTGAGAATGCACGGATCACGATTTGAGCGGCACTGTCAATACCACCCCCTTGAGGTCCACCGATAATTAGGTCGATATCTACTAAAGGCATGACTGCTTCAGTGATTCTCAGTTAAAATATTTTGTTGGCTTTTTTTCGCTAAATTCTGTACCACTTACACATCGTGCTAGTCAAGGTTACTTTATTTTATCGAGGTTAATCAGATGGTCGGAATGGTAGTTAGATTCTCGGCCACTGAACTCTATGTTAGCATAAACTTTTATAAGACTTGTTAATTAAACTTCGGTGGTGAATCTGGCTG
>CAYMEF010000005.1:0-55955 GCA_964389625.1 uncultured Thermoplasmatales archaeon
AGATGCCATCAACCCGAAAGGGCTAACAGAAGGAGGCTTACTCGGGACAACCACCTCTTCACTTCATCGTATATCGAAGCGTTGTTCGCCTAACGTAAGTATTATAATTCCTCATCTCATAAATGGTCAATGGAAGAAGAAATCTCCAACAGAACCGAGGCACTCCTGATAGCGACGGTAAATCCACTAGCAAAGAGCGAGATCTCGTCTGCACTTTCGATAGATACAAAGACGGTCGACAAGGCTCTAAGAACATTGAGAAAGAGGTATCAGGACACTTCGCTGGAATTGAAGATGATAGGCAGGAAGTACAAGATTGTGGTCAGGGACCAGTACAGTGAGGTGGCATTCAAGTACTCGGAGAGCGAGATGGGCAAGGGCGAGTTGGAGATCATTGGACTGCTCTTCAGGAAAGGAAAGACTTACATCTCCCGCGTTGAGCGACTGCGGGGAAGGAGGACGGAAGAGGAACTCGATCATCTCGGGAAGATCGGCCTCGTCGAGGTCATACCAAAGGGGAGACGAAGAATCGTCAAACTTACCCGGACGTTCTATGCAAAGTACGGAAAGGATCTGAAGGATAGGGTGAAACGAGAAGGTGTCGTTCAAGAGAACGCGGATTCTGAAGAGCAGGTGTCAGAGTGAGAGCACTGCTGGTGGGAGGGGGAGGTAGAGAGCACGCAATAGGTCTCTCGATAGTTGGGTCTGGGACTGAGCTCTTCGTCATAGCCCCCAACAAGAACCCCGGTCTTGCCAGGATCGCAAAGAGGGTCGTAGTCGGAGACGAGAACGACGTCGACTGGGTAACTAGGAGCGCGGTGAAGCTAAAGCCGGATTGTGTTTTCATCGGACTGGAATCCCCACTTGCCAGCGGAGTTCCCGATGCCCTGTTGAAGAAAGGACTCACCGTATTTGCACCTTCTTCCGCCGCTGCACGACTCGAGACCTCAAAGGCATACTGCAGGAGATTCCTCGGAGAGAACAACGTCGAGGGAGATATAAACAGCGAACAATTTACAGATCCGCAAAGGGCCGAGGATTTCATTAAAAGGATAGACTACGATTTTGTCATAAAACCGGATGGGCTGACTGGAGGAAAGGGCGTGGTAGTACAGGGGACTCATTTCAAATCGAAGGAGGACGGAGTGAGGATCGTTCGCGACTATCTTCGATCTGGTAAGGGCAGCCTGCTCGTCGAGGAAAAGATGACGGGGGAGGAATTCAGCTTGCAGGCGTTCGTTTCGGGGAGAAGGATCAGCTTCCTGCCCATCGTCCAGGACTACAAGAGGGCATTTGAGGGAGATTCGGGACCAAATACGGGTGGCATGGGATCCATATGTTTCTCGGAGCGCGGCCTTCCTTTCATAGATCCTTCCACGGTCGTAAAGGCAAAGAATATCCTGAGGGACCTCGTTGAAAAGTTCTCCGAAAGGGTTGTGGAATACGTTGGTCCGATATATGGAGGGTTCATCGCAACGGCCGATGGCCCGAAACTCCTGGAGATCAACGCAAGACTCGGGGACCCTGAGGCGATAAACGTTCTGTCCCTGATGGAGACATCGATTGTGGACGTAGCTTCTGAAATGTTGGAAGGAAAGGAACCTAAACTGGAATTCAGGGACAAGGTCAACGTGCTCAGGTATCTGGTACCGGTGGGCTATGGAAGCAAGCCCGTCCCTTCGACCATCCAACTGGACGAGGCAGGGCTCAGGTCGAATGGACTCAGGGTCTATTACGCATCAGTCAACATCAGTGGCAAGAAGTTGAAACAGACCAGTTCCAGATCACTTGCGCTGGTTGCGGAAGGGTCAACTCATTCCGAGGCAATACAGAAATTCGATGGTCTTTCGCATCTCGTTAAGGGAGACTATGCGATGAGAAACGATATCGGAACGGAGAAAATGATAGAAGAAAAGAAGAGATTCATGGCAGCTGTCATTGCTGGTAGAGCTTGAAGTGCAACAGCTCCAGGACGGCGGGGACTGTTAATTCCCCATCATGGATCGAGAATCTCCTCAGGCTTCCGAGGTCAGTTCTAAAGTCTCCCTCTGGAAATCCTCCGATCACGTAGTTGAGTTGACCGTTAAAGACGAGTCCTTTGTTCCCGGTCGGATGGAGTACAGCGGTGTTTCCAGTTATGCCCCTCTGTTCAAGGTATTCGAGCAAGGTCACCCTCTTGCCCCTCTTCGAAAGGATCTCCTCTACTCGCTCAACGAACTCCGCGTAGCCGGGACCGATGTTGCCGAGAGTGGAACTCTCTATGATTCTGTCGTGTTTTGTGTGTATAGCGTAATCGATCTTCATCGTTTCTCTTAGAACGGTATCTTCATTTAGCCTGACGAACGAGTAGGCTATGTGCGGGAATCCCATTCTGTTTACATCGCCGGGATAATACTTCTCTATTACACTTCTGAGGAGAGCGTTATCCAAAATTGAGTCTTCCTTTCCTAGTCTCTTCAGGAGTGTCGCCACCTTCCCATCGCGTTTGATGCTCTCGGGGATGAGCTCCAGCTCTGCGTCCGCCAGGATTATTAGCATCTAACCGAATATGGATCCGAAGCTGTCGTTTACCGCCTGCCTCTCCTTCTCTATGAGCTCCTCTACCTTCTTTTTCTTCGACTCGTCCAGGGGGTCTGATATGCTTTTTAGCTGTTCTCTAGCCAGGTTCAAACGCGCTTCGATGCCCTCCAGTATGAGGTACTGGAATCCCTCCTCTCCCAGGATGGAAGAGTCCTTGACCGTCATGGAGAGCCTGAATATCTCATCCATAGCCAGAATCTTCTCCATATCTTGCTTCTTGGAGAGGGGAATCTTGTAGACGTCCATACTTACCTGAAGAATTATTCCTAATTATTCTTTTTGAGATTTCCGCCACGTCTCTTCCAGGAGAGCGCGATGGACCCCCCGGCCAACCCCACCAGTGCGATGGACGAAGTTACGAGTGCAATAAAGGGGAACTCTGATCCGTTGATATAGCTGGTATACGGGAGTATAGATAGCGTGAGAGACCTCGTCCCGTTACCGTTTGCGACGAAAGATACAATCGTTTCGTTCGACCCCCTGGTCACCGTGTAATTGGTTGAGTTGCCACCAGGTCCCGTGATTCTAAACGAGGAGACTGTATAGTTTCCCTGAATCACAACAACGAACTGCTGAGTACCATTCTGAATGAACTCTAGGTCCAGTACCCCGTTGCTGAAAGAGATGTTCTTAGAGGTGATGTTCGGTGAGAAAGGAACGAAGTAAGCTCCGTTGTCTACAATTATTTCGGTCGTTGCATTTCCCAGGTTCCCATTGCCTTGCACCGGCACAGCTGTCGATCGAACCGATGGCAGGAACCTGATCAACACAAAGCTCATCGGGGAATTCACCGTGAGTGTGGAGCCCATTATGCTGCCCTTTCCGTAAACATCGATGTATCCGAGAGTCCTGAAACCATTCTCAATCTTAAATATGTGTTCTCGGAACATTGCAGATCCCCAGTTGATGGCGGGTTCATCGAACGAGCCACCGTTCTCTAGGTAATCGCCGCCAGTATAGTCAAAGTGAAATCCTTGCGTGAGTGTAATGCTTATCGTGCTATCGATACCCGAGAGATAGACCAGCGGGAAGAGGCCGTCTGATGCGAATGCACTTGTAGCCCTAGGAGTGGCAAAGGTACTCATCGTCAACGCAAGGTCCATCGTCCGGGTGCTGGAGATAGAGGAAATGACCGATATGGAAGACTGCCTATTGGTTAGAGAGTAATTGTATATCTCTCCGAGAGTGAAGGTGAAACTGGAATATTTTCCGGAGTAGTAATCGCCAGTGTTGCTAAAACTGTTCATTGAAAAATTGTACTGAGAGAGTGGGGAGTTAACGTATGTAATTGTAGTCGTCTGGAGACCAGTCGAATTACCTATGAGTATGTGGTCCCCCGATTCAGAGACCAGTCCATTTGTAAAAAGAATACCCAGGTAGTTCGACTCATAAAAATAGACAAACTGCAAGGGGACACCGGAATAAACCATCGATCCAACTGTTGAGAAAGATAGGGCAGGCGCGATCGAAACCGTTCCTGTACCCTGCCAGTACAAGGGCATCATCTTGTTGTAGCTGACGAATGGTAGATCCAGGGAGTCAGAGATACCGGAGATGTTGAAGTAGTCGAAGACCTTGATGGTCTGACTGTTGATGTGGACTGTAAAATTTGCGATGCCATTTGAGGTCGTATTGAAGATGTTGTACCCAGTTGCCGAACCATCGTTAGATCCATCGCCATAAGCAACTCCGACTAGTCCAGACAGTAGGAGAACTGTCGCCAGGGCAATGGCAACGGCAAGGTACTTCATCAAATTCTCAATGTAAAGGTATATTAAAGGGATTTGATACAAAATTCGAATCGGGCTAGGAAGAGTTATTATTTGTTGCGCAAATATCGGAAGAGGTGAAATTTTGCCTGGATCTATAAAAGTAAATGAACCTCCTCAGAAGGCTCCGGTTGATTTCAAATTGAGCACAGAGGACGAGAGCATAAAGAACATAAGCAACGTCATTGTGGTTATGAGCGGGAAGGGAGGGGTTGGCAAATCTACTGTGGCGGCCAACCTTGCTGTCGAGCTATCGATGAGGGGATTCCAGGTTGGACTGGTTGATGCAGATATGCACGGCCCGGACATCCCACAGATGCTAGGACTAGTCGATGACAAGCCCCAGATTAACGACGACAAGAAGATCGAACCGGTCCGGTACAGCAACAACCTGAGAGTTATATCGATCGAGTACTTCCTGCCATCAAGGGATACCCCTGTGATATGGAGAGGTGCACTCAAGCACAAGATGATACAGCAGTTCATAAAGGACATCGTGTGGGGTAGACTCGATTTCCTCATATTCGATCTTCCGCCGGGGACGGGAGACGAACCGCTTTCCATAGTTCAGATCATCCCGAAGATCACGGGGTTCGTTATAGTCGGAACGCCTCAGGAGGTCGCAATGATCGATGTCAGGAAGGCGATCAATTTCGCCAAGCAGCTGAACGCACCGGTAGTAGGATTGATCGAGAACATGAGCGGATTCGTGTGTCCTCACTGCGGAGAGACTACCTACATATTCAAGAACGGAACGGGCGAGAAAGTTTCGAAGGACTTCGGGATAAACTTCCTTGGCTCGATCCCGATCGAAGAGTCGGTAGTCGATGATGGAGACGACGGAACGCCAATGGTCGTCTCTCACCCCGAAAGCAAGAGTTCGAAGAGCTTCAAGGTAGTTGTCGACAACATTCTGAACTATCCCGGCATAGTGAACAGGACCGAGTCATAGCGCAGGAAAATACGCAAGGGACCAAATGAGAATCAGGACCGATGAACTCTCGAAGACTTACGAGAGGAAGTACAAGGCGCTGGAGGGCCTTACTCTAGACCTGAACAGAAATGGGATCTTTTCCATCATCGGAAGGAACGGAGCGGGCAAGACAACTTTCGTCAGGATAATGTCGACCGAACTTCTCCCAACTTCAGGTAGGGGTTACATCAACGAGCTGGACGTCGTGGAGAGAGCGACCGAGATCAGGCAGGAGATCGCGGTTGTGCCCCAGGAAGCCAGGCCACTCCCTTGGCTCACTCCGCTTCAGACTGTGAGCTCGTATCTCATGTGGAGAGGGTATTCTTACAGGGAGGCCAACGAGAAGGGGAAGGAGGCCCTGCGTGAACTGGGTCTTGAAGGTAAGGAAGGGGAGAAGAGCAGGAAACTCTCGGGGGGGCAGAAGAGAAAGCTGATGGTGGCGACTGTTATCTCTAGCGAGGCACCCATAGTATTCCTAGACGAGCCAACGACTGGCCTGGATTACCTTTCCAGGAAGGAACTCTGGCAGCTACTGTCCAGACTGAAGAAGGACCGCCTCATAATTCTGACGACGCACTACCTAGAAGAGGCAGAGATCCTCGGAGACCAGATAATGATAATAGATCACGGTAGGCTCGTGGATATTGGCGGCATCGAGGACCTCAGGTCTAAAGTGAAACTGCCGTACGTCCTTAAGGTTTACTCCGAGAATTTCAAGACGGACGAGGAAGATGTTCAGGTCCATCCAGTGTCTGAAAAGGAAACATTTGTCTACGGGTCTGCCTCGAAGATCTACGGTCTCGTACCGTACCTTGTCACGAACAAGATGAAGTTCACGGTTGAAGAGGCATCGCTCAGCAACATATTCGAGCAATACCTCGGGAACGGGGAGGAGGAAGAGAATGAGAAGGAGGATTAGTAGCCAGATAATGGCCTCTATACTGGTCAACTCCATCTACGCAATGATAAACTATCCGGTCATACTGATCAACACGCTGCTTGCACCACTCGCATTGCTGGCTGTAGTAACATTTGCGAGCAGGGGCACCTTGCTTCCAGTTGCTGCTGTTGGGGCCCTCATAATGAACATGGTCTCCAGCGGGACTTCACTCCAACAGGACCTGTCTCACCTGAAGAACGACATGAGACTGCAGGACATGATTGTCAGTTCTCCCACCACCTCGCTCGTCTACATCATAGGAATGGCGCTCTCTGAGCTAGTCTACTCAATCCCAACTCTTGCGTTCTTGATCGTTTTAAACATCATATTTGTAAAGACTACCATCCTGGGTGGATTCATTATTTTCCTTGACATGGCCACCATATTTACGTTTTCGATTTCCCTGGGTTTTTTCCTTTCAACTTTCACTTCTGACATCATCCAGTCTTGGGGGTTTTCCGGCATCATCTCTCCACTCCTGACCACCATCCCTCCCGTCTACTACCCAATTAGTTACATACCCTTCCCTTACAGATACCTCGCGTACCTTTCTCCGACCACCTATGCATCCGAGATCGCACAGAGCCAGACCGGTTTTTACACTCCAAGCCCTACGGGTTTTGCTGTAGCTTGGGTCATTCTCCTGGCGATCACAGCCGTTCTGGCATATTTCGCCCTCAAAAGGTCGAGGTGGCGGGAAATCTAGGCGTAACTCATCGATGTCGATCCAACCTTAAATACGACAGACAATTAAGTCATGAGTGCAGAGCAGGGACGGGAGGAGAGGAAGAACTTTCAAGGGGATCATATCTTTACTCGTACTCAAGTCTCTCTGGAAAGAGCCAGGGTATGGATACCTTTTGGAACGAGAAGTTAATAAGTGCTTGGGTCAGAGACTCTCCAACGGAGAGATCTATTCAATCATTCGGAACCTCGAGATCCATGGGTTAGTGAAGGCAAGGTTGGGGCATGAAACCGACAGGAACAGGAAGTACTACGAGATTAGCAGCGAGGGCAAGAAGTACCTTATTAGCCAGGTGAAGAACCTTGACCTAGCGATGAATTCTATTCTCGACGTGATCAAGTTTGTTCATGAGGAAACGGACGGCGTGAGTGATAAATCCACCTTAAAGGGAATCGAATGACTCGTTCTATCCGTTTTGAATCCGTGGGACACTTTTTTATAAAAGCAGAGAATTCTTAGTCCGTGAACCAGACAATCCTTTTCTATGGCGATGAAGAGATTCTGAAGAGCCTTACTAAGAAGGGGTCAGAAACGGATATAAGGTATTACAACACCAGGATAGCAGGCGACGAAATAACGTTCCTCTACCCATTCAAGTTTCCTGAAAGGATACAGACATTGCTTAATGCAGCATCCGTTGCCAACAAGGCGATTCTTGCAGTCGGTGAACTGGACAAGAGCGTGGGGGAGTTCCTGTTGACACTCGATTACCACGGAATCAAGAACCTTGGAATCATTGCAGAGGAGCCGGCGCTCGGTCAGGTAATAAAAATCGCAACTAGCATGGGTATCACTGCCAGACCGATTAAGGCTACTTACGGCGATATTGAATCTTTCTCTCAGGTCCCAGTCGAACCCGCAAAGACCGAGAATCTTGTGGTGCTTGACCAGAGCTTTCAGGTCAAAGGAGTTGGAACCGTGAGCCTCGGATTCGTTCTCGGTGGCCAGATAAAGAAACACATGGTCATGAAGGCCTATCCATCTGGTAAGAGCGTGGACATAAAGAGCATCCAGATTATGGACGTGGACAAGGATTCTGCGGAACCCTTTTCACGAGTAGGCCTCGCTTATAGGAATGTGGATGTCGAAGACGTACCCAGGGGTACCGTCCTGTACTCACAAGATGGAATGGAATTTACAGAAAGCATTCAGATCAGCGTGAGAACAAATCCGACGGTAAAACTCGTTCCGAAGGTGGGGGAGAAGATCCAGCTGAACTTTCTCTTCAACAACGTGAATGCTGAGATTTCCGATATATCTGAGGGTCGTTACCTCATAGACGTCGAGAAGAAGGTCCCGCTTATAGACGAGATCTTCTCGATCACTTCACTGAATTCAAGTCCGAGGGTAATAGGAGCTGGGAAACCTGGAAGTTAAGGCTGAACTGAAGATAATGGGACCGGAGGCATCCAACATCATCAGGTCTATCAGGGCAGACCACGACAAGTACATCACCTGCAGGAAGACCAAAGAAGGGTATCTGTGCACAGTCAAGGGGGGGACCAACGAAGTTAGGAAGACACTCAACGAATTCCTAGAATCTATTTTGTACTTGGAGAGAGTTGCAGAGAAGCTATAAGCCCGAGTGGGGTAGTTTGGATTATCCTAGAGGCCTGCGGAGCCTCAGACCTGGGTTCGAATCCCAGCTCGGGCGTATCAATGCCTACTATCACGATTAACTCAGTGCCAGATTACGCCCAGTAAGATTGTGGCCTAAATCTCATTTTTTCTCAACTCAATAGAACAAACAAAATTGAAATAAGGAAACGTGTGCCCTCTTTCGAAGGTACGACAGTAAAGGCATTCAGGCTGAACAAGTCTATTACAGAAACTCTAGAACAATAGGCTCGCTATCGGGGGATTACAATCAACACCCTGGTGAATAGGATCCCGCCTTATTTTGCCGAATACTATCGTTTACTGACTTCTGTCTACATGATAAAGGCGTCTATGTCACCGTACAAGGGTATTCTGGATGCATTGTCTGAGAAAGAACCGGTAAAGCTGGTTTTTTGACGGCAGCGGATATAATTATACCGCTGACTCTTGCTAAGTATAGCTGGTTCAACAAAACAAACTTTCTCGACTACCTCAGAGTTGCCAGCAGGAATGGTACCGCGTACAAGACAAAATTCGGCAATGGGAACCCCAACGGAACGAGCATTGCATACCTCGAACCAGGAGGAAAAGGTTCGAGCTTCCTTCCGGAGTGGCTTAGGGTCTTTTCTACGAACCTGGATGAAACCCTTCGAAACCTTTAAATGGCGAGCAGGTGGGAATGGCTTTACGGCGTTCAAATTTCTGATGGAATCAAAGAGATGACCATAATACTTTATCATACGTTGGGACACAAAGGAGCTCACTATTTTACAGAGTGACCAAAGGCTTTCTTCGTACGCTTTGGATATTGAGAAAATAAATTTCGATCTTAAAAGTCACTTACTCAGAAATGAAACCACGAGTGTATCTCCTCGGGAAACGTCATCGAACTCCGCTTCGAATATCGTGTGTCCTGACTCTGTTCCTGTTTTTCTTACGAGAGGGGGTTCGATCTGTTTAAGGCCATCCCCCAGTCTCTTCTTAATCACCACCTCTCTTCCTTTTTCCACTTCGCAGTTGACTTTGAGGGTGTCGAGATCGCTGGGAATGAAAATGTTGATTGGTCGTTCCTCAAATTTGTGCGTATAAGTCAGGAAGTAAGTCACTTCCTCTGTCTTCCTAATAGGTCTGTTGAGTGTTATGGAGACCCCGGTCTGGTCAGCATATGAGTACGCGATGTTTTCCTTTGTCAAGGGAATTTTCTTAGTCTCGTCAAATGCAATCAGGCCTATCTGATCAAAAGAGTCTATGACACCAACCGGTAGAGAAATTGGGAATCCATTTATCAGCCTAAGCCCTAGGTTCTTGATTCTGACGAACAGAGTTACCTCAGTTTCTGGAACGGTGAAGTCGAATCCCATAGACATTCTCGTAGATTTAGAATTAGCGCTCGACTGCTCTTCGTCTTTACCACGGTACAGCACCGTGTTTCTGTCTATTCGTTTGGTTATCAAGTCCAGTTTCAGCATCTTGTTGATATTTCTGTATATGGTGGCAACGCTAACTGGTCTGTTGATAGATTCGTCTAACTTAGATTTTATTTCCCCAAAAGTCAGTTCTCTTCCACGCATTTTAATTTCTATTATATTTTCGAGAGAGTCGAAAACAGAAGTCCTCTGTTCATTTACGAGATTATTCGGAGATGCTTGCTCTCCGCGAAGCCTGTAATAGTGTGTTATACCGTTTGGGTGGACGAATTTGGAATAGTGATATACTTTGCCCTTCGACTTAGAAACATAATTGATTTTCCTGCCCAAACCACCGCAAACTTTGCAAACATCCAGGACCGTTTTCCTCCCCATCAAAGTGCTTATTGCTTTACTAAATAATCAATTTTCCCTGGAATTGGCAGTTCGTAGATTATGACTGCCTCCATCGCAACTGTAGAACTGAAAACGGTTCAACGTTTTCTAAGTGTATTTTACTGACTATCTTCCATCTCTCTGAGGATGACTCCGTCACTTCATTCGATAGATCTAGAGTATCGTTCCTTGACGGCCTAGTAAGGGATACACTCAGTTTCATTGGCATGTCCCCTGAAATTGAGAATTCAAAAGAGTTCATCCTCGTTGCAGAAGAATAAACAAAAACTTGTTTTGGCTCTGGCCAGCGATAATCGATTTTAAGGTCTCTTCGTTCTTCTGGCAACAACGGAGATTGAAATTTGAGGAGCACTCTCTTATCAGCGGGCGAATCGTCTATTAGCATTACATTGATAGTTTTGCCACTTGTGGAATCTTGGGCATGCAAGTCAATATCCTCAAATTTCTCATCCACATCCCCCACGGCTCTGAAAGGGAAATAGTACAAGGGCCATGAATGATCATTCCGAATCTTGTACTCAAAAGAATGCACCTCAAACAGTCCATTAGAATTCTTGTCCTCAAGAAATATGCTAATTGAATCGATAATGAAGCTCAATCTTTCCTTTGAGACTGTGTTGACAAAGATCAAGTTTCTCCCCTTTCTTCTCTTTTCTACTATTCCCACTTGGGCTAACCTGTTGAGACATACTTTTATTGATCCGAAACCTGCATCAGGATAATTCTCCACTAACAATTTTCTGATATCTGAAATCCTAAATGAACCGAGTTTGTATTCCTGAGAGTTAACAATTTCTATTAGGATCCGATCCAATTGGCCTTTCCTAAACCTTTTTGACTCCTTAACGACCTGATTAGAATAATGAACGTTGTTAGGATGATGATAGATATAATAATCGTAACGCTTCCCGTAACTGTTCGTTACCCACTTACGAGTAACTCTCCCTTTGTTACCACAGACGGGACAAACATCCTCCCTCGATTTAAAATCCATCAGTCATTAGTAATATATACTATAAAAAAGTTAGAAAAGGAAAGTTATACTGACTTTGCTCTATCCGCTTCCTACGAATGCTCCACCCAGTGATCTCACGATTGCGAAGTACGTGAATCCACTAAGGGAAAGCACCATTGCGATCAACTCAAACATTCTAATCCCCCGACCATTTATAAGGTTCCGGTATTTCGATAATACTATAAAGTTAGAACATTTTTTCTAACTTTATCATACTATTGAATAGCCACACCCGTTTATGGGGTTGAAAAGAAAATGGTGCTTGAGTGTGTGAGTGTTGTTGGGGCGATGCGAAGTAACCTCATGCGATACTCTATAACAGAAAAGCATAGGATTATAGGCGCAGACTATGAAAAAAGTGGGCTAAGTCAGGGGAACAGACTTGCTTCAAGGAACACATCCCCCTCCTTGCAGATCGAGCCTGTTCCCTACTCTGGCCAACAATTAACTAGCACCAGAGAGGGAGTATTCTCCCAAGAGATTGGAACTCGGTACAATTCAGGACCTATAAGTATTCTCAGTTTAGCCGATAAAATTATTATAAAATCTAAACCACGTTCAGCGACCACGCATTTGCCGTCATCTAGAGGGCCATTCGTTGGAGACGTTTATGCCGCCAAAAGCTGCTCAGATGGATCATGGGAAAAGAAAACTGTACAAGGTGCAACTTGAAATGTCAACTTACGAGGATCTCGGTCCGAGTGATAGACTGTTGAAGTTATACAAGGAAGATCTCAGACGTGGGACCGATGAGTTAAAACTGCTAGTGTCTCTTCACAGGATTGAGTTCTCTCCTCGAACTGACGAGTACTTGGAAGTGGCAGCGGACGTATACTTTTCCAATCTGCTCTATCTACTTTACATTAGAAAAGTAGCAGCAGGGAGCGATTTCGAAGTCGCAAAAGACAGAGCCAAGTTTATTCTAATAAGTGATCTAGAAAAGAAGAAGTACAATATCCTAAAGAGAGCGGCGAGTATGATCGAAGATTCCAATGAATCCATCAAAGTAGGGAAACAGTTGGTTCTAATTGATAAGGCGATAGCTGTACTCGAGACGGGAGAGAGCGACGGCATTTTCTGCAATTACAACGCTCCTGAAAGTTCCTGAGATACTGCAAATCCATGCCAACTACTAGATCGATCTGAGCATCCGAAAACGTCCCTATAGCAGTCTGGAGTCAGTCATTTCCTGAAGACTTACCTAATTCTACCGACACCCTCGCTCAATTCTTGCAAAACCTCTTTTACTTTATTTCTTGCACAGTCGAGATCTGTACATCTTGCAGATACCTCTACTTCCATTACGGACCCTCTCTCCGAGTTATCAATGGGATGAGATTTGATATAAATCTGACCATCGTGTTTCTTCATGAGTTGGGAGACAAATGGCGCAAGGGTAGCTTCATATATTCCCTTGATTAAGACGGAATCCTCATAATAGAAGCTATCTTTTAGCTTAATCTCGCTTTCAACGAACTTGAGCATCGACCTCATCTCGGATGGGACTCCGGGAAGAACAAATATTCTCGAAGAGTCCATCCTGTATTCGATTCCTGGAGCCGAACCTACCTCGTTCTTTATGATTATACTGCCCTTAGGTACTCTGGCCATTTTTTCCCTCTCGGCGGTCATCTTCTGCCCCCTTCTTTCGGTTGCGTTCTTTATTCTATCAAGTGTCTCCTTATCCAGGACCATTGAAATCTTGAATTCCTCTGCAAATGAACTCAGTGTCATGTCATCGAATGTGGGACCGAGGCCCCCAGACGAGACTATCACGTCGCACATTCCTACTAGTGATCTAAATGCGCCACCTATCTCTTCCCGATCGTCAGGTACCGTGAGTCCTCTATACATTTCATATCCAGAGAAATACAGCATCCTACCGATCTCGGCTGCGTTCGTATTGACCGTCCTTCCTTTCAGAATCTCATTTCCGATTGTTAAGATGCAGGCCCTCATGTGTGTCGGAGTGTATTCTCAAACAAATGGATTTCCTTTTCGGATTCGTCTCGCCAAATGGATACGCGGTGGAATTTAGTGTTCGGAAATGCTGCAGTATCTTTAGGTCTTCCTAAATGCTTCGGTCATAAAAGTTTTATCGCTGAAATAATTTCAGGAGGAATGCAATACAAGTGGACGGTCCTGGTTAACACCACCTTGGGTGGCCTAATGGCATCTATAAATATGACTATAGTTTTGATATCTCTTCCCACAATTTTCAGGGGATTAAATATAGATCCAACGGCGCCGGGCGAATTCATCATGCTCCTCTGGGTCATGATGGGTTACAGCATAGTTCTCGCAACGCTTCTGGTGACGTTCGGAAGACTTTCGGACATATATGGTAGAACGAGGCTCTATACACTGGGATTTGTGATCTTCACCCTCGGTTCTATATTGCTGTCCATCATCCCGGACAACTCTGGAAACAGAGGAGCAGAGCTGCTCATCGGGTTCAGGATGATACAGGCAGTAGGAGGAGGGTTGTTGATGGTAAACAGTACCGCCCTGATAACCGATGCATTTGGATCCAGGGAAAGGGGACGAGCACTTGGTATCAACCAGATCTCTTTCATAGCTGGGTCACTGATCGGTCTCATTGCAGGAGGCTTGCTCGCTTCGACCAACTGGCATCTTGTGTTCATTGTCAACATTCCTTTCGCAGTGGCGGGATCTATCTGGTCCGTTGTCAAACTGAAGGAGTCGTCTAAGAGGGTCAAGGTACCGATGGATGTGACAGGCAACCTAGGACTTGGCGGTGGTCTGGTTCTGATCAGCCTAGGTTTCACCTATGCTCTCGTCCCGTACGGTAGTTCATCCATGGGATGGGGGAGTCCCTGGGTAATTTCATCGTTCATAGTCGGTTCTATACTCCTGGTCCTGTTCGTTTTCATAGAGATCAAAGTAAAACATCCCCTGTTTGATCTCAATCTTTTCAAGATAAGAGCATTCAACTATGGCAACTTTGCAAACTTCGTTTCATCTCTAGGCAGGGGAGCTATAATGTTTCTCGTGATTATATGGCTCCAGGGAATATATCTGCCACTTCACGGGTTTTCTTACGCCTCGACTCCATTCTGGGCTGGAATCTATATGCTTCCGATGATGGCAGGTTTCATCGCTCTCGGGCCAATAGGAGGTATATTAACGGACAGATATGGCGCCAGAGTCTTCGCAACCGCTGGAATGGTGATAACTGCAGCATCCCTATTCTTGCTGACTCTTCTACCATACAATTTCAGCGTCTGGCAGTTCGAGCTAATTCTTCTTCTGAATGGCATCGGTAGTGGCCTCTTCGCCGCTCCAAACACAACGGCCGTCATGAACTCCTTGCCTGCGGAAAGTAGGGGCGCGGGTAGCGGAATGAGGACTACATTCAACAACATCGGACAGACGATTAGCATGGCCATATTCTTCTCAATCGCTATCACAATCTTTACTCAGAAACTCCCTTCCGCCCTACTTCAAACGTCCCTGTCAATCGGACTTCCGGCCCCCATCGCTGAAGCAATATCCAAGATTCCACCATCGGGAGCACTATTTGCAGCCTTCTTGGGTATAAACCCAGCAGCGAGTTTTCCGACGTCGATGTTGAGCCTGGTTCCTCCAACGGCCCTAAAGTCCCTAATGTCTCTCACTTTCTTCCCAAATGCGATCGGCCCATCATTCATGACTGGCCTCAAAGACTCTCTCTATGTTGCAATCATAATGACTCTGGCTGGAGCTGTACTCTCTGCCCTGAGCGGAGGTAGATACGTCCACGGAGAGGAAGTCTCAGAGGAATTCGGCTCCAACGCGCTCTCGGTTTCTGACGAAAGCCCCGGACAATCAAAGAGTATAGTAGTCGATCACGGGAGCAAGAAATGAAGAATGAGTTTGCATCTATCTTGGACCAACTCACCTCAATAAGAAAGATCAGGAGAAGGATACTGAACGAAATAAACGCGAACCTGCAAGACATGAATTCTCGAGATTTCAACGTCCTCCACAAGATATGCAAAAGCGTGAAAGAACCAACGATGAGCGAGATTTCTGAGTCAACTGGTCTCTCCAATGCTCTAATAACCTCCTCCATAGACAGCCTCGAGAAGAAGGACCTGGTGAAAAGAAAGAGAGGACCAGACAGAAGGAGCTACGTGGTGAGGCTGACGAACAAGGGCATAGAGAAGTGTGGAGAAATGGAGAAATTGAAGAATTCCAGTATAGACTCTCTATTCAACAGCATATCGAAGGAAGACCTCTCGGAGATGAAGGTAACGCTGAGGAAGCTCAACGAGCTCCTAGAGAAGTATACCTGAGTTCTTCAACAATCGGCAGAGTGCAATCCGTTAATCCTGCAGAGCACGGATAAGAGATGGAAGCGATTCCTCATACAGGTAGTCTATTCCGAAGTGCCCCTCATTGTATTCCTTGTACTCGTGTCTGACTTTGTGCTTCTCCAACAGTCTGCTCATTCCCTTCATTCCTACGTTTATGAAGAATTCGTCTCTAGTACCCACCTGGAGTATGACCTTCTGTCGGCTCAGTGCATCCAGTCGACTCTCGAGATTTCGGAGCGGATCGAGAGCGAGCCACCTCTCCCAGACGTCTTCCCTGAGGGTATGATATCTCACATTGAAGGGTAGGTCAAACCCCAGCTTTGTTCTACTATTCGGCGAATAGAAGGCGGCCATAGCCAGTGCGTTCATCATGCCAAAATCGATGGTTTCGGGGTGGGGTTTCGCCCTGAAATTCCTGAGGAATTTCTCTGGGCTCATAGTATCGAGTTTTGAGATTATGGAAGGGAACTCGTGCATATAGCAGAATTCAAACCCCGAGTCTCCGGATACGTCGACGAACCCATCGAAAATTTCTGGATGGGTCGATGCGAGGTTGTAAGCTCCGAATCCTCCAGACGACTTCCCGAAAATACCGAGCTTTCTCTTGCCGTAGGTACGGTTGATGAAGTTCACAACATCCTTGACGATGAAGTCTTCGTAGTTCCCGACCGCAGAAGAATTCGTGTACTGATTCCCATAGTAGGACGTCATAGTGTCTGGCAAGACTATCAGAAATGACTTACTCCTATTCCGAGATATCTCGTTGAGAGCCCTCAAAAAGTCGTGTCCCATGTATGACCTATTGAGAAAGCTATCAGAGCTCCCGAAGAACCCTGCCAACCCAATTAACGCAGGAGTGGATTCCTTCACGTCTCTCTCTAGCACCAAGACTTGCCTCTCGACCGGGTCTTTCAGAGGGTTTCCGGCGAGGCTCCTGCCCCTTATTGTCAGCCTCTTGATCTCAAATCTGACCTTCTCACCCAAGACGGGCATAGTTTGCAATGCCAAAGGCGTGAATATCTTTTACTCCTGCTTTCACTATTATTGAGTCCAGGATCTATGGGTGATCAAATTATGAGCGTTTCCTGATCCACTTTTCTCCTCGAAATTCCCAGGTCCTCAATTCTGATCTCGGACCCACCGTATAGTTTCGCCCTCTCATCTCCCGAGAACAGTGCGGCCGCGAGTCGTCCTGCTGCATCAGCCTTCATTATTCCACTTCCACTGCTCCCGTTTATTACGGATAGGTTCAGGTTTTTTTCCAGCACATAGGTCCCGTCCATATTGTTCATTGAATAGAAGCCCGCCCACGAGGCCATTATCCGCGAGTCTGAAAATACAGGGACGTATTCTCTCAGTACAGTATATAGATTGTTTGAGTAGTACTCTGGATCCGCTTCGGGATTCTCTTCTAGCGTGAATCCACTGCCTACACCTTCGCTGTATGAGACCCAAAAAGTCTTCGACTTTGGATCTGGTCTCAGGTCTATAGATGGGCTGGGCAGGATAGTGAATGGGAACAAGTCTTCGTCACCAGTTACCTTTCTGGATATCATTTTTGAAATTCCATCGCCCTGTATCTGGAATACCTGGACCTTCTTCGACTGGGTAAATGAGTCTATCCCAAGTGGCTTAACGAGCTCGTTAGTCCAGACATCCGTAGCCAGCAAGAATTGGTCTGCGGACATGCTGCCATTGTTAGTCTCTACCGATTCTACGATCTTGTCCTGCCAGATGAATGGTTCTCCTGGGAAATTCAGTCTTGATCTCGGGGCTAGATTGAGTCTGGTGACCCTCGTATTGAACTTGAATTCCACTCCCATTTTCTCGAGCTCTTTGACATAGTACGACGCAAGCAGGTCTGGTTCCATGATTCCGCAATTCGCACCAACGAGTCCGCCACCGATATTCTTAAGTTTCATTATTTCCGCTGCCTCGCGATTTGGTTCGACCATTATTCCGAGATCTGCGACCTCTTCCCTTGAGATTATTTTTGAATTTACTTTGCTCAGGAGCCTGTGAACCGATGGGGAGGTGAGACTCTCTTCGTCCATGAGGAAGAGGTATCCGTTGAAGTGCATGCCGAGATTGAACCCCTTTTTCTGAATGTCCCTATAGAAGGAAATGGACGAAGATGCTAGTTTATAGTTTGTATCCGACGTGAAAACGTCTCTGAAAGCAGCATCGCTCTTCGCGGTGTTCCCCTGAGCATAAGTACTCCACCTGTCGACCACGCAGATGGATAGGTCTGGGTTGTTGGACTTAATGTGATATGCTGAGGAGAGCCCGGAGATTCCCGCGCCGACAATTATTAGGTCGTATTTTTCCATCTGGAACACGAATTACATACGCTTATTTAAGAGAAGGGAAGGCACAGTTTCGGCTGTCAGGCTATCATCGGATCAGATCCATTTTCTTGAGCACATAGCGAGCTGACACTATATCTTCTAGACCTATACCCATCGTTTTAAACACAGTCTTTTTGAAGCCCCTGTAATTCTCTCTCTTCCCAACAATTTCCTTTAACTCGACCGGGTTCCCTCCCGATTTGACAAAGTCTGATATTTCAGATGATTCCCTGAAGGCTTGCTCGAGGTGCTCGACCACAACCAGATCTGCATCCTTGATCACTTCCTCGGATACTTCCCTGTGGCCCAGCACGTTTGCACCCGCTATGTTTAGATGATAGCTCTTGAGGAATGAAATATCGCTGATAATTGGCTCCCTAGAAGAAGTAATGCAGCTTATCAGATCTGCGCCATCCAATGCCGTCCTGAGGTTGTCGTACTGTTTAACCCTTCTTCCAAATCTTTCACTCATTCTCCCAGCGAAGTCCCCACCGTGCTGGGAGGATCGGGAGTATACTCTGATTTCATCCGGTTCAGATATTGTCAGTATTCCTTCTAGCTGAGTCTCCGCCTGGAACCCGGAACCGATGAGGGTGAAAACAGAACTATCACTGTGAAGCAGTGATGTTCCCAGGGCAGTCAGGGCACCCGTTCTAATCTGTCCCATCCGGTTAGCCTCTACTATGGCAATGAGATCGGTGGTCGTGGTATCAAAAAGCAGGACGACAAATCTTGCACCCTTTCCAGTGGCGATGTAAGTCTTGAAACCGGATATGTGGTACTTGTTCATGAAGGCGGGCATGGTGCTCAGAACAGAGCTGCCGGAGAACGTCCTTTGACGCGGGTCTGCCCCCGCATTACCTGAATAATACTCTTCAAAAGCGTCCTTCATAGCCTCTATTGCTGTTTTCATATCGAAGTGTTCGCTCACTTCCCTCTCGGTTATGTAGTACATTAAGCTCCCAGTAAAGAATCCTTAAATACCATTCTCATAAAGTTGATACGCTTCAATACAGGATAATATAAGAATTACTGATAACAATTTAGACCATCTATCCTTTCGATTTTGCAGTCCCGCAATGCACTATCCCTTGAAGTGCATTCTTAAATGGCTGTGCCGTTGTAAATTCAGGTGAGCTGAGTGGATATGGTTCCAGACTCACCCTTGTAAGTGATCGAGACTTTCAAGTCGGATTCAACGACCGGTCTCCCTGATGAGTGGAAAACTATTGTTATATATGCCCCCGACTCAATTGAAGTTGCACCATTGATGGGAACCGCACCATTCGAAGTCCACACGTTGCTATAGCTCGTAAAAGTGTTCATGTAGAGCGCTGTGCCGTCTGGATTAGTTATGGTCGCGTTCAAGATAGTCCACCCCACCCCTGTCGATGTGGAACTAGTGTTGATTATCTGCATCTGGAAATAGGAAGGATTCTTTAGAGAGTCTGTCGTTACGAGTGTTAATAGTAAGGTGGTTGAATTGGGAGTAGAACTGGAAACGCCAAGGCTTCCCGATAGAGGGGTCGAGATTATGTTCGGGCTATAGTATGAAACCAGGAAGTATACAGTTGCAGCTAGAATTACAGTTACTGCAACCATTAGGATCGTCGCAATCACTGGAGACACCGCCTCGTCTTCTTCGATGTGAAACGACCACATTTTCTTACCCGTTCTCCGTACTACCTCTTTCATTTCTTCTCCTCTGGCGCACCAGAAGTGGAAAGAAATGCCTAAACGAGATATATAATTTGAGGTAAGCATTCATAAGAACTACTCGGACCCGGCACTAAGGAGGACTGTGAATCGCTCATTCAATGATCGAGGATACTCAGTGCCCGGTTGATTAACATTAACTTTGTTTCTGCTTCCATCCTACTCTCCATACAGTCATCCGTCGATACTATCTCTCCAGAAACTACCTGTTCCCTTATTTTCTTCAGTTCCACAATCAGCATGTCGAGCGTTCTTTTATTGCAATTTCGAAGTCTTCTTCCCTCAAATGTATCCGAGAAACGTACAGTAGATAGAGAAGTCCGGACAAGAATACGTTGCCTGATAATGAGTGGTAACCCTTGAAAAGACGCGAGAACTCAATCCCGTGAAATTAGATCTGGGATTTCAGCTCGTAGGGACTATCCTGATAGACGCCGTTTAATTCAATTATCTCGAGGTCATCTTCCTTTGTTTCATATCGCATTTTTTCGTACTCCGATCTTAAGAAAGAGTTTAATAGTATAATGAAAAAGTTTAAAGAACAAGTAACATTCCGGTAGACGGATTCCTTGTCTCTTATAAAACATCCTGGACGCATTTTTAGACCAGCTAATGGCACAAGAGTCTAACATGTAGTCTAAGCTCCTACGTTTATATATCAAGATGATACCGCAAAATCGATATGACCTCTCCCAACATCCTACCGGAAAACAAGGCGGATAAGGAGATAGCAAACTAGTAAAATAGCCATTCATCGGAACAAAGGCCACATTCTGTTCATTAACTAACAAATAAGAGGGAGCCCCTTGGGAGCCCCCCTGATTTGGCCCATCCGCGTTAGCAATGAGCGCACGGTTTTTGCAGTACTGCACGCGATATTTACTCCTCCTATTCCTGCAATTCTACCATTCTCTATACGGCACTTATTGATTAAAACCACCAGGTTGTTAGAAAATCTTTCTAACTATCCACAAGTATATAAAATAAGGTCATTTATTGACTTATGGAGGGACCAAGGATGATAGAGATATCCGCCGCACTAATTGGACTGGCTTTAAGCCTTTACTATACTTTAATAAACCCGCTGACAGTTGGAGGAATAGCACAAGGCGGCGGTTAGATCTATCAATTTTTTTCTCTTTCTTAACTTTTGATTCAGAGGATAGTGCAAAGAAAATGGGATATGTTAAGAAAGTTGGAATATGTCCAGTTTGCAAGCTACCTGCAAGAGTGACAAGAAAATGGGTCTTAAACAAGTATAAAGCTCGATACGACTATTTGATATACCACCACAATGGAATTAATCACTATTCAAATCAAGGCTCAGGGGCATCTAGAAGATTTAAGAAAGGGGAAATTAGGTCGATGCTAGTCAATGCAATAAATTCCGAGAACTTCAAGAATGCACTTTTTAGAACCGAAGAAATGAAGAAGATCTTACGACTGAAATATCAAAACATTGGGTCTGATGAGATCAGAGACAATCTATACAAGCTGTCTGACTCTGGTATGATTGAAACGGTGAGGAAAGGTAGGGACGTCTATTTTCTAAATGCCGTATATAAAGAGAGACTCAGCTTTGTTGATGATTCACTTAGATTAATTTTAAGAGACATTGACAATAACCTGATGTTCAGGAACCATATCTCAATAAACACCATCAGGAATGACAAGAACTGGCCCCTGTTTTACTTACCGTATAGGATATTTGGAGATTCAGACAATGACTTCAAAGGTCTACAATTCAAGGCGAGAGACCTTACGAATAACCAAATTTTAAAAACGACAGTTCTCGAAGACAATGCTAGGGAAAAACGGCTGTTACTAAAGTCCAGCAAACCCCTGTTTCCAAACCAATCTGTAAGGATAAAGTTTGAGTACAATTGGGATGAACCAACGCAGACTTTCTTTTACTCTGCTGCTACAGAAATGCGTAGTTTTGAGTTCACGTTTATGGGAAACCGGCCTTTGAAAATTCAAGCCACTCAAACAATTTCCTCATTAAATCAAGTAAAAGATCTCTCCAACGCGATCGTAAGAAAGAAGAGTCGAAGGTGGAAATTTGTGTATTCACTCAAAATGAAATCAATCGGAGCTTTTTCCATAATCCAGTTCAAATGGACAGACTATTGAAAAAGATTTTTGCATTGCAAATTATTGAATAGCGAAATATTCTTACTCTTACCAAGTGCCACGGAAATCTACAAACTCTATGTGCAAGGTCTGCGGGGCTAGGGCCTCGGTCAAGAATTACTCTTCAAAAGGAGCTAATGGTAAGTCCTATTACTACGAGAAGTTCACCCATGTCAACGGAGTTGTACACTACTTCCGGGCTGGACGTAGACCGGCGAGAACAGATATATCTGAAGCTTTTGAGCACATGATAGAAACAAAAATGAAGGAAGGAAATTACAGATTTGGCGAAATAAAAAGAATGTTCGAATCCGTTTTTGGATCTGCGACAAACAATACAACTGTTTCTAGAAGCTTGGTGCGGTCAATAAGATCTAACCTCATAGAAAAGAACATCAGAAAGGGAATCACGACCTATTCGAAGAAGGACAGATCCGACATAGTCAACGAAATAAGGATCAGCGATGCATCTCTAAACTACGTCCTAACGAGAAGCAGAATATCACTAACCCTGTTCATTCACATCACAAACAAGAGCAACAAACTGCTTTCGCAAATCCCAGTGGGTCTACCCTCGGGTTCCTCATACACGCTCAAAGATCTCTCCCTCAGCGTGTACGACCAGGGTGGCGTTATAGTCGATGGAAAGGTAAGGGAAACTTACTCTTATCCGGGATTAATAGGAATATCAATTGATTTTAACAGGCCCGTGAGGCCCGGGGGAAGAAACTTCATCTTCCTACAAGGCAGTTTTGAACTGAGAGAACATGTTGTCAAATTTGGACTTCCGCTAAATACCGAGACTTTCAGGATAAATTTCATCTCCGACACAACGAAACCTGTCCATATTAGGAGAAGGAGCCTGGATGGCATAAAAGAGACTAACCCGGATTCGATCAAAAGGGGAACTCTGGAGGGTGGAAATACGTATACGGAAGTAGAATTTGTCAATGCGGTAAAGGGGGAGGTAATAGTGGTTTCCTGGTGAAACCTAATTCGATGCTATTATATTTACAAATTCAATCGAATTAAGTGGGCCGGAGAGCTACGAAAATTTCAAAAGTGTACCAAATAGTTAATGTACTAGTTTTACAAGAGATTATGGAATGAGTTCGAATCTTGGAGGCGGTGGCAAGTGCTGATAGCCTACACTAGCATACTGGACTTCGTCCTGACCTTTGTGGCAGGGTTGCTCTTCGGGCTAGCGATAAAGAAGGGACTGGTAGCGTTCGTGCTTGCACTCATCGGGTTCGTGATTGCTGGTTACGTAGGACTGACATTTGTTCCCAAGATTTCACTAGCTTACGAGATAAACAAGTTTCTTTCCTTGGCAACGGCCTACATACACGAAGTTCGACTAGGAGCGATCGCGGTGTCCCTAACGGTCGTGCTCTTTCTCATCGGGCTGGGCATCGGACTATGGAAGGGATGAGCAGCCACACGAAGTCATGAATTTCTGGCAACTCGATTGAACTAATTTTTTTTACTTTCAATTTCAACCAAAATAAACTGGAAGCCAGGGTCATTGCCGTCTGACCTCTATAATAAAGGTTGATTAAGTCGAAATTCATCCAATCACCGTTGAGAGATACAAGAAAGGAAGAGGCGGTTTCAGAGGTCGTAGGAACCATACTAGTACTTGCGATTACAATAGTTCTTTTTCTTGCGGTATTTGCTTACGTTCAACACTTTCCCCTTGCAACTCCATCCGAACAGGTGACCATCTATCAAGAGTTGTACTACGATCCTGTTTCAATGGTAGTGACCGAGAAACTCAGCGACAAGACTGGAAGTATACTCCCAACTAGTGAAACATTCCTTATCGTGCTCATAAATGGAACTGCCTATTCCAAACCGATCAGTTCGCTGAAGATCTATTCCCCATATGGAAACAACACGGGGTTGCTCAAGCCCGGTGATATCATAACTTGGAACAGCAGCTTCACGGGAGTAAGCGTGGCAAACGACTCCACAATAAGTTCTATCTTATTCTATAAACCGTTAAATCAAGTACTCTGGCAGTCTCGGAATGTCATATCAGATCAGCTTTCTATCTCAGCATTCTACGTCACACCATCGCCAATAAGAGCGAACGAAACTTTTACCGTAATCGTCCAGGTATCTACATTTGACACGACTGACACTAGTGCGCACCTGAATCTTACTTCCCTGTACGATACTGGCATGAACGTAACTATGGACACTTATTCTACCTCTGGAAGTGTCGAAAGTTTTTATTATACCGGAAAGGCCCCACTAGGCATCCACTCAAATTCTTTCATAACTGCCTTCGTTGAAGCCGACGGTGTCAGTACTATTTCACAGATCGACGTTTTCTGATCCGAAATGACACATTCAAATTGGACCGTTTTCCTCCAAGAGGGGTTGCTGCTGAGTTTTGCAGGTAGTTAGGAAATATAGAATAGAAGCCAATCTCCAACATCTGACAAACATCTAAATATTCCGAAGAGATTATAATTCGTGTTAGCTGAGCTTGAGGTTCTTGGTGGAATCGGAGCCGTTTATGTTCTAGCCGTGTTCGTCCTATCCATCCGCAACTTCTCCAATCTGAGGAGACAGTTCCTGAGAGCATCGGCTCTCTTCTTCATATTCTCTCTAGCATCAATGATCTTCGTGGTCCTCCTTGGTGTTAGCGACACATTCTTCCTGCCGCTAGTCACTACCGAGTTCTTCCTAATGATCACGCTGTACTACAGCTACCTGAAATCAAACGTCTATTTCCTTTCGGCTATCGCACTTTCCACTAGTCCTGCGAGCCGTTTCTTAGGGAGCTTTGTTGTCTATTTTGAGGACATTATCCTGATACTCTCGATATATTTCTCGCTCTATATCACCGGTTCGATACTTCAGGCTAAATCCCAGGAGAGCAAAGGGAGTCCGGTCGTGATGGGGGCTTTCATCCTTATGGATATCTCCCTCGTACTGGAGGCGCTCTACATACTGGAGTTCAACGGTTCTTTCACATTCTCTTTCATGCTCATCGGAGTCTCGCTATTCGTGATCTCCAACGTCCTATTCCTGCTTCCATTCTTAATGGGGGGATTGCAAAGGAATGAATAAGGGGGAATTTCAGAGGATGAAGAAGAACAGGAACGAGGTTCAGATTATCTTCGAGTTCATGGAAGAGATAAACGATGGTAATTCACAGACTTCATCCTTGTTGAGAAAAGTGAATATCCCCTTTAACAAATATCAGGAGCTCTTGCAACATTTGAAAGACAGAGGAATGGTGGAACTGATGCCGGACGGTGGAAAGTCCGTTCTCAAATTGACAGTCAAGGGAAAGGAATTCTTGGAACAGTACAAGAAATTCAGCAGGCTCATGGAAAAAAGCTATGGCCTGACGCTATAGAAACAATACTTCCTTCGACACATTCCAACGAACAAAAAATGAGGAAAAAGTATTTCATGATTCGGGTTATATAGTTCAGATCATTATGGAGAGCGAAGGGAGAATTGTGGAGAATGCGACCGGACCTGTTGTGACCGCTATGGTGCACCTCAAAGCTGACACGGCCAAGATAGAGAATATTAGTGCAAGTCTTTCTGAACTCAACTTCATCGAGGACATCTACCTAGTAACTGGCAACTGGGATATGATACTAAAGGTCAGGTTCCCCGACGTTAACCAGATGAGAAACTTTCTGGTCAAGGAACTCAGAAAGGTGGATGGCATAAAGGATTCGTACACATCCATGGTTATCAACATTTTCAAGGATAGGGGTGTAAAGTTCCAGTGAGTGATTTATATGGAAGAGATGACACAAATTTTGATAGATACCACAAAGATGCTTGATGAATTGATCTCGGACTATTCGATACCGAGAAACATCAGGAAAAACATTCAGACAGCTAAGATCAAACTGACGGAAGAAAAGGGGAACCTGGACATAAGGGCTGCGACGTCCAGTTCAACGCTCGACGAGATAGTCAACGACCCAAACACTCCGGGACATGCGAGGACCCTGATCTACACGATTATGGGCAAACTGGAGATACTCCAGAAAAAGGCATCTTCAGTTCACTGATCTAGTTTCCACTTCTTCTGGGCTACCTTCTTGACGTGATCTATCACCTGGTCGAGCGGAGTTCCAGGCCCAAAATTTCCAGTGATTCCAAGCTTCTCCAGCTTCTTCTTGTCAGAAGGAGGTATTATGCCGCCTCCAACTACTTGTATGTCGCTCGCTCCCAGTTTTACCAACCACTTCTTAACCGCAGGAAAGGCGCTCAAGTGAGCGCTGTTGTGAAGGCTCAAGGCCACCACATCCACGTCTTCATCTACTGCAATCTTAGCAACGCTCTCGGGAGTGGGAAGAAGCCCTGCATAGAGCACCTCCATTCCCGCATCTCTGAATGCCTTTGCGAGTACCAGTACGCCCCTGTCGTGCCCGTCAAGTGCTGGTTTGGCCACTAGGACTCTTATCTTCCTCTTCATATAATTGTCGGTTCTTTCCATCCACCAAACACCTCCCTTCCAACGTCTGCTATCTCCTGCAGCGTCGCATAGCTCTTCACTGCCTCGATGACGCTCTCCATTGAGTTTTCGTCCCCTTCGTAGATCTCTCTGAGCCTGTCGAGATTCTTCTGCACTTTCGCCGTATTTCTTTTTAGCTTTATCTCCTGCAGCCTCTTCCTCTGCAGTCTCTCGGCCTTAAGATCTATCTTGAGGACGTTTATTGGCTGCTCATCATCCTTCGAGAATGAGTTGACACCCACTATCTTCGTCTCTCCGCTCTCGACCTTTCTCTGGTAGGCATATGCAGTGGCAGCGATCTCTCTTTGCAGGTAACCATTC
This sequence comes from uncultured Thermoplasmatales archaeon, assembly GCA_964389625.1. Taxonomy (GTDB): domain Archaea; phylum Thermoplasmatota; class Thermoplasmata; order Thermoplasmatales. The sequence goes on from CAYMEF010000005.1 coordinate 26,777, forward strand.
TTGATAGCACTGACCACTCCCCCCATTCCGTCGATCGTCTTGAAATACTTATAGGCCTCTTCCTCCATTTTGTCCACAAGATTCTCCAAGTAGTAAGAGCCTCCGAGGGGGTCAATTACGTCAGCAATTCCTGTCTCATAAGCTAGTATCTGCTGTGTTCTCAATGCCACTTCCACTGCGTTCTCTGACGGAAGTGCCCAGGCTTCGTCATACGAATTGGTGTGAAGACTCTGAGTGCCTCCCAGAACGGCCGCCATCGCCTCTACAGTTGTTCTCACTATGTTGTTGAGAGGCTGTTGCCATGTCAGCGAATACCCTGATGTCTGACTGTGGAACCTTAGCTTCATCGAACGATCGCTCTTGGCTCCATATGTCTCCTTCATCTCCCTTGCCCATATCCTCCTGGCGGCTCTGAATTTTGCAATCTCCTCAAAGAAGTTTGTGGAGCTGTTGAAGAAGAAGCTCAATCTAGGTGCAAAGGAGTCAACGTCCAGTCCGTTGGCAATACCCAACTTCACGTACTCGAACCCGTCCGCAAGGGTAAATGCGAGCTCCTGCACGGCAGAAGCACCCGCCTCCCTTATGTGATATCCGGAGATCGATATGTAGTTCCACTTCGGCATGTTATTCGTGCAGTATACCATCATGTCTCGGATTATCCTCATGTGCGCTTCTGGAGGATACAACCATTCTTTCTGGGCAATGTATTCCTTCAGTATGTCTGCTTGTACCGTACCTGCCAACTGTTTCTTTGGTACCCCGGCCTTTTCACCGACTACCGCATACATGGCTGTGAGTATGTTGGCAGGAGCGTTGATAGTCATGGAAGTAGACACTCTATCCAGAGGTATTCCCTTGAAAATTATCTCCATGTCTTTGAGTGAGGATACGTTGACCCCACACTTGCCAATCTCTCCGTGCGCCCGCTCCGAAGTAGCGTCGAGACCGTAAAGTGTCGGCATATCGAAGGCCACGCTCAGTCCGGTCTCTCCGTGTTCAAGGAGAAGCTTTAGCCTCCCGTTTGTGTCTTCGGGGGTACCAAAACCGGAGAACATCCTCATGGTCCACAGTTTACCCTTGTACATATCAGAGTGGATTCCACGGGTGTATGGATACTCACCGGGCAGGCCGAGTTTCGATCCGTAGTCTCCCTTGAAGTCTTCCGGGAGGTAGATGTCCTTTAGTTTGAACCCCGAACTGTTGGTCCTTTCTTTCGTGTTGGCACCTTCCAACTTTGCCCCGCCCGCCTTTCTGACTTTGTACTTTCCAGGCATTGTTTACCCAATCAATATTCGTTAAAAAATTCTTTCTCTGAATCTTTCTCGGAAAATACGATTGCACAACAGTTAATTATTTTCATTCAATCAGTTCCCGATGACATCACAAATTAATGTTGAAGGAAAGGAATTCAATTATTTTCCCATCAAAGCACTGGAAGAGAGGGGATACAACACGGGAAGTCTTCCGTACTCTACCAAGATACTTCTCGAAAACCTTCTGAGGAAGTTAGACGGGAGAGTGGTCAAGGAAGAGCACATAGTTAAGGTTCTTGAGAGAAAGAGAGAGGAGATACCGTTCTTCCCATCGAGGGTTATACTGCAGGACTATACGGGAGTGCCCCTCATTGTAGACCTCATTGCGATGAGGAATGCCGCAGTAAAGATGGGAAAGGATCCACAGCGAATAAATCCCGTCATTCCGGTACAACTTGTAGCGGACCATTCTGTACAGGTAGACAAATTTGGAACCAGCTACGCAATACTCCAGAACCTCGCGCTTGAATACAAGAGAAACGGGGAGAGGTACGCTGCTCTGAAGTGGGCCCAGAACAACTTTAGGAACCTCAAAATTGTCCCGCCGGGGAACGGAATAGTGCACCAGGTGAACATAGAGTTCCTCGCCGAAGTAGTTGCAGAGAGAGATGGCACACTCATACCAGACACTCTCATAGGAACGGATTCACACACAACCATGGTAAATGGAGTTTCGGTGCTTGGCTGGGGAGTTGGGGGACTCGAAGCAGAGGCCGTTATGGTAGGTGAGCCATCGTACATCATAGTGCCCGAGGTCGTAGGTGTGAAACTGAAGGGCAGGCCAAAGGAAGGAATAACTGCCACAGACATCGTGCTTTCAATAACGGAGTTCCTGAGGAGGGCAAACGTTGTGGGCAAGTTTGTGGAATTCTTTGGGGATGGTATAAGATACCTGAGCACACAGGACAAGACGACCGTATCCAACATGTCACCGGAATATGGGGCGACAGTGGGTTATTTCCCATACTCCAGGAATACCTCAAAGTACCTTTCCCTGACCGGGCGAACCCCCGAACACGTCAAGAAGGTTGAGACGTACTTGAAGGAGCAGGGGTTATACTACGACGGAAAGAAGAAAGAATACGACGTCAACCTCGAGTTCGACCTGTCCAGCATCGTTCCCTCAATAGCGGGACCGGCCAACCCCGAAGATAGGGTGGCGCTCTCGGACGTTCCTACAATAAAGAGAATCATCGAAGAGAGTCTGACAAAGAACTTGAACGTAAAGGACCAGAGACATTTTGATATCAAGGTGGGAGAAAAAGAAGCACAGCTCAAGGACGGAAGTGTGGTCATAGCGGCAATAACTAGTTGCACCAACACCTCCAACCCTGACGTCCTCATAGGAGCGGGACTGATAGCAAAGAGAGCGGTAGAACTTGGCTTGAACAGGAGACCCTATGTGAAGACCAGCTTCGCACCGGGAAGTCCGGTCGTCGAGGAGTACATGCGAAGGGCGAATCTACAGCCCTACCTTGACGCACTGGGATTCCAGATCGTAGGGTACGGCTGCACTACCTGTATCGGAAATTCGGGGCCGCTCATAGCCGAAGTTGAGGACGCTATCAAGAAGGACAAGATATATACAGTAGCAGTTCTCAGCGGAAACAGGAATTTTGAAGGAAGGATCAATCCGTCGGTGACGGGCGCCTTCCTGGCATCCCCTATGCTCGTTGTTGCTTACTCGCTGGCTGGAAGAATAGACATCGATTTTGCGAATGAGCCGCTCGGCACCGATCCGAACGGAAATCCCGTCTTCCTGAAGGACGTCTGGCCCGAGAATTCTCTGATAAAGGAATACGAAGACGAGTTTCTCAGCAAGAAATTCTACCAGTTGAAGAAGGAGAACATATTCGAGGGAGTGACAGAATGGAAGAATCTGGCAATTCCTTTGGGGACGGAATATACTTTCGACCCAAAGTCCACGTATGTCAGAGAACCACCATGGTTCAACGTTTCGTCCACACTGGTACCAATCGAGAATGCAAGGATCCTAGCGGTCTTTGGAGATAGGGTCACGACAGACCACATTTCTCCTGCGGGAAGCATAGTAACTGATATGCAAAAGTACAGGACAATCTGGGAAGAACTCTCGAGAGGTGATAGATCGGAAGTTAACCAGATAGAATCGCCAGCCGCGAAGTATCTGATGGAAAACGGGGTAGGTCCCAATGACTTCAATTCTTTCGGTGCTAGAAGGGGTAACCACGAGGTCATGATGAGGGGTGGTTTCTCCAATCCCAAGATAAAGAACAAGATGATAGACACTCCGGGGGGTTTTACGGCCCACTATCCGGGTGGCGAGAAGATGTCATTCTTTGACGCAGCCGAGCGGTACAGGAAGGAGAACACTCCGCTCGTCATATTTGCAGGGAAAATGTACGGTGCAGGAAGCAGCAGGGACTGGGCCGCCAAGGCGACGTATCTGCTGAACGTGAAGGCAGTCATCGCTGAGAGCTTCGAGAGGATCCACAGGTCAAACCTCACGAACATGGGAGTCGTTCCGATTGAAGCTGATACTTCGCAGCTTAACCTCAAGGGAGACGAGCTCGTTTCGATAGATCTCAAGGACGTAAAGGAAGGGCAGTCCGTCGAGATAAGGATCAAGGGTCCTGAAGAGAAGACGATAACCGGAAAGGTGCGACTCGACACTGAGGCGGAAATCGAGTACTGCAAGAAGGGCAACATACTGAACTACACCCTGGCCAGGATGTAGCGCCCGTTCGAATGTTGAGGTACAAAAGCTTTAACTAAACACCATACATCAGTCGGAGTGCTAGGCTCAGCAACGACCGCCACTGCTGTACCAACAATAACATCCATCCCGTTCACTTCTGGTCAGGAATTTGAAATTTTCATAGGAGTGATCGTTATTTTCGGGATAGTTAGAGGTCTTTCCGGAAGAAAGTACAGCGCTGCGAGGGTGATCCGAACGCCTACGGTCTACATCCTATTGACAGCATTTGCGATCTTCTTCACGACTCTACCGAGTCTGTACGCAAAGGCGATGATCATACTGATACCCATCGGCATACCCCTCGGTTTCAGGTTTGGGAGGGACGTCAAGTTCTTCCAAAAGGGAGAGGTTCTCTACTACAGAAGGTCCCCCTTCATCCTGCTACTCTGGGCGGTCGCTCTGATAGCAAGGGTGTATCTGGAGCTATCCTCATACTCATCCCTGCTGCTGGCAATAATCCTATTCAACGGCATACTTTCGTTCATAACCGGAATGCTGCTGGGAGAGGCGATTCACATACTCAGGACTCACGGACAGGTAAAGAAAGACCTTGGGAAGACGACTGCAAACTGATACCTCGTCTTTTGTCCCTAGAATTCGAGCCGGTAGAATTCGATGTAGAATTCCATAGAGTTCTCGATCCTGTCTCTGTCGACTCCTTCCTGGATCAGCATAGCTACTCTCTTGGGAACGGAATCTGCGGGTAATACAAAATTTGGATTGCTCTCGTTACCTGCGAAATCTGTCTCGAGGAAGAAACCTTTTTCCCCCCACGGTGCAGCCCTGGCATTCTTTCTTCCCGCAGGGACAGAAGGGACGATGTTGCAGTTGTCGTTGAAAATCGGAGGACTGAAGTGTTTGACCACGTGAGAACGCTTACCGTTCCTCTCTGCCATACGCATTAAGTCGCACATGCCGGTAGCGTCCAGTGACTCGGTGTGAAGTATGACCGGTATGTCACTGTCCGAAGTCCTCTGGAAGATGTACTCCATGATCTTGTTGCTTTCATCCATGTTCTCAATAGGGGTATCGAAGTGAGGCCTGCCCACCTCTCCGATCGCATTCGCAGACCCGTCCTCCACCAGTTTGATAGCCAGGTCGATCGCTCTCTTGTAGACCTCGACAGTTCTCTCTTTCCCCATAGCATCCTTCATCGCGATGTAGTTGACGGGATACGGTCCGATGCTCACCACGACTTCTAGGGACCTTGCCCTGAGTTTTTCGGCGATCGATATAGTCTCCTTGTATTTGCTCTCAAAATCTTCGAGTGTGAGGCAACTCTCCGTCAGGTTGACTAGATTTATGGCGGTACCACCTGCTTTCGGGAATGTCCCAAGAAAATACTCGATGGAATCTGGAGTGAGGTGGACATGGTTGTCGAATATTCTCACTCAACTCTATAGATCTAGCCCTTAAAACTGTATCCAGGCACAATGCTCCTTTGCACACTGCTCTATTGAAGCGGATCTGAACGACAAATAGCCGATGAGCTACGAAAATGACAAATCGCAACGAACACCGATAATTCAAGAACATTGATCGGGAGATGGATAGGGTCGGCCGCTCTATTCCGGGGACTAGAAGCCCAGTTCACTGCCGAGAGGATAAACGAAAACGACATCCTGTTCCAGCAGCTTCGATTCTAAACCATAAGACGTAACAAGAGCGGGACAACTGGCCGCAAACAACAAGTAAGGTTTTAACCTTAACTTCATATATTCCACAGACGTTGTATATTGCGCCAAATTTGAAATAATCTTTTGACATACAGGACGGATGCTTGAGAGACAGTTCGGAACCCTCGGTAATTTCATAAAGAAGAGATACAAGGTAATAATTGTCGTCTGGATTGTCGCTCTTGTTGCGCTTCTTCCATTTGCACTTCAATCACTTAACCTGGTAGACTACAACGTAGAAAACGTAGAGTTTGCGGGAAGCAACCAAACGATGTCCGCACACGCACAGACACTACTGGACAGCCAGTTTAACCACTCAAATTCGTCATCCAACGGGACCGCGGTCGTTCTCTACATAGATGCTCCGTTCAATTCGAGCACTGCTTACAGCGTTTGGGAGAGACTCAATTCCACATACAAGCAGAATTTGTCCAGTCTCGATCCAACGGGAATCGTATCTCCCTACACGATTGCCGATGGAGTGGTGAATTCTGTTTCTAATTCCACTTACACAATCTATGGTGACATCTCGAATGCTTCAAACGCCACAATATCTGGTTATCTCGAGTTCAATGGTTCAGTCTTGAAAATCAAGAATTTCACAGCAGAACTCAAAACAATCGATATGGCTTTCAATTCTACCTACCACAACATCTCATTTGCGGTTCTTAGCTATTCTTCACTATTTCACACTTATGACGGACTGATCACCAATACATCAGGGTTGCTCTATGGAGTACCACTGCAGTACTTCGGTTACTACAACCACACGACAGGAAACAACATCTCTTTTAGGGACTCGCAAGCAGAGGCAGAGATACTTGCACAGACGAATAATTTTGGAAACAATAATTTGTCACTCGGATATTTCAAATATTTTTACTCCGTATGGAACAGCACCTCGAATCCTGACTACAATAACACTTCGCTCCAAGGTCTGTATGAGAGATTGGGATTTTCGATCGATCATGCATTTATACAGCTAAACAACTCTCTGAATCAGAGCGAAAAGTCCGTCTTCGATCCCGTCTACAATGGCTTTAACATAACTTCTTATTCGAACAACGTCACGAGAGAGAACGAGACTCTCGCCCTTGACTACAATATAACTCTTCATTACGGTGCTGATGAAATGCAGATATTCAACGCCACCTATAGAAACTTCGTCGCTGGCGGTAACCAGACACTCCTCTCGGAGAACCTGACCGGATCTATCCTAAATTCGAGTGACCCGCAGATCTCAATGTTTACCAGCCAGACTTTCGCCAAGACGCCCGAGCAGTTTGCAGGATTCTTTGTATCCAGGAATACACTGAATGACTCATTCTACGAAATGCAGCTCAACAACTCCACTCTTTCGATCTCAATGAAGGAGCTGTATCAATCAGTAAACATCCCAGCGAGTGTGTTTTATTCCGGCATCCTGGACAACAAAACTGGAGTCTTCAAGCAATATTTTATCAATCATACGGCCCAGCAGCTAAACGCACTGGCCTCGTCCCTCGGATTAAACTCTTCCCTAGTAGTATCTGACTTCCTTTCAGAAGGGTCCAGGAACTCTTCCCTGAACCTTTCAGCTTATTTCCTAAGCAACCATTTCAGGGGCTACCCCTACTTCAATTTCCCTGACCCTGCCAGGTTTGTGACCGAATCCGTTGTCACTTCTGGAAACATTGCATCTGGTTTAAAGGGCAACTATAGCAGTGCCGGTATTTCCCTCTCATCACCATTATTGCAGGCGCTGGTTCCATCAAGTTTCTCGGGGTACATGATCGTCATTACGTTCAATGATTCTAGTCTCAACAAGACCCAGCTCACGACACTGACAAACTATATCTCGAGTGTCCAGAGTGCTTTTGATCCTGTGACCATCTATTCGACAAGCAACGCCCAGATTACTAGCGGTATCGAGAGCACCGCCTATTCGGGATTGATCTACTCCCTCGTAGCGGGGATAGTGGCTTCTGTGATCATAGTCGGAATTTACTTCAGGTCTCCACTCCTTGCGTTTGTTCCTCTGATGTTCTTCGCTGTGAGCATGATCATCGTTATGGGTATCTCCTATCTCGTCTTCGCAGTCCTCTTGAAAACCACGATCTCCTTCATAGTCACTACTCTTAGTGCCATGCTGATACTTGGCCTGAGCACCGACTACTCCGTCTATATGCTCAACAGGTACGCAAAAGAGAAGTCCGAGGACAGGCTGGGAAATACGGTCAAGTGGGCCGGGCACGCGGTATTCACGTCAGGGCTGACGGTTATACTCTCGTACATAGTCCTCGGTTTATTCAAGGTCCCAATCATCGGATCGGGTGGATTCGTCAATGCTCTAGGAATCACGATCTCCCTCGCCGTTGCGCTGACTCTGCTGCCATCGTTTATGATCGTCTTTAAGAAAAGGATTAGACCAAGAAAGATCATTGTAAATTTTGATAAGGTGGCCAGGGTCAGCAGAAAGCACAAGAAGGTCCTCGTAGCAGTTCTCATAGTCATCTTCATTTCCACCCTAGTCGTTTACGAAGCAACTCCGACCTCTTTCTCCCTCTTCTCACTGATTCCGAACAATCCAGGCAAGACAGGGTATTTCGAGATGACGACGGCATTCAATGGAGACACCCTTTCCCCCAGTTTTGCGCTGCTAGAATTCTCGAGCCAGATCTATCTAAATGGTCACTTTAACGAAACTGACATCGGAGTCATAGACAAGGTGATCAGCGCACTTCTGAAGCAAGGAGGTATAACCCATATAACAACCGTAACTTATCCGTTCGGGAGTTATGTCAACGTCTCCAATATCTCGGGGAGCCCCATGGCCGTAACCACGGTACTCAACCAGTCACTCACTTTCATAGGCAAGGACGGAAAGACCGTCCTGCTCAATTTCACCACGAAGTCGGATTCATATGTGGAGAGCGGGATCGACTCGATCGCGGCAGTGGACAAGATAATGAAGAACAACGTTCCTTCTGATGTAAAATATGAGGTCGGAGGAACTGCTCAGTCCCTCCTGGATAGTTCAAACGCAATCAACGTCTCCACTTATGACATAGTGCTGATACTCGCGGTGATGATATTCGCTGTTCTGGCATTCCAGCTATCTTCCATCTTCACACCCTTGAGGCTGCTGTTAAATGTCGGGACTTCTGCGCTTCTTGCGGTTGCCCTCTTCTATCTCGTATTCCACTACATGCTTCACCTCCCTCTGATCGTTTTCGGGCCGCTGTTCGTCATAGTAACACTGTTCGGCGTGGGACTGGACTACGACATCTTCCTGGTCACCAAGGCGAGGGAGGCTGTCATGCAGGGAAAGAGTGACGAGGATGCAATAGCGGAAGCGATTGATGAGAACGGGAGCGTAGTGCTTGTCCTCGGATTCATCCTTGCAGGCGTGTTCGGTTCCCTCATCTTCAACCCTATCGGCATAATCAGTGAGATCGGTTTTGCGGTGACCGCAGGTGTTCTCATAGACACCGTCATCTCTTGGCTCTTCCTCATACCTGCACTTATGCTGGTGCTCAAGAAGTACAACTGGTGGCCTTCACACATCAGAGAAAACCCTAAACTATAGCGGAGTGCACCGACCGACAACGTGAGATGGTTCTTTCCCGGGTTTTTGAAAGGGAACAGATCTATTTCTGCCGCATACATCCATTTAGGGACACCAAATTGGATGGTGGTTGGAGCCAAAACTATTTTAGGGAATGGGCTATAATTTACCGATGAGTTCTATAGAATTATTAAAAAATGTCGCCAAATCGCTCGACGGACTTCCTGACCTAAAGAAAGAGATAGCATCGATTAACAAGACTTTTCAATTCAACGTATCGGACGGAGCCCCATTCTACGTGCGCGCGGGTGAGGGAGTCGTTACCGTAACTGAGGGTACCACGCAACCAGCTGCAGCAACTATCACTGCCTCTGAGCAGGTTCTTACGGACTTGTTCAGCGGAAAACTCGATGGGGTCCAGGCGTTCATGCAGGGCAAGCTGAAAATAAGCGGAGACATCTTTTCGGTTCAGAAGCTGTCTTCATCAATTTTGAAAGCAAGGAAGTGAGCCTGTGAAAGTGGCTGTTATAGGCTCCGGCGAGATGGGTAGAGGCATAGCTCTCGTCTTTGCCCAGTACGGGAACGAGGTCAACCTGGAAGACTCATTCCCCCAGGCACACGAAAAGGCCAAGAAATACATTGATGAGAACCTTTCAAAAATGGTCGAGAAGGGGATCATAAAAAAGGGGGAGGACAAATCGATCAGGGACAGGATAAGATACTTCAGCACCCTTGAAGAGAGTGTCACTGATGTTGATCTTGTCGTTGAAGCAGTCCCGGAGATCGTAGACCTCAAACAGGAAATATTCTCGAACCTGGATCGTCTCTGCAGGAAGGATGCGATACTCGCTACAAACACCTCTAACATAAAGATCTCGGAAGTCTCAAAGAATGTCAAGAACAAGGAGAGAGTCCTTGGAATGCACTTCTTCAACCCGGCTAACAGGATGAAGCTCGTTGAGATCATCAGGTCCGAGTTCACCAGTGACGAATACTTTGAAAAGGCACTCAAGATAGGACAAGAGATCGGAAAGACTGCTGTTAAGGTACTGAAGGACTCGCCCGGATTCATAGTGAATAGGATCAACGCCCCGGACATGCTGTTTTTCTGCAGCGTCCTGGACAGGGGGGTGGAGAAGCCTGAGGAGATGGACCTCTACGCCAGGGGACAGGGACTACCTATGGGCCCTTACGAGCTCATGGACTTCGTTGGTCTAGACACAGTAGCCCACATGCTTGACTATTATGCCACTGTCGTCTCGGATGAATACAACCAGTGCAAAGCATTCAGAACTCTGGTGAAGGAAGGCAGGCTTGGAAAGAAGTCAGGAAAGGGATTCTACGACTGGTCCAGCGGAAAGGCTGCGATACCCAATGTGGAGCCGTCAGAAAAGGTCACGATAATGGACATATTCGCTATAGAGATCAATGAGGCAGTGAAGCTAATCGAGGAAAGGGTCGCACTGCCGGATGAGATAGAAATTGCGGTGAAACTGGGGCTGAACAGACCGTTCGGCCCAATCTCTGTTGCAAAGAGCCTGACGAACGCTGAAGTGAAGAAGAAACTGGAGGAACTCAGCAGCTTCTACGGACTAAAGACGTTCGAGCCGGCGGATTCAATAAAGAAGGGGAAATTGAAGGAAGTAATTACGATGACTTCTTTCCCCGACAACGAAAGTAAGAAGACGAGAGAAGTGCAAGAAACTCCAAAGAATCTGGAGGAAAAGAAGTATTCGACTCTGATATTGGAGAGGAGAGAGAATCACGTAGCGAGAATTCTGCTTAATCGTCCAAAACACAACTTCATCAACGGCGAGATGCTCAGCGACATAGAGAGGGTAATTGGAGATATCTGGGCCGACAAGGACATTCGGGTGTTGATCGTGACCGGGTCTGGAGATACGTTCACAGCAGGGGCAGAGTTGTCTCAGTTCATACCTGGAATGTTTGACTTTGTCGAGTACGTAAGAAGGGGAGAGAGGATATTCAAGTTGCTCCAGGAGATCCCGAAAGTTGTCATAGCTGAAATTAAGGGAAATGCGCTAGGCGGAGGTTTTGAACTCTCTCTGTCTTGCGACATAAGAGTCTCGACCCCAGACGCTCAGATGGGACTCCCGGAAGTCACGCTGGGACTGATACCTGCATGGTCGGGGAGCCAGAGGCTAGCTAAGCTCATAGGGAACTCGAGGGCAATGTATTTGATACTCACGGGCAAGAAGTTCTCCGGTCAGTCAGCAAACGAGTATGGTATAGTGTCGGAGCTCTACCCCAAAGATTCGGTAGACAGAGATGCGATAAAGCTTGCGGAATCGATCGCAGTTGGGGATTCGCCGATAGCTGCAAGCCTGGCAAAGAGATTGATCAATAGGGGGTCGGACGTCTCTTACGATTCTGGCCTGGAGATGGAATCAATGGCTGCGGGAATACTCTACGGAACTGAAGACATGAAGGAAGGGATATCTGCAATGCTTCAGAAGCGCAAGCCCAGTTACCAGGGTAAGTGACCTGGACGGCCGCAAATGCCTATCGGGACTCTACTCACTTCTGGAGTGTACCTACAAGTGCAGGAACGATCTGGAATATGTCTCCGACAATCCCGTAGTCGGCCTCTTCAAATATGGGGGCCGCTTTGTCCCTATTTATTGCAATGACAGTCTTTGAACCCCTCATTCCAGCTATGTGCTGGATCTGACCCGATATACCCAGCGCTATGTACAACTTCGGCTTCACCTTCCTTCCCGAAAGCCCCACCTGTCTGTCTTCGCTAAGCCATTGATAATCCAGACAAACCGGTCTCGAACCTGCGAGCTCGCCTTTCACACTCTTGACGAAAGGCATTATCTGATCGATTGCCTCCTTCTTTCCGATCCCCCTCCCTACCGAGACGATTATGTTCGCGTGTTCGAGGTCGACCGTCGAAGACGATTTTGGAATCGTCTGTACCAGAGAGACCTTGGAATCGTTGAGCTTTATCTGGACGATCTCGGATCTACCTTCTGACTGGCTTGCCTCCATTATACCGGGCATAACTGTGAATATCCTGCATTCCGATTCCTCTTCTGCAACCGTCTTTCCCCCCCATGCAAATTTCTTGGTCCTCACCTTGGAATCTACAAATTTGAAATCGAATATCTCAGCAATTATCCCCTCTCCGAGTTTGTCCGAGACGATCCCTGCAACCTCCCTGCCCAGGGCGGTTGAGGTGATGAAAATGAAGTCGTACTTTTCCTTCTCTAAAATACCGAGTAGTGCAGTAGAGATGTTGTCCGAGAAACCGACTCCCTGCAGGACAAAGAGCTTCTTTGCCCCGAAACCGGGAGACAACTGCGGGTTTTCCACATATATCGCAGCATCCAACTCCATCTTGTCCCTCAAAAAAGTGAGTACCTGAACGAGAACGTCTTCCTTGTCTGAAAAGACTATGCCTTTCATATCATCGCCTCCTTGATGACCCTCGCCAACACCGGAATTCCCTTTGCAGGGTCTTCATATATCTCCTTTCTTCTTTCGCTCCTAGGGGCCTTGTCCGAAATGACAGTTATGGATGAGGCATCTGATAGGGACGAGGTTTCGGTCTTAATTTCCCTCTTCCCTGCCTTTATGATCTGGAGTACTGCAGGAAGTCTGGGTTCGTTTATTTCCTGAGAAACTGAAATTATCACGGGCAAGGAACTCTTGAGTATCACGTTGTGGTCCTCGAGTACTCGGGTAACTTTCACTTCCTTCTCCAGTGGATCAATCGAAACGGCATTTCCCAGCAGAGGCAAGTTGAGAAGGTTCGAAATCTTCCCGGGCAACAGGCCCGTATATGTGTCGGCCGATTGATTTCCCAGGATGACCATGTCGTATTGCAGTGTCTTTATCTTCTCTGAAAGGACCTTTGCTGTGATTGATGGGTTCTTGCTCTTGTAACCCTTTATGACTATTCCATCATCGACCCCTATCGCATATGCCTCCTTCATCGCGCTGCTTGCCTGCTCACTGCCAAAGATTATGCCCGTCACCTTCCCGCCAAATTTTTCCTTGATTCTAACGGCAGCCTCGATGGCGTTCTTGCTCAAGTTTTCGACCCTCATAGGGACCCCCTCGGTTATGGGTTCCCCCGTGGTAGGATTGGTTTTCATCTGATCTATGTCGAGTATCTGCTTTATGAGTACAATTATGTTATAAGGCAAATAAGTCACCCGTTGTCTGTGAATAATACATTTGCCTTATATTTTTTCGTAGTATTTCTCTGCGTCAATCTTCCAGGTTTTCGGATATGAGCTCTGAGATGTCCCTGATCTCTATCTTTTCCTGGGCATCCATGCTCCTCGATGCATCGTCCAACATTGCGTTGCAGAAAGGACAGGCCACGGCCAGTTTCCCTGCCCTGGTATCAAGCGCCTGCTGCATCCTAAGGTGAGAGATATTGTCCTGACTCTTCACCTTGTACCAGTAGTTACCTCCGCCCGCTCCACAGCAGAAACTGTTCTGTCTCGACTTTTCCATTTCCTTGAGGTTTCCCGAGGCGTTGACTATGAACCTAGTGTTGTCATACTCCCCGTTTATTCGCCCGAGGTAGCAGGGGTCGTGAAGGGTGACACTCTCCTCATTCTTCTTCACCTTAAGCCTCCCCGAGTCAACCAGATTTGCCAGGAATTTCGAGTGGTGCTCCACTTCCACATCGAGGCCGAACTTCGGATACTCGTTCTTGAATGTGTTATAGCAGTGCGGACACGCCGTGACTATCTTCTTCACTTTGTACTTCTTGAACGTCTCTATGTTCTGGAGTACCAGTTCCTGGAATCTCCCTTCCTCTCCCATTCTCCTGGCGGTTTCACCATTGCACTTCTCCTCTGCACCCAGTATTCCAAAGTTGACACCGGCCTTGGTTAGGAGCCCCATCACCGTCTGGGCAACCTTCTTTCCCCTCGGATCGAATGCCCCCATGCACCCCGCCCAGTAGAGTATCTCCTTGCTGGAATCATATTTTGGACCGAACTTGAGCAATTCGTCCCTATCCGATGGAGAATTTCCATAGGGGTTCTGAGTGTTTGTAAGGTTGTTGAAGTATTGACCCATTTCCTTTGTCAACTTATTTTCCATCACCAGGTTTCTTCTGGACTCGATGACAAAGGAGTGAGGATCGATCAGCACCGGACATTCTTCCACACAGGCCTGGCAGGTCGTACACGACCAGGCCGCATTGTCCGTTAGTATCTGGGGGACCATTTCCACCTTTCCATCGTAAACAACCTTCTTCACGTTTTGGACGATGATCCTCGGGTCTAAATCGGACCCAGCCAGCACTGCAGGGCAGGCCCTCTCGCATCTTCCACAGTTGGTACAGGCAAGCGAGTCTATCTTCATAGTGGTGGACAGATTGAGAACTTCTTTCGCTCCTACTGAGAAATCCAGATTCCCCGATTCCAGCGCCTCAGAAAGTACGAAAGGAGTTGTCATTTCTCCCCTCGGTCTGATCTTCCTGATCGTCACACTAGTCCACGAGAGTGCAATGTGTGAAAACTTTGAAAACGGAAGATATATGGCCAGCACGAATGCCGTCAGGATGTGTGCAAGCCACAGCTCCCTGTATATCGCTATACCAGTGGTCACGCTCATTCCGTTGGGGAAGGCGTAGGAAAGGTACCATTCTATGTACCTGTAGATGTCGAACCAGTTCCTGAACAGGGCTATCTTGAGGGCTCCCAAGAAGAAGCCTTCCAACGAAAGTATTACGATGCCAGCGATTAGGATGTAATCGTCAAATAGAGACTCGAGTCTTATTTTCTTAACGAGCCTTCTGTACAAGGCCATCCCCAGACCTGCCATCAGCATCAGTCCGCCGGTGTTTGCCCAGACTTCAAAATTCAGATAGAACGATCCAAATAGAATTCCAAAGTGAAAGAGCGGTTTCAGAACGTCGTGAGAAAGGGCGATCAGAGAGGTGCTGATAAACAGTATTAACATCCCGTAGAATATCAGGAGGTGCATTATGCCGGCATATGTGTTCTTCACCGTCTTCCTGTGGAATGCACCATAGCTGAGACCCTGCTTGATCATCATCTTCCAGTTCGCCCGAATATACCGAAGAACCGAAGTGACAGTTATACCGAGCCTGCTGTAAGACCTGTACCACCAGTAGAAGGCAAATATTGCAGCCGAAAACGAAGTCACATAGAGTATTATGAGTTCTAACTCGGGTACGAAAACTAGAGTAGGGCTAACTATTTCCCCAACCATTATAGGTCTGATTCAAAAAGGTCTTCACAGTTATAATTCTTTTCTGCGTCCATGATCTAGTGCTCCTATAAAGATCAGGTCTACAATCCGCTTGATTTTTAAGACGGAACTGTATACAGTGGTTGGAACATGATTGACCCAGTAGTGATTCCCATTACTCGAGAACTGCACAGGAACAGAAGAAGAATTGTTGTGGTCTCTTTCGCCGTGATTTTGATCTCTGTATCTGTCTTCTTGGGTCTGTCCCTTAACTCCGAAGCTACAATTAATGTAATGGGAATTCAGGTCCAGATCTCCTATCCCGCCACATCGCAGAAAGTCTTAGGAAACGATGTGCAGAATTTCAGTTGGAATTTTAAGACATTGAGCTCTGGAGAGGATTTTCATTTTTCATTTCAAATAACCAATCACGGGAACGTATCTGATACAATCCACTGGATTGGGATTGCCAGCGATACGAACGGCTTCGAGATTTTATCTATGACCGAGCCGGTTCCGATGAATGTAGAGCCGCACTCCACAATCAATCTGACTCTTACAATCAAAGCTCCCAACCACGATTTTGCCGGAATTCTGGTGATAGTAATTTCTACAGTTCCGATTACAGTGACGTAAAATTATTTCACTCTGAAAAGCGTCACCAGTTATATATGCGAACCGCATATTTGAATGATTTCAATGCCCAGTAAGGAAAACGATGTTTATCTCGTGTATTATAAACGGACCGCTTTTTCCAGGTCAAAACCCAGTGACCCATCAAAGGACGCCTTCAACAATATAAGGATGGACGAAGCGCTTGCTGAATTGATGAAAGATTCAGTAAAGGAGACAGGAGTAAGACCAAGGGAGATCAATGATGTCATTCTGGGTTCAGCACTCCAGGTTGGAGAGAACTGGATGTACGGCGGAAGACAACCGCTATTACTGGCCGGCTTTCCTGTTGAAGTACCCGCCATGGCTCTGGACAGGGCCTGTTCTTCATCGCTCAACGCGATCAGCATCGGGGCCATGGAGATTATGACGGGGAACTCTGACCTCGTCCTCGCAGGAGGCATGGAGCACATGACGCACGTTCCTCTCGGAGACAACCCGATGGTTAGCCCGAATCTCAAACTCTTGTTGAGGCCGGAGTATTTGAAATACGACATGAAGACTGGTTTCTACATGGGCCTGACGGCGGAGAAGCTTGCAGGTCTGAAGGGAATTTCCAGAGAAGAAATGGATCAGTTCGCGTACGAGAGTCAGAGTTACGCAGCCAGGGCACAGGACAGCGGTTACTTCAAGGGAGAAATCCTGCCCATAGAGGTTGAAGTGGAAGGGGAGACAAGAGTCATAGACAAAGACCAGAGCATCAGAAGGGATAGCACAATAGAGCAGATGAGGAAGCTTCCTCCTGCTTTCAAAGAGGGAGGGACGATCACAGCGGGTAATTCGTCGCCGCTGAACGCTGGCGCGTCCATGGTCGTTCTCGCATCTGGGAAGAAAGTGAAGGAATACGGAATGAAACCTCTATCAAAGGTATCCGCCTTTGGATGGGCGGGGGTTGACCCTTCCATAATGGGTGAGGGCCCGGTTCCTGCGTCAAAGAGAGCGCTCGCAAGCGCAGGCCTATCCGTCGACGACATCGACCTCTGGGAGATTAACGAGGCGTTCGCAGTGGTGGTCCTGAATGCAATGAAGGAGCTGAAGATTCCCAGAGAAAGAGTGAACGTCAACGGTGGAGCTATTGCGATAGGCCATCCGCTTGGAGCTTCGGGCGCCAGACTTGCAGGTACGCTTTCTCGACTTCTCAATACCAAAGGGAAGGAGAGAGGCATGGCGACCCTCTGCGTAGGTGGAGGTCAAGGTTACTCTGCACTGTTTGAAAGGGTGTGAAAAATGGATTTCGAGCTGAACGACGATGTGAAGGAGGCTATTACCAAAGCAAAAGATTTCGCAAACAAATATTTCACGGAAGAGATTGCCGAAAAATCTGACAGAGAGGAACAGTTCCCGTTAGACATAGTTGCTACCTCAAAAAGAGAGAAGATACTCGACTTCACCAATCCGTGGAAGGTCCTCGTCACGATTGAAGAATTAATAAGGAGAGACCCGGGATTGGGCATATCAGTCACGATCTCTGCATTTGGAGCTGAGATATTCACGTTCTTTGGAAACGACGATCAAAAGGAGAAGTACATGAATCCCGTTTTTGCTGGACAGAAGACGTTGGGCCTTGGTGTGACTGAGCCTGGAGGGGGCTCCGATGTTGCAAACATAAAGACTGAAGCAAGGCCAGATGGGGATTCCTACTTGCTCAACGGAGGCAAGATGTTCATTAGCAATGGGCAGATAGCGGACTACTTCCTCGTACTGGCAAGGACATCACCATCACCATCCCCAGAGAAAAAGCACAGAGGGATGAGCGTGTTCGTGGTCGATGCGAAGAGCCCCGGATTCTCCATAAACAAGCTCCACGGTAAGCTGGGCGTAAGAGCTACCAATACGGCCGAGCTGATATTCGACAACGTAAGGGTCCCGAAGGAGAACCTGATCGGAGAAGAGGGGAAGGGGTTCTATTACATCATGACGTTCTTCAACATAAGCAGGATCTATGTGGCTGCACAGGGACTGGGTATCGCCCATGGTGCCCTTGACAGGCTCATGGAATACTCAAGAAAATTCGCAGAACCGTCAGAAACGGGTGAACTCAAGGAGAGCCTGCAGTCTGCGATCGCAGACATAGCGACGAGGGTGGAGGCAGCAAGGAATCTCACCTACAAAGCAGCATCGTATCTATTCAAATTCACCCCCAATCCTATCGTAACAAGCATGGCAAAGTATTACGCAGCCGAGACTGCGGTCTTCTCCACCAGAAAAGCGATGGAGTTGATGTCTATCCACGGTCTAACATCGGACCTTGAGAGGTTCTTCAGAGACGCAAAGATACTGGACATATGGGAGGGAACAACGGAAGTGGAGAAACTTATAATCACGAGGATGATGCTGAAAGAAGGAGGAGCGTGATCTGATGGAAGAGGAATACAAGATACTGGAAAATACAGTTAAGGATTTCAATACGAAATTCGTTGAAAACGATTCGATGAAACTGGAAAACGACAGAATTGGGAAGGACTTCGTTGCAAAACTCGCTGTACAGGGATTCCTTTCACTCGTCGGATCGGAGGGAGGATCAACGGGCAGGGATGTGAAGGCTCTCGCAATCGTGCTCGAGAATCTTGCAAAGGCAGCTCCTGCAGTTGCCCTGAGGACGTTGCTGGCCAACGCATTCGCGCTGGCAGTCACCGACCAAGGGATTCAAACCGAAGTTGCAAACGGTGAAAAGTCCGGAACGGTAACTATTTCCGATCTACTGGTCGGAAGGGAGCAGAATGGAAGCTTAAAGATAGAGGGAGGCAGGCTCAAGGGGGGCAAGAAGTTCGTGTTGGGAAGCGATTCTGACTTCGTGGTCACCCTTATAGACTCCGGGGAAATGGTCCTTATAAAGTCCGGATTCACCAGTGGCAAGAGCCACAAGAGACTTGGGTTCCGCAGCATTGGTTTCTCTGAGATTTCCGTTGATACCACTGACTTCACGATTCTGGAAAAGAATGGAAGGGAGGCGCTCCAGAAGATGTACGACGACCTTGCCATACCAGTGGCGGCCATATCCCTCGGGATGGCGGAGGGGGTCTCTCAAAAAGCGGTGGAATATGCCAAGGTCAGGACCGCGTTCGGTCACTACCTCAAGGATTTCCAACCACTCGCATTCGAGCTGACGTCACAGATAGCAGAGATGGAAGTTCTCAAGAGATATTTCCAGGATCTACTTACCTCAACACCCAGCGGGAAGGAAGCTTTGTTCTTGAAGCAGTTGACTCTCACACTTGGAAAAGACATAAGCAGGACCTCACTGCAGATCCATGGAGGGTACGGTTACCTGGAAGATTTTGGGATAGAGAAGTTCTACAGGGATTCCATGGCACTCTCAGTCCTGTTCCACAACGATGAGAAGGACATGGAAAGGCTATCCGGTTTGGTGTTCGAGTCTAGGGCAGGTTTCGTGTAGAGGGTCGACTAGCAGGGCTTTTCTGTGTCAGTGTTCCGTTGACCCGTAGTTGTGGCAATCTCCATAGCTGCTTGCCTGGGCGATTTGGCAGTGGTATCTGCGCGCTAAATCTCCAAGTTCCGAGGATAGTTCCTGAAAGATCGTAGATACTGAACAACCTTTCGAGCTCTTGTAGGGATTCCAGCTTGTTCCGCTTCTTCCTGGATTTTGCTCGGACCCTCCCTACAATTCGACTCCGTCGCAGTGCAATCTGACAAAACGGAGCCCATTGCCACCAGAAGGATCCACGCATCTGTGGATCTCCCTCACCGTCTTGTCGTCTGAATTTTTGGCATACACAAATGTGAATATCGTGTCTATTCCTTCCTTGGCTGCTCTCCTGATCATTTCTTTCCTGGATCTACCTACCAGCCGCCAGAAAGTCGGTGTTCCGAAATCAGGAATTGTATTCACTTCCTGGATAGAAACGTTGTTGTGATACAGTTTATATCCAGTGAGCTTCGACAACTCCTCAGCAACTTCTAATCTCCTGACCGCGGGAGGCCCGTAGATGAACACCGATCTCAGTCTCTAAATCGACCTTCCTTTCTTCACCTGAAACACTTCTTTATTGTCGGAACTAGTTCGCAGCTTTCTTCGTCTCCTCCCTCAGTTCCCTCCGGAGGATCTTTCCAACCATAGTTTTTGGTAGTTCTTTCCTGAACTCAACTATCTTGGGTATCTTGAATTTCGCAATCTTTCCCTGGAAGAAATCCTTTATTTCCTGCTCGGTTGCATTCTCTCCATCCTTCAGGGCTACGAATGCCTTGACTATCTCACCATACTTCTCATCGTGGACTCCCACCACGGCTGCCTCCTTCACCTTGGGGTGTTGGTACAGGACCTCTTCGACCTCTCTCGGGTACACGTTGAAACCTCCGACAATGATCATGTCCTTCTTTCTATCGACTATGAAGAAGTAACCCTCCTCGTCCATCCTTGCAATATCGCCCGTGTAGAGCCATCCGTTTCTGATGGTGTTCTTCGTCTCATCTGGAAAGTTGTAGTATCCGTCCATGACCTGTGGTCCCTTGACTATCAGTTCCCCCTCTTCGTTTATCCCCTTTTCCTTCTCCCCAGTTTCCGCGTCCACGATCTTCGCATAAGTGGATGGCACGGGTATCCCAATCGAACCCGCCTTTATCTTTCCGAACAACGGGTTCACGTGCGTCACGGGAGACGCCTCCGTCAGGCCATACCCCTCGACTAGGTGTCCTCCAGTTATCTTTTCCCACTTTTCGATTATCTCAACAGGTAAGGACGAAGAACCGGATATGCAGTATTGCACGGATTTCATATCCACCTTCTGAATCTTCTTGTTCAGGAGAATTCCACCATACAGGGTTGGAACTCCCGGGAAGAAACTGGGATGGTACTTCTTGATGAGCTTGAATATCCCCTCGATGTCTGGTTTTGGCTGTAGGACCATCGTGGCCCCAATCTTTATCGGAAAATTCATTGCTACAGTCATGCCGAACACGTGGAAAAAAGGGATCACGCTAAGCATGACATCCTTCCCGAACCCCTGGCCGGGGAGTGTTGCAACCGACTGTGCAGTGTTGCACACGAGATTCCTGTTAGAGAGCATGGCACCCTTTGGAGTTCCTGTCGTCCCGCCAGTGTATTGTAGGACCGCAAGAGAGCTCTGATCCCCCTCGTCCTCTGTGGCCTCTGGAAAATTCCGGAACTCAGTGAATCTGCGTAGCTCTGCTGGAATCTCTACAAATTTCTTTTTCATCTTTCTCTGCATCGTGTAAAGGAAATTTAGAGGGAATTTTAGGAAATCCTCTATCCTGGTTACCACCAATATAAGATCTGGGTATTTTTTCCTCACTTCTGTAAGTCTAGGTAGAAGATCATCGAACACGATGAGCACTCTTGGCTTAGAATCTCCAAGAATGTGGTCAATCTCGACCTCGAAATAGGTTGGAGAGATCTGAGCAGCGACTGCACCTAGCTTGTTGATAGCAAAGAACGAGATGATGTACTGGGGAGAGTTGGGAAGGTCAATAGCCACCCTGTCTCCCTTCCCGACTCCCAGTATTTTCAAGAATGAGGCGAATGAATCCACGGTCTTCTTCAGGCCCTTGTAGTCTATCTTGAAATTGAAAAAGATAACTGCCTCCCTGTCCGGGACTTTTTCTGCCCCGTACTTCAGGAAGTCGTACGGTTTCGATTCCTTGCATTCAATGTCCGCAGGCACCCCTTTGTCATAGATCTTTAACCAGATTCTTTCGTCAGTTTGTTGTTGCACAATATTAAAAGGAGTCCATTAATTAAATTTGTCGATTGATTCGACTTCTTCTACCTAAAGTGTTTAACCGAAGCTAAGTTTTGGAGAACTGAATAGCGCAAGGGATAACTTCCGGCGATAAACCATATCCCTACGCACAGAAGGAGGCCTCCCTGGTTGACAACTTTTTATGATACCAGGTGTTCATATCACAGGGGGAGCAATAAAACAACTGGTGTCAAATATGGAAGATTTTCTGCTTAGCGAGGACGAAAAGAGAACGAAATACGATGTTAGGGAGACCGTCAAGAAGGTACCTCATGATCTTATCAGGAAGATCGAGAGAGAAGAGGTCGTGTTCCCGAGAGAGTTCATAGAGATTGCAACAAAGAGCGGAACGGTCGGATTGAGGTTTCCGGTAGAATACGGAGGAAGGGGAATCTCCTGGACGGGTGAAATGTCAGCGGTCGAGGAGATGGGTTATCTCGGATTCACTCTGAGCTGCATGTATTCTCTCGGAACGATCGTGGGAGAGCCCATCTACAGATTCGGTACTAGACAGCAAAAGGAGACCTACCTCAGGGGAATCACTAGCGGAGGCAGGTACGGTGCTGAGGCCATAACTGAGCCATCTGGAGGCTCCGATCTGTTCGGCATGATGAAATCCACGGCAGAAAAGAAAGGGAATGAATTTGTCCTGAATGGACAAAAGAGGTTCATCGTGGGAGGAAAGGGAGCAGATTTCTTCGTCACCTACGCCATCACCGACAAGAGTGCCAAGTCGAAGACCCGTGGAGTGAGTGCATTCATCGTCGATAGGGATACCCCCGGCTTGAAGGTTGAGACCATGTACGGACTGATGGGAAACAGGGGCGGCGGAACGGCGAGGATCGTCTTCAAGGATGCCAAGGTGCCAGACGAGAATCTAATCGGCGAGCTGAACGGAGGATACGAAGTATTCAACAGGATGATGGTCCCAGAGAGACTCACTACTGCAGCTGGTTCCCTCGGAGTTGCATCTGCTGCTATTGAAGTTGCAACTTCATACGTACGAAAGAGAGAATCGTTTGGGAAAAAACTAGTGGAACACGAGGGGATAAGCTTCAAACTTGCAGAGAGCATTGCACTCCTTGAGAGTGCCTCTTCCATGGTATACGTTGCAAGCAGGGCAGCAGACCAGATGGAATCTGGAAGGACCGAATTATCGCAGGTAAGAAAGCTCGTCTCCATTGCTAAACTGCGATCTACAGAAGCGATGTGGGAAATAGTTAACGATGCGATGCAGATGCTTGGGGGGATTGGGTACACGACAGTTTATCCGATCGAGAGACTCCTCAGGGATGCCAGGTTGGGACTGATCTGGACAGGCAGCAGTGAGGTGATGAAGCTGATTATACAGCACGAATACATTAAGGAGTTTGAAGGTCGGGATGCCGGTACCAGGAGAAGAGACGTTGAAAAGGACGCACTCGATTTTAGGCTAGAAGAGGAGAAGGTATTCAACTGACAGAAAGGTCGCTATAATAAACGAGTGTTAGAAATCGAAAGGGACCATTGCTCCAACAGCTCATCCTTTGAGGAAGAATTCGTAGCTAAAGTATCCCTCTTCTATCTTTACTGACCTCAGTTCTATCCCTGCACCTACTCGCAACTTCCCTCTATCTGCAGCGTTCAACCAGGCGAGGACCCTTACACCCTCCTGAAGCAGCCCAACTGCCACCACATAGCTCCCCTTGTCGGCGAATGAAGTCGGGACTACCTCAATGACTGTAAATGTCTCCAGGGTGGCGTCGCCTTTGAAATCCACCCATTCCATTTCACTGCCTCTACAGTTAGAGCAGTCCGATTGCGGAGGGAAATACAGCGATCCACATGTTTTGCACTTCGTCCCCCTGACCTTCCCCTCTTCCAGGCCCCTGAAGAAGTTCTGGATGTGCAGTATCGGCATTCTGTACCTTAGATCGAGGACCCTCCTGTCCTCAAGAATAGGTTCCGTCGGCATCTACTCACCCCTCGAATATATCGTTACGTATGCATAGTGACCCGTCCCGCCAACGTTGTGCTGGAGAGCCCTCCCTTTCTTGATATCGGCTTGACGCCCATTCTCTGCCTCCATCCTGAGTTGTTTAGTTATCTCGACGGCCTGACTGATGCCCGTGGCCCCTATCGGGTGTCCCTTTGATTTGAGACCTCCGTCGAGGTTTGTCGGGTACCTTCCGTCCCTGTAGGTCTGGTGCTCTCTGAGTAGCTTTATACCTTCTCCCTTCTTTGCGATTCCAACATCCTCGTAAGCCATCACCTCGGCTATCGTAAAGCAGTCGTGCACTTCGAAGAGGTCAAAATTATGCCCGATCCCATCCAGGCCTGCACCCTTCAGTGCACTTGCAGCCGCTCTCCTGCTCGCCTCGAGACCCGTGAAGTCGTCTCTCCTGCCCATATATGCTGTTCCAGTCGCGTATCCCTGGCTATCTATGAAGACCGGGGTATCAGTTAATTTCTTTGCAACATCCCCTCTAGCCAGGACCACGGCAGCGGCCCCGTCTGTAATCGGTGACGAATCCATCAGTTTCAGAGGCCTGGCGACGTACTTCGATCTCATGCACTCCTCCACCGACGTCTCCTTCCGAAACTGTGCGTATGGGTTCATGCTCCCGTAGTGATGGGCCTTCACAGCACCCTCGCACAGGTCCTCTTCTGTGGCACCGAAATCGTTCAGATACCTCGTTGCGTAGAGTGCATAGTACCCCGGGAATGTCATTCCAAAATTCTCGAACTCCCAGAAGTAGTTCCCTGCTCTCCCGATGAGCTCTATTATCGTCCCGTTCGGTGAGTTGTACATCTTTTCTATACCCATAGCCATTGCAATCTTTCCATTTCCGGAGAGTATGCTGTCAGCGGCTATCTTGAGCGACGCACTTCCGGATGCACACGCCGCTTCCGTCTTGAGACTGCCACACGTCAAACCCGCATACTCCCCGACAGTAACCGCAGGCAGGATCTCTTCGCTCCACGTCCCAAAATTACCCAACGAGTAGAAATCCAAGTCCTTCTGAGTCACTCCAGCGTCTTCCAGAGCTGGTTTGATAGCTTCCCATCCCAGCTCGTTCATGCTCACATCGAGTCTCTTTCCAAACTTTGAATGACCCACACCCACTATCGCCACCCTTTCATCCAACGATTTCATCTGTATACCTCTAAATCTAAATTCTCATATTCCGAGTAAGAACGCGCCACAGTATGGGTCTCCTTCAGACCCGTTTTGAATAATCCATTTTCATCAGCAGATTCAATCGAAATCCCCCTCGGCATATGGTTCAATAATCCGATCCTTCATAATTAATATTCTCACACGGGAGAAGAGATCTTTACTCTCCGATAATAGAGCTAAAGCTTCTGGCACTTTCAGTTTGACTATCATGAATTTTTGACCATTTGCCCTTCATTTGGGTGAGAGGAATCGGGAGAGCGGAGTTGAGAATGTCTTTATAGCTAGATTCTAATGGAGCGTTCAAAGTATTTGGGTCGGTGCTCAGGGGAAATATGCATGGAAGCTAAAACAGCAAAGGAAAGCGAGTCAAACATATCTAGGGTGATGCTCCCTCCGGACGCAAACATCGCAGGGAATGTTTTCGGAGGAACCATAATGAAGATGATAGACGAGATAGCTGGAATAGTAGCAACGAAACACTGTAGAAGGAACTGCGTCACTGCAAACATGGACCACATAGATTTCATCTATCCGGTGCACATCGGAGACCTTCTGGAATTGAAGGGGAGGATGAACTTCGTCGGTAGGTCGTCAATGGAGGTAGGGGTGGAGGTATTTGCGGAGAATCTTGAGACGGGCGATGTTAATTTCGCTGGAAGAGCCATCGTCACGATGGTTG
Organism: uncultured Thermoplasmatales archaeon; assembly: GCA_964389625.1. Taxonomy (GTDB): domain Archaea; phylum Thermoplasmatota; class Thermoplasmata; order Thermoplasmatales. Next base: position 52,482 of record CAYMEF010000005.1, read on the forward strand.
CACTCGACGACAGTGGAAAGCCCGTAGAGGCGCCGCAGCTCAAGATTGAAACTGCCGATGACAGGAGGCTCTATGATGCTGGTCTGAAGAGATACCAGGATAGGGCAAAGAGGATGAAGCTGATGAAGAAGGAGGACACAGAATCCCCTAGCTGACTACTCGATTTTTATATACTGTGAATAGATAAACTGTCATGAACATTGGAGACAAAGCACCGGATTTTGAATTGGTAGATACGGAGCTGAGAACGGTGAGCCTTTCGAGCCAACTGGGACACCCAACAGTGCTGGCTTTCTTCCCAGGAGCATTTACGTCCGTATGCACGCAGGAGCTCTGCACATTCAGGGACTCTATGGCCAGATTCAACAAGCTCAATGCAACCGTCCTCGGGATCAGCGTAGACCAGCCATTCTCTCAGGCACAATTCAAGAAAGAGAACAACCTGAATTTCCCATTGCTAAGCGATTTTACTGAACAGGTGAGCAGGAAGTACGGAGGCGTGCACGAGAACTTTGCGAAGGTGAAGGGACTGAATGTATCGAAGAGAGCCGTCTTTGTGCTCGATAAGAATGGAGTGGTTGCATACAAGTGGGTAAGCGACGTTCCAACGAACGAGCCAGTCTATAAAGAGGTAGAAGAGGCTATAGCTAAACTAGGGTGAACAATTGCTCTTTTTTATCAATTTTAAGGCGTACAGGGAATCCACTTCCGTCAACGCGAAGACACTCACGAGAAGCATAGAGAGGGAGTTCGGCAAGGATCCTTCAATAGTTCTTGTCACTAGCCCTCTTGACTCGCTGATCGAGACGAGTCTGACCAAATACATACAGACGGCGGAACCATTGAACGCCGGTGCCTACACCGGGCACATCCCTCTCGGGCTGATAAAGGACTACGACTACTCCGGCGTCATGATCAACCACTCGGAATTCAGGATAGGTTTCGAAACGATAAGAGAGTCGGTGAAAATGGCAGTGGATTTGGGAATAAAGACGCTCGTGTGCGCTGCCGATCTGGGAGAAATTGCCGAGATTAAGACGCTGAGCCCGGACTTCATAGCCTACGAACCCCCGGAACTCATAGGAGGAGAGGTATCGGTTTCAACTGCGAAACCCGAGATCATCGAAGAAGCGGTGAAGATGCTCCGTGGTTCGGGGTCGAAACTGATCGTAGGGGCAGGGATCAAAAACGAAAACGACGTCCGCATCAGCAGGAAACTTGGAGCGGAGGGGATACTGGTCGCTTCAGGAGTAGTTAAATCCCCGGACCCCATCAAGGTCATCTCGAGTATGATGAAAGAGGTGTCGTAGATGGAGACGTTTGACAGGGGAAAATACGTTGTCGCAGACATAGCTAGGGGAAAGGCAATGCTCATTTCTTTTTTCATAGCTGCATTCCTCGGATTCCTTTCCGGACTTCTACCATCTAGTGCGAGTTTTGTCGGACTGCTCCTTCTGTTCGTCGTTGTTATCGCCGGAGTCTACCTGATTTACAGGGCGAAGCACGAAACAAAGAAAAAGGGAGACTACTTCATAGTCTTCTTCATCACTCTCTTGGCCTACTTCGGGTTCTGGATAATTTCGCTCAACATTCCCTGACACTTTATCCATTCACCGAGCGAGGGATTTACGAATCCATTCCTGATGCTCTCAGGTACTCTTTCCAGGTCGCGTCCTGATATGACCAAGACCCTGTTCGGGTCGAAATCCCTTGACAGCTTTATCTTTGGAAGAATTTTCGCAACGGATCCGGAAAAATCCCTTTCCTCCCGCCCTCTGAGTACGCAGATCCTGTCGCCTACGATGAATGGTCCACCGAACTTGGTTCCATCCTTCCACTTTTCCAGGAATGAGGATACGTTTGGGCTTGTGACCGGCGGTCCCACGTGCAGTGACGTTTCTCCCAGTGTTCCCGACTCTGGAAGTATCACTATGTAGCCTCCATCCTCTACGAACACGGATGAGTAGACGACTCTGAAGCCAAGTATTTCCAGCTCCGCCTTCAGCACTGTGCTGATTCTCCTGAGGTTGGGTATCAGAACCTGGTCGTTGCACTTCCTGCACGGGAAGTAGACTACGACCGCATCCTCGGGTAGAGAATGCTCCCTACTCTTTGGAAACATGAACTCTCTCCAGCGATCCCACGAAAACAGCCTCGAGGCGAGTATGAATGTCGCAAGATTCTCCTGAGAAACATTAGCTGAAACGTTTCTCTCGGAATCCACTGGATCGATCATGACCAGACTAGCTCCCTTGAACTCCTTGGGACCCTCGTCGAGCGCGCACGGGATCTTCCAATCCCTGGCCTTAGAGATGACTCCTTCAAAGTTCTTGAACCGGTATACTAGGAGCTCTGCGGCATAACCAGAGAATCCCTGTACCGAAGACTCCGCTCCATAGCTCCCGATTCCCTTGAGGAACTGCTTCAGTATCCTGACCTCGTCCTTCATCTCGTCGGTGAATTCTTCCTGGACGAACCTGACATGGAATGGTGTCCTGTCTACAGCCGTTCTCAGCTCCCCCCCAGATGCAGCCTTGTATCCTGGGACGATATCGATCGAGAAATCCTTCTGTGGAAGCGTGAGGTAGGGGTGATCGGAGTACTCTTCCCGACCAGCGGGAAACTCATTCCTTAATCTGCGGAGCACCTCGAGGGCATCGAAGTCTCCCGGAAACAACATGAATATGTCCGCATCAGAACCCCGTATATCCGTTCCTTTGGCCAAGGAACCACCAAGAAATATCTCGAAGTCAAGTTTCTGTTTCCTCTTCAGACTTTCGAGACCCTCTTTCACTTCATCGATCGCCCTCAGCTTCCTGCTACGGACCGAAGGCTTCTCCAGAATGCTGTCGAGTACCTTCTTCCTATCAGGTGCTGGTTGGTTCTTCATCTTCCCGTCATCAGAGCTATGATCGCCTCGGCAGGCTTGTACCCATTCTTCCTGAGTGCCTCCATCGCCTTTTCCCTATCGACTCCCGTTTTCTGCACAACTAGATTGAGGTCCTCCTCGTTTATGTCAGAGACCTGTGATTGTGATGCCTCCACTTCACCGGTGACCTCCTGTCCGCCAACTACCTGGTAGGTCTTGGTCCCCTGAATGTCGAGGATCGTCACCTGGGGGTTCTTGACCGAGATCTTCTTGTCCTGAAATATGAAATCGACCCGAATGACTCCGTCCATGTCGCTAGATTTTATGCCTGCCTGCTGCATCATCCGACGTATCTGCCTCTCGTTCATTCTACCGCCCATCATACAGAATAGAATAGCATATTTCGTTAATACTTTTGCTGAAATGCAACCGTTTTAAAATGTGGCTTAATAAATATTTGATACCCAATTAAATTAAAGGTTAAATAAAATGAATGTGATATATGTCTGACAGATAGTCGGGATAAGGATGTTAAATGTCTGATCTACCGGACCAGTCTAGAATTACCGTTCGTCTATCTCTTGGAGCGGTCAACAAGATCAATG